>JAITRG010000113.1 GCA_031288515.1 Tannerellaceae bacterium
TTATCTTTGTTTTTAGAGATAAAAATGGCTTTTCAGGCAGTATTAGTCCCTATATAATACTGATGAACTTATAATTTGTAACTTTAAAATTATCTAAAGGGACTTTTGACACACCCTCACAATACTAAATAAATATGAAAGAAAAAACGATGAGTTTTAGAACGGCTAATTTAATTGCGCTATTATTTTCCTTTATCTTAGCGCCTATCATCATAGCGCCTTATAATTTTTTTATAAAAGACGGATCTGATACAGGCTCATTCGCTCCTCATCCGATATGGTTTGCTATCATTCTAATTTCTGTTATTATTGTTCATGAATTAATTCATGGAATCTGTTTTGCTTTATTTACTAAAGGCGGTTTTAAATCTGTTCATTTCGGTATTAAATGGAAGGCGCTGGCCCCTTATTGTCATTGTTCGGAAGCTATCAATGTGCAACAACTTAGAATCGCCATATTAATGCCGACAATTATTCTGGGTTTTATTCCTACTATAATAGCTTATATCGTCAATGATTTTACTATCATGCTATTAGGCTGTTGTCTGATTCTTGGCGGAATTGGCGACTTCATTGCTTTATGGATGTTGCGTAACTTTGACAAAAATACGATAGTAATGGATCATCCCGACAAGATTGGTTTCTTTTATGAAGAAATAAACGAATAAAATGAATCGTATCTACCTAAGCGTTTCTTTCTGAATATAACATAGTTGCAAGAAAGGTGGCTGAAAACCGAAAAAAATAAAGTCCCGAAAGAATATTACCCGTACTATTTTAGCCGGAAATATTGAAAATAATTCTTCCCGTGCAATTTCATTGCACAAACCGGACGTAATTTTGCTGATGTAAAAGAAACAGACATACTTGCAAGTAATAATTGATTATTTTACAGGTCTCCTGATAACCTTAAATAGCAGGAAGCGGGTTTCGAAAAGCTTGGATAGAGTAGAAGAATAATTTATTAGTATTATGGGAAATTTTAATTTACAGGAAATGAGTATTGAAGAAATGCAATTGGTAGAAGGCGGTAATCTTATTTCCGATGTATTGAGAGTAATTGCTGATATTATTGAAATAATATTAGGATATTAAGAACAGTCATGTAGTCCAAAGGTGTTTTATACTTTTGGACTATTAAAACGAAAAAATGAAACGAATTATTTTAAAATTATTCATATCATTAATTTTCATATCCTTCTTTTTTACTTTTTATATATCATGTAATTTATATAAAATCATAAAAAATAATATGGAAATCGGATGTAATTTACCTGATAGTTTCAAAATTACACTTCCTGTTAATATTGATGATCGAGGTTATTTTTGTATTAATGCTAAGATTAATAACGAATATGATATGGATTTTATCATTGATACAAAAGCAATCAGTTTGGCAAAAGAGGAGGATATAAAAAAGATTAATTCCAATTATTTAGGGATGTCTCCTTTATCAACCAGGAATATGTATGGACAAAAAGAAAAATTTCCACTTTATTATTTTGATAGTTTTGAAATTCCTCCCTTAAAATTCAACAATCCTTCTTTTTTTAGTATTTCTTCAACGAATCATCTACATGATATGATGTATAAAAACATTTTAGGCGTTAATTTATTGAAACATTTACAATGGAAATTCTCAATAGATGATCGACAAATGATTTTATTTGACAACAATAATGCGTCTTTATTAAATGAAGAAACAGAAGGTTTTTTGAAAATTGAAAATGGATTACGAGATAATAATATTATACTAAGCTATCCTTTTGAAACGGAGCATAATCATTTCACTTTAGATCTTGGATTTTTAGGTGAAATTAGTATTAACAATGAATCCTTTAGAAAAATAAACCAACATTTTCCATATAAAAAAATATTGACAGATCGGGCTGCTTCAATTGACACTACGTATGTTTTTGAAGGATTAGAGATTAAAATAAACGACATAAATGTTCCAAATTGTCAATTAATTTATTCTACTAAGATTAATAGAAATCTTATAGGCGCTAAGATTATGCATCGGTTTAATTTCATTTTAGCATATAGTTATTACAAAAAAGAAACATCCTCAGAGCATTTATTCATACAATCAGTTAAGAATTTCAACTCTTTGACATTTGAACCTTACGTTAATAAATTCGGATTTCAAATTCGAAAAATAGAAGATGGTTTAATTATTTCCCATATTGAAATAGGAGGAATGGCTGAAATAGCCGGATTAAAAATAAGAGATAAAGTCCTTTCTGTTGACAACAAAAGATTTGATACGAAAACAGAAAGCAACAAAGAAGAGGATTTTTTTACTTATCTTGCGAATAAAAACAAAACAGAAATACTAATAGAACGGAACAATGAAATTATAAAATTTCAATTAATCCTGAATCAATCTAAGACAAACATGGAAGGCGCGCATATTGGATAACAGCATGCCTGCATGCAGTAATAAACGGTTATTCTTTGCTTATAGACAGTTTAATTAATTACTTATCCGGTTGGTGGCAGTCTGATATATCTGATTACGCAAACGGACAGAGACGGAATGAGATTACGAACTTTAACGATCTCGAAATCATCATAAGAATAAATATTCTCTCCTTATCCATTCGAGAACAAAAAAACAATTTTAACAGGAAATATTGAAAATAATTCGTTCCGTGCAATTTCATTGCACAAACCGGGCATAATTTTGCTGATGTAAAAAAACAGAAAGCGGGTGTCGAAAAGCTTTGACAGAGTAGACGGAATATAAAAAAATAACAAGAGTGATAAATATAGAATTTATGAAAAAGAAGATTTATTATGCCATATCTGCATGTTCTTTGATCTTAATTATTCTGTTAAGATTTGTACTGAATTATGATGCCGTTCAGGTTTCATTAGCATTATTCCCAACGATGGTTTTATTTACACAAGTTCGCTATAGCTTGCGGAAGAAAATAATTTTCGCTCTTATTTACTCATTAATGATAACGTTAATATGGAGCGATTTTTCATTACATCAAATTTTTACGGCTGTAGCAGGTATGTTTCTGGCCGTTGCGAGTGGATTTTTGATTGATTTTTTCTATGAAAGAAAAAAAGTAGAGGACTAATACTTGCACAAACTGGACGTAACTTTGCTAATGTAAAAGAAATAAAAAGCGGACGTCGAAAAGCTTTAATAGAGTAGACGTATTTATTTAATTAACAATCATGAAAAAGAATCATTATAAAAAGAATCTGTTAACAGTAGCTTTTTTGCTCTGTTTGTCGCTTAACAGCTTTAGTAAAGAGAAACAAACGCTCTTTTATTATAGCAACTTGGGAGCGCAAGAATTAATGCGGATACAAACGATTAGCATAGCTGATAAACCCGGAACGTATCTTACTCCTCATTTGAAATACGTTTTCACTTATGACGAATACAACAGGGTAGTGAAAAAGGAAGCGTACGGTTGGAACCTGTATGCCGGTTCCTGGGAATGTAGTTCCCAGTTGAATTTTACCTATTCTACTCATACGATAACAATAGAATATGCCCGGTGGAACCACTACCGCAACATCTATGATGCATATACCGAACGGGCCGTCTATACATTAAATAATGAAAGCATTGATTTTTATAGCTATTACAAAAAAGAAAAACCGGCCGACGACTGGAAAACGGTTGCCCAGTTAACAGAAATATCTTCCGGCACGATACGATCTATTGTAAAGTTATTTTAGTTATTAAACCCAAAACTGTAAACCTGTTCCAGGAAAAGTCAAGCTTTCGGCGAAAGGAAAAAAAGTCATTATGGCGCCTTCAGTAAACCATTATAGTGTTTTTACTAAACCATCATAATGTTTTTACTAAACCACTATAATAGTTTACTGAAGACATCGTAATGACTTTTTTTTGAACTATATCTCTCCACAGATTGGAGGAATGTTCATGCCGGCAAGGTTGAATAGTAACGAGAGAAACCAAACAAAAACTTTATTTTTTTTCGTTTTTCAGTCACATTCTTCATAAAACATTACTATCCAAAGCAATAAGTGTGACTGAACATGTGATTGAAGGTGACTGAGCGATGCGTCAGTCACACTTTCGTCACCTGCTATAAAATCCTTATTTTTCTGAATATAATGCAGTTACAAAAAACATGACAGAAAAACTGAAAAAGCTTTGAAGCAGGCGTATGCATACTGTTGTTCCAACTCCTTCTGTTCGGAGACAGAAATTTGCGGTTTGCGATTTCGTAAATTTACCATACTATTTGTAAACAAAATCATCTGTTTTAATAATAATTTGTTACTTTTGCAGCCAATTTGGGTTAATATGAACATTTAAACAGACAGTCTATGGCAAAGTCGATAAGAGAAGAGGCCCTCCGGTATCATGCGGAGGGAAAACCGGGAAAAATTGAAGTAGTTCCTACCAAGCCATATAGTACGCAGGCTGATTTATCGCTGGCTTACTCGCCGGGAGTAGCGGAGCCTTGCCTTGAAATCGAAAAAAATCCGTTGAGCGCTTATAAATACACAGCGAAAGGGAATCTTGTAGCGGTTATATCAAACGGGACAGCCGTCTTGGGGCTTGGCAATATCGGCGCTATGGCGGGAAAACCTGTTATGGAAGGGAAAGGGCTGTTTTTTAAGATATTTGCAGGTATTGATGTGTTCGATATCGAGGTGGATGAAAAAGATACCGAGAAATTTATTCAAACCGTAAAGGCTATTTCGCCTACTTTCGGAGGAATTAATCTGGAAGATATTAAAGCGCCCGAATGTTTCGAAATAGAAGCACGCCTTAAAGCCGAACTCGATATACCGGTTATGCATGACGACCAACACGGGACAGCGATCATTTCCGGCGCCGGACTACTGAATGCACTTGAAATAACCGGTAAAAAAATCGGAGAGGTAAAGATTGTCGTAAACGGGGCAGGCGCTGCATCCATATCTTGCACAAAGCTTTATATGATGCTTGGCGCTAAAAAGGAAAATATCATTATGTGCGACAGTAAAGGCGTGCTTTCCATTTATCGCACAGACCTGAATAGCGCCAAGAAAGAATTTGCTACGGAGCGTACCGTTAAAACACTCGGAGAAGCCATGACCGGCGCGGACGTATTTCTCGGACTCTCCGTAGCCGATGTGCTTACCGGGGAAATGGTACAATCAATGAACGAGAATCCGATAGTGTTTGCGTTGGCTAATCCCAATCCTGAAATTTCATACCGGGAGGCGATGGCGTCACGTAAGGATATTATATTTGCCACAGGGCGTTCGGATTATCCGAACCAGGTAAATAATGTACTGGGATTCCCTTATATTTTCCGCGGAGCGTTGGATACCCATTCGACAGCGATTAATGAAGAGATGAAATTAGCGGCTGTCAAAGCCATTGCTTCGCTGGCCAAAGAACCTGTGCCGGATGTTGTTAATGCAGCGTACCAGTTGGAACGCACTACGTTCGGCCGGGAATATATTTTACCCAAACCATTAGACCCACGGTTGCTTACAATCGTATCTATTGCCGTAGCCAAAGCGGCTATTGAGTCGGGCGTCGCTCGCAAAACGATTACCGACTGGGAGGCTTATGGCAATCATCTTCGCGAAATGATGGGCTACGATAATAAACTGATCCGCTCGTTCATGGATATGGCGCGTAAAAATCCGAAACGGGTCGTTTTTGCCGAAGCCAATCATGCCAATATGCTCAAAGCGGCTATTGAAGCGAAAGCCGAAGGTATTTGTATACCGATTCTATTGGGAAATGAAGAACGCCTGCATAAGATAGCTGCCGAAGAGAATATCAATATCGATGATATTGAAATCGTCAATCTCCGCCACGACCGCGAGAATGACAGAAGAAGCCGCTATGCGCAGATTTTCTCCGAACAAAATACGCGAAACGGCGTTACGTTCTCCGAAGCCTATGAAAAGATGGTAGACCGGAATGCATTCGGCATGATGATGGTGATGACAGGCGAAGCCGACGCCTTTATTACGGGCGTTTACAGCCGCTATTCCGAAGTTACCAGAATGGCGGAAGAGATTGTTGGTATCCGCCCTTCCTACAATCATTTCGGCGCCATGAATATTATTATCTGTAAAAAAGGAACATTCTTTATTGCCGATACATTAATAAACCGTCATCCGTCGTCCGGCGTTTTAAAGGACGTTGTGCGCTTAACGCACGACGCCGTAAAGTTCTTTGCTCACGACCCCGTAATAGCCATGCTTTCCTATTCTAATTTCGGCGCCGACAAACAAGGCAGTCCGCTCAAAGTACACGACGCAATTGAGTACCTGCACGCAAATCATCCGGATATTATCGTAGACGGGGAAATGCAGGTCAATTTTGCTCTCAATAAGAAACTTCGCGACGAAACCTATCCCTTCAGCAGGCTGAAAGGAAAGGACGTCAACACGCTGGTGTTTCCCAACCTAAGCTCGGCCAACAGCGCCTACAAACTACTGCTTGAAATGGGCGTAGGCGAAACGATCGGCCCCATCCAGATGGGCCTCAATAAGCCGATCCACTTCACCGACCTGGAAAGCTCAACGCGCGATATCCTCAACCTGACAACCATCGCCGTAGTAGACGCTATCGTGCAGGAACAGATCGAGAGGAGTATATAATGTCATTGGCCTTTAGCTATCGGAGACAGTTGATACTTACTCCTCTTTTTCGCTTTTCTTATCCCGAATTCGGGTTAACAGTTTGCTGAAGAATTCGGGCTGCGACTTTTGGACATAAAAAAACAGGCTTCCGTTGCTATAAAGCTTTCGGAAGCCTGTTTTTATGTATATATCGTAAAATTTTATTCCTGAAAAATGCAGTTAGGCTTTAACTGCATCGGCGTTAATCTGGTTTACGAGGCTGCGTATCTGAGCATTTATTTGCTGGCTCATAGCTCCTCTTCCAATGGCTTGGTAATGTTCGGCCTGATAACGCAACATTTCTAAAGTACGTGTACTTCTTTCGTTCTTTCTTGTCATCATAATCATACTTTTTCTTCTAAATTCCACTGCAAAGATAACAACTTTCGTTGATATTATGTTTTACAACATGGTTTTTCAGCATGAATTTATCGTTTGTTAACGCCTGGAAGAGGATTTAAACATTATTACAACAAAAGCGGGACACGTATGGCATCCCGCTTTATAAAAGTATGTCGCTACTGCTTTAGCTTACGATTCCTGTTCTACGCCCCATTGTTGTTTGGCCAAACGTTTGTAGTTATTATATCTCCACTTGGCATTTTCTTTAGCGGCGGCAAATAGTTCGGCAGCTTCCGAAGGGTATTGTTTCATTACGGAAGAGTAACGGACTTCGCCTTTCAGGAAGTCTTCAAAGGCCTCCCATTTAGGTTCTTTGCTATCTAAAGTGAAGGGGTTTTTCCCTTCGTTTTCCAATTCCGGGTTGTAACGCCACAGATGCCAGTAGCCACATTCTACGGCTTTGGCTTCTTCCTGCTGGCTTTTGCCCATGCCGCTTTTTAATCCGTGAGCGATACAGGGAGCATAGGCAATCACGATAGAAGGGCCGTTGTAGGCTTCGGCTTCACGGATAGCTTTCAGGGTTTGAGCCTGGTCGGCGCCCATCGCTACCTGCGCTACATATACATAGCCGTAGGTAGAGGCTATTAAACCGAGGTCTTTTTTACGAATACGTTTACCGGCGGCGGCAAACTTGGCAATCGCGCCCACAGGCGTAGCTTTGGAAGATTGTCCTCCCGTATTTGAATATACTTCGGTATCGAGCACCAATACATTCACGTCGCGCCCGGAAGCAAGTACATGGTCTAAACCTCCGAAACCAATATCATACGCAGCGCCGTCGCCGCCGATAATCCATTGAGAACGCTTTACGAAATAATGTTTCAATTCCAAAAGCTCCCTGCAGAGAGTGCAGGCGGGACATGGGCAAACCGTTTCGCCGGCCGCTTTGAGGGTTTTCATCTGTGCGAGTAGTTCGGCGTGTTCTGCCCCCGCGCTTTCACAATAGGCAATCGCTTCATCAATCGAAGCAATGCCCCATTCGAGGGCGGCAGCGTAGTCGTCGGCGGCTTTCCGGCCTGCCGCGCCGCCGTCGTTCATATTATCAAGCCATACCTGCGCTGCATCTTTCACTCTTTGCTGTGTCCATTCGATGACCATCAGCGCTTTTGTTTTTTCAATCACGCGGTTGCGCATGGTTTCAACGGCCATAGTCATACCCATTCCGTATTCGGCAAAGTCTTCAAACAACGAATTTGCCCAAGCGGGGCCATGTCCGTTCTCGCCCTTTGTATAAGGGGTAGAAGGTACGGAGCCTGAATAGATAGAGGAACAACCTGTTGCATTGGCAATCATCTGGCGTTCGCCGAATAACTGGGAAAGCAGTTTTACATAAGGCGTCTCGCCGCAACCGGAGCAGGCGCCCGAGAACTCAAATAAGGGTGTTGCAAACTGGGAGTTTTTCACATTGGCGTTTACATTCACCAAATGCTGTTTGCTCTTCACTTCCTCAGCGCAATAGTCCCAATTGGGGGCTTCGGCCAACTGCTTTTCCAATGGCGCCATTTCAAGCGCTTTGCCTTGTTTGTTGCCCGGGCAAATATCGGCGCAGTTACCGCAACCCAGGCAATCCAATACGGATACCTGTATGCGGAACTTCATCCCGTCAAACTGTTTACCTATCGCTTTCAATGTGTTATTGAACGGAGCTTTCGTCTGTTCGGCTTCATCCAGCATAAACGGCCGGATAGAAGCATGCGGGCAAACATATGCGCACTTATTACACTGAATACAGTTTTCAGGCGTCCAAGCCGGCACGTGCGTCGCCACGCCGCGTTTTTCATATTTAGCGGTTCCTTGTTGCCAGGTTCCGTCTTCGATACCCACAAAGGTAGATACCGGAAGTAAATCGCCATCCTGCGCATTGATTACATTCACCACATTTTTAATGAAGGCCGGCTGTTCCTTCCGATCCTTTTCGTCATCAGCAAGCGTAGCCCATTCGGGTTTTACGGTTAGTTGTTTGTATGCGCCGCCCTGGTCTACGGCAGCATAGTTCATATTGACAATCTGCTCTCCCTTTTTGCCGTATGATTTAACGATGAATTTCTTCATCTGTCCGATAGCCAACTCGACAGGAACTACCTTCGTAATACGGAAGAAGGCCGATTGCAGAATCGTATTCGTACGATTGCCCAAACCAATTTCTTCGGCTATTTTGGTGGCATTGATATAATATACGGTAATATGCTTCTTCGCAAAATAACGTTTGATCTTACTGGGCAAATGTTTTTCCAGTTCTTCTTCATCCCAGATTGTATTCAAAAGGAATGTTCCGTTTTCACGAAGCCCGCGGATTACGTCGTACATACGTAAATAAGCCTGCACATGGCAAGCCACAAAGTTCGGCGTATTTACTAAATAGGTAGAACGGATCGGATCGTCGCCAAAACGGAGGTGGGAACAAGTGAAACCGCCTGACTTTTTTGAATCGTAAGAGAAATAAGCCTGACAGTATTTACTTGTATTATCGCCGATGATTTTAATCGAATTCTTATTTGCGCCAACCGTACCGTCTGCGCCTAAACCATAGAACTTCGCTTCGAACATACCTTCCCCGCCCATGGCGATTTCTTCATTCTGCGGGAGGGATGTATAAGTTACGTCGTCTACAATGCCTATGGTAAATCCGTTTTTCGGCAGAGGCAGGGACAGGTTTTCATATACGGCCAGAATCTGAGCCGGCGTTGTATCTTTAGAAGACAAGCCATAACGCCCGCCCACTATAAGCGGCGCATGTTCCGTACCATAATAGACGTCTTTCACATCCATATATAAAGGCTCTCCGTTGGCTCCCGGCTCTTTTGTACGGTCTAAAACGGCAATACGTCTGACCGATTCGGGCATGGCAGCCAGGAAATGTTTGGCAGAGAACGGACGATAGAGGTGAACGGCTAACAGTCCTACTTTCTCGCCTTTAGCCGTGAGGTAATCAATTGTTTCGCGAATGGCTTCGGTTACGGAACCCATGGCTATGATTACGCGGTCGGCGTCTGCAGCGCCGTAATAATCAAACAATCCGTATTTGCGTCCGGTAATAACCGAAATCTCTTTCATATATTCTTCTACTACCTCGGGAACGGCTTCATAAAATTTATTAGACGCTTCCCTGTGCTGGAAGAAAGCATCCGGGTTTTCCGCCATACCACGCGCTACCGGGTTTTCAGGATTTAAGGAACGGGAACGAAACTCGGCTAATGCTTTCCGGTCGATCAAATGCGCCACATCGTCATTTTCCAACATCTCGATTTTCTGTATTTCATGGGAGGTACGGAAACCGTCGAAGAAGTTTACAAACGGCACGCGCGCCCTGATCGTTGCCAGATGAGCTACTGCCGATAAATCCATCACTTCCTGCACCGAACCCTCCGCCAGCATAGCGAACCCGGTCTGCCGGCAAGCCATAACATCCTGATGGTCGCCAAAAATAGACAACGCATGCGACGCAAGCGTACGGGCAGACACATGGAATACGCAAGGCAATAATTCGCCGGCAATCTTATACATGTTAGGAATCATCAGCAACAGCCCTTGCGAAGCCGTATAGGTTGATGTTAAAGCGCCTGCCTGCAAAGAACCGTGAACCGCTCCGGCAGCTCCCCCTTCCGATTGCATTTCCTGAACCAAAACCTTTTCGCCGAAAATGTTTTTACGTCCGGCCGCCGCCCACTCGTCTACATATTCCGCCATTGTAGACGAAGGTGTGATGGGATAAATAGCCGCCACTTCGCTAAACATATACGAAATATGCGCTGCGGCCTGATTGCCATCACACGTTAAAAACTTCTTTTGTTTCGTCATTTCTAAAATAAATATTAAGTAACACTAATTTTAATACAAAAAACCGAACAGCCATAGCGGGATCAGGTTCTCCTCTCCTGCTTCGGCCTTCTCTACAGCATAATACATATCCGGATTCGCCCGTATACGAAGGGATTCTTCAATCCGGAAGTTATGTATTCCATCAACCATAAAATGAGCGTTTTTAACGCCCGTATTCAACTTATGCCCTTTGTGTAACAGATTATAGAAAAAAGTCTCGCGTACGGCCTGAAGATTCACATCCGACGGACGGATCGGAAACATCAGGTTCGTATTGTGCATATACACTTTTGCAGGTTTCTTGGGGAACGTTTCTCCTTCATTATAAAGCATATTCGTGAGCCGTGCATCCGTAAGATACTTGATATAGTTCATCACCGTAGCCCGGCTCGTTTTTATATCTTTACTCAATTGGCTTACATTCGGGGCGCAAGGTGCATTGATGGCTAACAAATAGAGTAATTCCCTCAGCTTCGGCAGGTAGCTTTGTTCAATTTGCTTGATATACAGCACATCCACTTCAAGCATCATATTCATCGTTTTCAGTAAATTCTCCGAAAAATTTCTTTTTTCCAGGAAAAAAGGGTAATAGCCATGATGCAGGTAGTCCTGAAAAAAAGCCATCGGTTTTACGGTTGAACAAATCGATTCGGCTATCGTTTTATGATCGGCCAAAAGCTCTTCAAGCGAATAAACCGGAAAGGAGGCGTCTGTTGCCAAATTCAAATATTCGCGAAATGAGAAGCCGCGTAAATTGTACGATACGACACGCCCTGATAAATCAGGATTTTCTTCTTTCAGGCGCATAACCGATGAACCGGAAAAAACAATTTTCAAATCAGGAAAATGATCGTAGCAATAACGCAGTTCGTACGACCATTCGGGATACTTGAATACCTGGTCTATCAACAGTACCTTCCCCCCTTTTGCCCTGAACTCGGCGGCAAAATCAATAATCCTGCATTTGGTAAAGTAAAAATGATTCAGGTTGATATACAAACATTTCCTGTTATCTTTCCCGAAAAACTCACGGGCATATTCCAATAAGAAAGTTGTCTTCCCCACCCCTCTCGATCCTTTTATCCCAATAAGCCGGTCGTTCCAGTCAATTTCATCCATCAACAGCCTTCTGACGGGAGAACAGGTATGTTCAAGCAAATAGTTATGTGTCCTAAAGAATGATTCCATGACATTCCACGATTTTCCTTTGCAAAAGTAACAAAAAACCGTCATTTGCTACACAGAGATAGCAATATTAATAATTATTTCAAAAACCGGATGTTACACTTTGACGATTATAGCTTCATATCCCCATGCTTGAACATGCTTAATGCCCCGCCGTTGGCCTGCAAGGACTTTGATGAGCCTGTTGCCTTTGTACGCATATATTTCATCAATATATCCGGCGCTACAAATCCCAATGAAGGCGTATTCCCGCCCCAGAGATTATATTTCTTTAATTTTCCAAATCTGTCATTCATACTCGAAACTTTTCTTCTTTCTGTTGAAAGCAGACGCATTTAAAAGATGTTTCAGCCTTTCAGCCGAAAAAAAAGAAGAACCGTTCGCTGGCTCTTCCTTTTTTTATCTATGTAAAGAATTGTTATTCCAGAATTGTTACCCAGCCGTAGGGGTCGGGTTCGTCTCCGCATTGGATGGATTTTAGTTTATTGTATAATTTTTCGCAGGTTGGGCCCGGTTTTCCGTCTTTTGAGAAAACGTATGATTTGTGTTCGTCTAAATCGTCTATTTGCGAGATAGGGGTGATGACGGCGGCTGTTCCACATTCGGCGGCCTCTTCTAAAGTAGCCAGTTCCCCTACTTCAATTGAGCGACGTTCTACGTTCAATCCCATATCTTTAGCTAATTGTTGCAGGCTTTTATTTGTTATGGAAGGTAGTATGGAATTTGATCCGGGGGTGATATAGCTATTGCCTTTTATGCCAAAGAAGTTGGCGGGGCCGCATTCGTCGAGGTATTTCTTTTCTTTCGGATCAAGGTACAGCACGGCGGCGTATCCGTTTTCCTGCGCTTTTCTTCCGGCAACTAAGCTGGCGGCATAATTACCTCCTACCTTGATTGTTCCGGTTCCCTGCGGAGCGGCGCGGTCATAACCGCGCATAATACAAACAGGCGCCGGTTTAAATCCGCTTTTGAAATAGGGGCCTACAGGCGTAACAAATACAAGGAACATATATTCCGGCGCCGGAGCTACTCCCACCTGCGCTCCCAATCCTATCAGTAACGGACGAATATAGAGAGAGGCTCCGCTTCCATAAGGAGGAACAAAACGTTCATTTAATTTCACTACTTTACGCACCGCTTCTTCAAACTTTTCTACCGGAAATTCAGCCATAACGATGCCCCGGCTTGAGGCTTGCAACCGTTTTCCATTTTCGTCCATACGAAATACGCGAACCTGTCCGTCTTTTCCCCGGAAAGCCTTTAGCCCTTCAAACGCTTCTTGCCCGTAATGAAGGCAGGTGGCCGCCATATGAATCGTAAGAATTTCCGAAGAACTTACTTCTAATTCTCCCCACTTGCCACCACGATAATAGCATCTTACATTATAATCGGTCTTCATATATCCGAACGAAAGTTCAGACCAATTGATAGCATCCATAAAATTCAATTTATTAAATTAGACTTACAAAAATAATCTATTCCAAAGGATAATTACTACATTTGCCTTGAAATTTAAGCTCATCAAAGATGAAACGACGTGTTTTTCTAAAAGTATCAACGCTAAGCTGTATCATGCTTTTTGCCTGTAATAAGAAACAAACGGATAAGTATACGCATTATCTTGAACCTGAAGCAGGGAAAGAAACAACCCTTGAAGGAGAAATTATACATGTGTGCCCTATCGAAGGGAAGAAAATGAAACTACGGCTTTCAGACGGCGAAATCATTTGCGTATTGCCTGCTATTGATGAGCCGTTCGCCAAAACGCAATGGGATCAGAAGAAAGTTAAAATAACCGGCCTGTTGCAAGAGGCGCAACTCCCAAGAACTACCATAGTTGCGAATTATCAGGACAAAAAGATTCTATGCCATATCGATCATTCGCCTTGCACAGATATCAGATGGATAGAAAACCGCTGGAAAGACGGTTCGGCTGAAAGGCTGTTAGAAAGGGATAATGAAAATTTACAACAAAGAATGTACAAAACAAAACTGAACTATGTGCAGATTTTTTCAATCACTGCCAATCAGATCGTTGAGGTATAAAAACAACCGGAATGCGCGTAATTGAACAGTTGAATAACAGCAAGAAGACGGCTTTTTCTTTTGAAGTACTTCCTCCTTTAAAAGGGAATAGTATCCATAAAGTATATCATGTGATTGATAAGCTGCGGGAATTTGATCCTAAATATATTAACATAACGTCGCATCACAGCGAATTTATATATAAAACGTCACCGGATGGTAGTTTCCAACGGATAAATATCCGTAAGCGCCCGGGCTCTGTTGCGATTGCTTCGGCTATCCAAAATAAATATGGAATCACCGCCGTTCCGCACATTATATGCAAAGGATTCACGAAGGATGAGACAGAGTATGCCTTAATTGACTTGAATTTTCTGGGAGTTTATGATTTACTTTTACTGCGGGGGGATACAAAGACGCTCGAACCCAATCAGGATAAAAGCCAATATCATAATTATGCAACTGATCTACAGGAACAAGTGAACAACTTTAATAAAGGCGTGGCTGTAGACGGTTCCGTATTCGAAGCAAACGAAACGCCTTTTTCTTACGGGATGGCCTGTTATCCGGAAAAGCACGAAGAGGCTCCCAATATGGAATCGGACATTTATTATGCCAAAATGAAAGTAGAGAATGGGGCGGATTACTTGGTGACCCAGATGTTTTTCGATAATGAAAAATATTATGCCTTTGTAGATCGCTGCCGCAAAGAGGGAATAACGGTTCCTGTCATACCGGGAATCAAACCGATCGTATTTAAGAATCAGCTAACGGTTCTTCCTAAAATATTCCGGTCTGATATACCGGAGCCTTTAGCCGCCGGGCTTCGTACATGCAAAACAGACGACGACGCCAAATCCATAGGCGTCGAATGGTGTAAAGAGCAATGCAGGGATTTGATTTCGCACAATGTGCCAAGCTTGCATTTCTACACATTCATGGCTGTAGACAGTGTTTGGCAGGTGGCAAAAGAGGTCTATTAATCTTCTCTCTTTTTCAGGATATCTTTTATATGGTTTTTTAGTATGTGAAAAGCCGGACCGGCCATAGCTCCATGATCGTAGCCGTCAAGTTCGTACAGATAAACGTCTTTATGCCCGGCCACTTTCATCATGCGCCAGAAATAGGCGTTTTCTTCATAGCGCCCAAGCATCTCCATCTCCCTGTCTCCCGAAACAATCACCAATGGAGGAGCATCCGCACGCACATAATAAAGCGGGGCAAACTCATCGATATCCGGTTGCGTATCTTTCATCCCTTTAGACCGGCGATAGGCATAATGAGTGATCGCCTGGCCGCTAAAAGGAATCAGACCGGCAATCATATCTGCATCTATCCCATAGTTGCCCAGCCATCTTTTATTCAATCCTATCAGCGTCGTCAGGTAACCGCCCGCCGAATGTCCCGCTACAAATATCTTTTGAGTATCTCCCCCATATTTGCCTATTTCATTAAAAGTCCAGGCTACCGCGGCGGCGGCGTCATCGATACAATCGGTTAGTGGCGCCTTCGGCAGTAACCGGTAGTTTACTGCAACGACAGCCAGGCCGGACTGCTTTAACTGTTCGGGAATAAACTTTTCTCCCCCGGACAGTCCTCCGCCGTGAAACCATACAACTGTTGGAAAGCCTGTTACACCTTCCGGATAGTAAATATCCGCTTTACATCTTTCTGCAGCATATGAATCATTCGTTACCTGCCTGTAAGCAACATCATTTACGGTTCTATAATTCCCGGGCTGGGCTACTATCGAATTTATCGATAATAAACAGCCTAATAGCAATAATATCTTTTTCATTGTATATGTAAGTTAGTTTCTATACGAAAAGCAAAGATATAAATCATTCGGATATCACCGTCAACTTAATCTCTGTAAAAGCATCAGGGAATACGATTAATGAGCGGTCAATTTCTATTTTCTTCTCCATTCCACGCTCACCTCTCACAATATAATATTTAGCCGTATCCATAGACATTTTCTTCAGGAAAGCCTCTTTGATACGCGAGAGTTTCTCGTTGATGGAACCTTCTATCGGATTACATATTCTACTAATGCTTTCTACCATGCTGAAATATGTTTCCCTGTAAGATAATAATTTGTAAATCTCCAATAGCTCTACTTTGTAATCAATTAACGATTTCAGGTTAATACCGCCGGGATGCCGTAAAAACAGTATAAACAGGGTTTTGGGCAATGGGCTCATCTCAATCTCCATTATATCGAAATCGGGCAGGAAAATTCTATACGTCTCATCTATAACCAACCGGCTTGGCTGAAATATTTTATCTTTCTCGCCCGCATACAAGACGCTCCCTATTTCTTTCAACAGTATTTCGTAAAAGCCCAGTTCTTTAAGATTCTGAATATCCGATTTGATTCGGGTAATTAACGCATATTCTTCAGATGGCTGTTTCTCTTCGCAAGGTGCTTCAGTAACGAAGGGAAGATCATCAAACATTTCAAGAGAATAAGCAAATTCCGTTTCCTTTTTTTTGAGAGATTTTAATTTGGAAGGTATCTTCCCGGCTTTCTTTAATACGTTGTAGTTGGGCGCTATCGATCGTTTTTCCGGCCAAAGATCATCATCGGAGGGAAGATCAAATATATCTTCTATCAGTTGTTCACTCAGTTGTACACTCTTTTTCCCTAAAAAGTCTTTCGGAGAAGGTTTTTCAATATCAAAGAGAATGGCGTCATCCTTAACGGGTATTGGAAGCGTATATCGGGGATCGCAGGAAATCGTATCTATATAGAAATCTAACTGATTGGCGATTTTATTCTTACTCCCGGATGCAAAAGGAAAATATTCATACACGAAAAGGTCTTCGCCATCTCTCCCCATATACCGGAAAAGTCCCGGATGAATCTTCTTTTTATAGGGAAGAAAAGAAAAAAAATACCGGGAAACGGCATCCGTCCGGGGAACTGTCGGAATAGCTGAGGATACGTTAGCGCGTCTGTTGTTCGGAAAATAATAATTCAAGATATCCATAAACAAAACATTCTGCTTTTGTATTTGCCCGGCAATGACAGGCAAGTAGATAAAATCCAAGCATTCAGCGTGCTTTAACCTTGCAGATATCGTATCATGGTTTTCTGCAATGACCTCGTTAGCCGTATTGCCATATTCCCCTTCTACGTAGATAACCTGGCTAGGAAGAAGCCTCAAATCCAATTCCGATTTGAGATAAATCCTGTTCTTTTCCCGGTTTGTTTTCTTCGATTTAAACAATTTACCAAATATCATACTCCCTAATGCTTATTTATTTAAAACAAAGATACAAATCATTTATAAACAGATTCGATTTCTGCAACCTTGTTAATAGATGAATTTATCTGCAAGGTTGCAGAAATCAACCTCGCTTTTTGAAAATGCGTATATTTGCATCAGTAAACTTAAATAGTTAACATCATGAAAATAAAAGTGTATAATTTGGTTATTTTAGATGAAAGCGGCTCCATGCAGTCCATTCACAAGCCTGCGGTTGACGGGTTAAACGAAACCTTGCAAACCATTCAAGCAGCCCAGGAGACCCACAGGGAATTACAGGAACATTACGTAACTATGGTTTTCTTTAATTCCAACGGCATACGCACGATCATGGAAAACAGGCCTGTCAAACAGGTAAAATTATTGCAAATGAACGATTATACCCCAAGCGCTTGTACCCCACTCTACGATGCTATGGGAATAACCTTGTCAAAACTGCGCTATCAGTTAGACAGAAAGGAGAAGACGCAAGTCCTGGTCACAATCATTACCGACGGATACGAAAACGCATCAAAAGAATACTCCGGGAAAATGATAAAAAACATAGTTGACGATCTGAAAAAAGCCGGCTGGGTCTTCGTCTATATCGGAGCAAACCAAGATGTAGACAAGGTAGCCGACGCCATGTCAATAGATAACCGAATGTGTTATGAAGCAGATTACGAAGGTAGCCGGAAAATGGCAGAGGAAGTTTGTGCAAGAAGAGTGCATTTCTATTCAGAAATATCTCGCAGTTTAGTTGACGACGAGGTTAATTTGCAAATGAATTTCTTTAAAGACGAGGATAATCCAACGCCTGATAAAGAAGAGAACGATACTAAGAGATAAGCAAACAAATAAGCCAAAAAGCAGCTAAAAAGCCGATTTTGATTAGACAGGCTATATGCAAACGATTTGCGTCCAATTATTGTAATATGATAACAAAAAAAGCCGTCCGGGGGTAATCCCCGAACGGCTTTTAGGCTTTAGATAAGCTGGCAGCTACCTACTCTTCCACATGTTTTGCAGTACCATCGGCGTAACCGGGCTTAACTTCTCTGTTCGGAATGGGAAGAGGTGGAACCCCGGTGCAATAGCCAC
>JAITRG010000120.1 GCA_031288515.1 Tannerellaceae bacterium
CCCGTTATAAAACAAAAGATGGGTTCCGACCCGGCTTCTGTTGCTTTCGACACATTAAGCTCTGCTAAAGCGAATAATGCCGATGTAGTTATCATCGATACCGCCGGCCGTTTGCACAACAAGGTAAACCTGATGAACGAACTCGCCAAGATAAAAAAGGTGATGAAAAAGGTCGTGCCCGGCGCTCCACATGAAATATTGTTGGTTTTGGACGGTTCTACCGGGCAAAATGCTTTTGAACAAGCCAAACAATTCACTGCCGCTACCGAGGTAAATGCATTGGCAATTACCAAACTCGACGGTACGGCCAAAGGAGGAGTCGTAATCGGTATATCCGCCCATTTCCATATCCCCGTTAAATACATTGGGTTGGGAGAAGGGATAGAAGATCTTCAACTATTTAATAAGAAAGAATTTATAGATTCATTATTCGGCGAATAATACTTCTTGATGAAGCGAAATAAGGTAGATATAATTACGTTGGGTTGTTCAAAGAATTTGGTTGATTCCGAACAGCTGATGTGGCAGTTTATGGCTAATGGGTACGTTGTTGCACACGATCCTCCCACAATTACAGGCGAAATAGTAGTTGTTAATACGTGTGGTTTTATAGGGGATGCACAGGAAGAATCCATCAATATGATCCTTGAACTGGGAGAAGCCAAAAAAAAGGGGAAAATAGGGCAGCTTTATGTGATGGGTTGCCTCTCGGAACGTTTTTTAAAAGAATTGGAAAAGGAAATCCCCGAAGTAGACCGTTTCTATGGTAAATTTAATTGGAAAGAACTCTTATCGGATATAGGCAAGTCATACTATCGGGATTTAGCCGCCGAACGCATTCTTACCACTCCCAGCCATTATGCTTATTTGAAAATAGCCGAAGGATGTAACCGTACCTGTTCTTATTGCTCAATTCCTATTATGACCGGAAAATACCACTCCCGTTCGATGGAAGATATCGAACAGGAAGCTAAGATATTAGTAGATAAAGGAGTAAAGGAATTTCAACTAATAGCGCAAGACCTCACCTATTACGGCCTTGACCTCTATAAACAATTAACCCTCCCCCGGCTGGTAGAGCGTATCTCGGATATTAAGGGAGTGGAATGGATTCGTTTGCATTATGGGTATCCGGCTCGTTTTCCTTATGACCTGTTAAGGGTGATGCGCGAGCGGGAAAATGTATGTACCTACTTGGATATAGCCTTACAACATATCAGCGATAATATGCTGGCGAAGATGCGGCGTAACATTACAAAAGAGGAAACCTGCGCACTGTTGGAGCGTATCCGCGAGGAAGTTCCCGGTATTCACCTGCGTACAACATTAATGGTAGGGCATCCGGGAGAAACGGCGGGCGATTTCGAAGAATTGGTTGAATTTATAAAGAAAATACGTTTTGAACGTATGGGGGCTTTTGCTTATAGCCATGAAAAAGGCGCCTATTCATACGAAAAGTATACCGATGAAATCAACCCGGATACCAAACAGGAACGTTTGGATCATATCATGCGTGTTCAGGAAAAGATATCTTCGGAAATCAACGAACAGAAGCTGGGTAAAATATTCAAGGTGCTGATTGATAAGGAAGAAGATAAATACTATATCGGGCGAACGGAGTTCGATTCGCCGGAAGTAGATCCCGAAGTACTTGTTACAAAAGATAAAACGCTTAATATAGGTACATTCTATCATGTGAAAATTAATAATATGGATGCATTTGATTTATATGGTTCTGCGGTGGAATCATAAAAAGATGAGCGTAAATTTGCTCAATTACAAAAAAATAACTAATATCGCTGTATAATTCGGGCATAATCAATAAATATGAAAAATAAAGAATTAATTAAAGAACTGGCCGGACGTATGAAATGGACTTCCGGAGAAGTTTCGGAGATGTTATCCGGGCTAAGTTCGGCCATTGGTTCCCACTTGGTTGAAAGGGATACTATTCATATGGAAGAATTAGGTCAGTTTGAATCACGAAAAAAAGGAGAGCGCATTTCCGTTAATCCAACAAACGGAAAACGTTATTTGGTTCCGCCGAAATTGGTGCCGGTGTTTAAACCCGACGCTACGGTTAAAGCAAAACTTAAAGAAATAGGACGATGAACAACCGTTTGACCATAAAAGAATTAGCTGTTGAATTAGTAAAATCTACCGGTAAGGATCAAGAGAGTGTAGAGAGATTCCTTAATGAATTTATCACGGTTATAAGCGAAAATATATTTACAGATCGTTTCGTACAAGTTAAAGGTATTGGTACTTTTAAAATCATACAAGTAGAAAAAAGAGAGAGTATTGATGTAAATACGAAAGAACGTATTATTATTCCGGAACATTATAAGTTGACTTTTTCTCCTGAAAAAGATTTAAAAGAAATAGTAAATAAGCCTTTTTCATTCTTTGAATCAATAGAAATTAACGATGATTCCGATTTTCCTTCTGTTGAAACGGAATTGGAAAAAGAGAAAAGTATCGATGAAGATGCGGATGCAGACGATGATGCAGAGAGCTTGGATACTGAAAGCGATATAGTTCAGAAAACAGTATTCATCCCGGAACCGGAACCCCGGCCTGTAGAAACAACAGAAGACTCCATCGAAGAAACGATAGAGGAAGTTATGATTCCTCCTGTAGAAGAAGAAAAAGAAACATTTGTTGAACGGATTGAGCCGGAGGTAATAAATGAGCCGGAGAAACCTGTCATGGAACCGGTTATAGCGAAGCCGGCAGTAGATGAAATAAAAGAAGTTAAACCGGAAGAGAAACAGGAGCAAGAACAAAGACAAGAAGAAAAGGTTGTATCCGAACCGATACCGGTAATGAATGTATTTATAGAAGAAACATTTGAACCGGCGTCTGCTATTGAAGAAGAGCAGGAAGAATTTTTTAATGAAGAAGAAGTAAACCATTTAAACAGGAACAATATGAATGAATTTAGCGAAAACAGAAGCAATAGGGGTTATGGCAGGGAAAGAGAGCCGGAACCCAGAGGTAATAATAATAATACATTGGTGACACTTTTACTTGTATTGGTTGTCATTTTAATTGTAGCATTAGGAAGCGTAGTATATATAGGTAGGGACGCCCTTTTTGGAGGAAGTACTCCCGTTGCGACAACAACGCCTCCTGACGTCTTTACCTTGCCTGACGATGACACGGAAGATGAAAGTATGGAGAATGATTGGGGAATTGAAGACGAAGAGGCCGACGTAATTGAAAATCCCGAAACCAATCCAACATCCGAGTCGAATGTAATTGCCAATGTGCAGATAAAAAAAGGGGACAGATTAAACCTGATTGCCCTTGATTATTATGGAAATAAATTATTCTGGGTATATATTTATGAACATAATAAGTCTAAAATAAAAAATCCGAACAGTATACCTGTCGGATTAGAGTTGGAAATACCGGCAAAGAGCGTTTATAATATTGATGCGAATGATCAGGCTTCATTGCGGAGAGCTTCGGTACTTCAATCGCAAATTCTTTCTAAATATCCAAGTAATAATCGCTACAATAGTTATAATGACCCATACGGTAACCCGTATAATCAATATAACAATCCGTATAACCAGTATAACAATTCGTATAACCAGTATAGCGATCCGTACCAGCAATATAGCGATCCGTACCAAAATCAATACCAGAATCAAAATCAGAATCAATACCAGCAAACCCCCAATTATTACTAATTAAATATTGGTAAGGGATAAGTTAGTATTATTTAACGGCAAAAATGTAAGGATACGATTTTAACATTTATAATTTTGTGCTTCGATAAACGAGAGAAGTATAAAATTTAAAAACATAATAATAATATAGGAAATCTATGAATCAGACAGTGAATATTCGTGAGTTGAACGATCGGATAGAGAGCAAAAGTTCGTTTGTGAACATGGTTACTATGGGAATGGACAAAGTAATTGTGGGTCAAAAACATTTAGTTGAATCTTTATTAATAGGTTTGCTATCGGATGGGCATATTTTATTAGAAGGTGTTCCCGGTCTGGCAAAAACGTTAGCCATAAAGACATTGGCTTCGTTGATAGACGCAAAATACAGCCGGATCCAGTTTACTCCGGATTTACTTCCGGCCGATGTTATCGGGACAATGATCTATAGCCAGAAGAAAGAAGAGTTTCTGGTGAAACATGGCCCTGTATTTGCAAACTTTGTATTAGCCGATGAAATAAACCGTGCCCCCGCCAAAGTTCAGAGCGCACTTTTGGAAGCCATGCAGGAACGACAGGTAACAATCAGTGAAGAAACCTATAAGTTGCCCGAACCTTTCCTTGTGATGGCTACTCAAAATCCCATTGAACAGGAAGGTACTTATCCGCTTCCGGAAGCTCAGGTAGACCGTTTTATGTTGAAGATACTAATCGGTTATCCCAAAAAGGAAGAAGAAAAACTCATTATTCGCCAGAATATAAGCGGTGAAAAGATAGATATTAAACCGGTTTTATCCAAGCAGGAAATTCTCGAAGCCCGCAAAGTGGTACGTGATGTTTATTTAGATGAGAAGATAGAACGCTATATCGTAGATATCGTTTTTGCTACCCGGTATCCCCGGGAACACGGAATACCGAACTTAGCCAATATGATATCGTTCGGCGCATCTCCCCGCGCTTCCATCAACCTGGCATTGGCTGCTCGCGCCTATGCGTTTATCAAACGCCGGGGATATGTGATCCCGGAAGATATTCGCGCCGTTTGTCATGATGTAATGCGTCATCGTATCGGGTTAAGCTATGAAGCGGAAGCCAATAACCTGACGTCGGAAGAAGTGATTAGTGAAATATTGAACAAGGTAGAAGTACCTTAATTATGGAAACGAGTGAACTGTTAAAGAAGGTTCGCCAGATTGAGATAAAAACGCGCGGTTTGTCTCGTAACATCTTTGCCGGGCAATATCATTCTGCCTTCAAAGGGCGAGGTATGGCATTCAGTGAAGTACGCGAGTATCAATTTGGAGACGATATCCGTGATATTGATTGGAATGTTACGGCACGTTATGCCCGCCCTTATGTGAAAATATTTGAGGAAGAACGTGAACTGACAGTAATGTTGATGATTGATGTGTCGGGTAGCCGGGACTTTGGTTCTGTTAACGTAATGAAGAAGGATATCATTACAGAGATTGCGGCAACATTAGCTTTTTCAGCTATTCAAAATAATGATAAGATAGGGGTACTGTTCTTCTCCGACAAGATAGAGAAATTTATCCCTCCGCAGAAAGGTAAAAAGCATATCCTTTATATCATACGCGAATTGATAGACTTTCAGCCCGATAATACGAAAACCGATATTAGCCAGGTACTAAAGTATCTTACAAACGCGATAAAGAAACGTTGTACGGCTTTCCTGATATCTGATTTTATTGATAAAGGAGACTTTAAAGATGCGCTTACCATAGCAAATCGTAAACATGATGTAGTGGCCATACAGGTGTACGATCGTCGTGAAACGGAATTGCCTCCGGTTGGCTTGATGAAGATTAAAGACGCCGAGACCGGCGATGAACGCTGGATAGACAGTTCTTCTTCCAAAGTACGCGAAACATATAAACATTGGTGGGAGAAACGGCAGCAGGTAATGGGTGATGCTTTTAAGAAATGCCGTGTAGATTCGGTTTCTATCCGAACGGAAGATGATTACGTAAAATCGTTACTCACTCTTTTTCAAAAACGAAATTAAGAATGCAAATGAAAGTATTTAAGAAAAGTTTTTGGCTTCTTCTATTTATTCAGAGTTTATTTGTTAGCGATAAGATATTTGCACAAAGAACACTAATAGACGTAACGATTGATTCTGCCGCTATACTGATAGGCGAACAAACAATCCTGCGCATGACGATTACTATTGACAGGGATAAGCATGTGCAGATTGTTATTCCGGATGATACATTAATGCGTGGGGTAGAGGCGCTGAACTTTTCCAGGCCGGACACGTCTGTCATAGATAATAATCGTTTGCTGATCAAACAGGATATTCTTATAACCTCTTTTGATTCGGCTTTATACCTGTTGCCTCCCTTGAAGGTAATCGATGGATTGGATACGGTTTATTCCAACCAGGTTGCATTGAAAGTTTCTACTATTCCGGTGGATACCGATAACCCGGAAGATTTCTTTGATATAAAAGAAGTGTGGAAGCCGCCTTTTGTCCTGGCTGATTATTATCCGTGGATATTTGGTATTTTGATTACGCTTTTCCTTATATGTGTGGCCGGGTATATTATTCAACGCGTGCGTAGTCAGAAGCCCTTTATTCCATTCAGGCGGGAAATGCCCAAACTTCCTCCACATGAGCAGGCAATTAGGGAACTGGACCGGATTAAGCAACGAAAACTGGGGCAACAAGGGCGTAGTAAAGAATACTATACCTCCATTACGGAAATCTTACGCCGTTATATTGTTGCCCGTTTTGGTATAAATGCTATGGAAATGACGTCCGGCGAAATACTTGATATAATCAAAAAAAACAGTGAAGCCGATTCAGTCTATGAAAATCTGAAACAAATTCTTCAATTAGCTGATTTTGTAAAATTTGCCAAATGGAATCCCTTACCCGATGAAAATGATTTGAGTATGATGAATGCCTATTTGTTCGTAAATCAAACAAAACCGGCAATTATAGCTGCATCAGATGCAAAAGAAGGTGAAGAAGCTACGATGGATACGAATGATTCAACTATAACAAAAGAATAAAATGGTATTTGCGAATCCTACATATTTATATTTGCTGTTATTGCTCATCCCGCTTATCGGGTGGTATATTTGGAAACTTCGTAAAAGCCAGGCAAGTTTGCAGGTATCGTCGTCCCAGCCGTTCGATTTACCGGGAGGCAATTCCTTTAAAGTTTATTTGAGGCATGTGCCGTTTGTCTTACGAATGTTGGCCATTGCTTTGCTTATCGTTGTATTGGCGCGCCCTCAGTCTACGAATAGTTGGCAAAATTCTTCTACGGAAGGTATCGATATTATGCTGGCAATGGATATTTCCGGCAGTATGCTGGCGCAGGATTTACGGCCTAATCGTTTGGAAGCAGCTAAAGATGTTGCCGCTTCGTTTATTAATGGAAGGCCGAATGATAATATCGGTTTGGTTGTTTTTTCCGGTGAAAGCTTTACCCAATGCCCGTTGACTACCGATCATACGGTGTTATTGAATTTGTTTAAGGATATACATAGCGGTATGATAGAGGATGGAACGGCCATAGGGCTGGGCCTTGCCAATGCCGTAAGCCGTATAAAGGATAGCCAGGCTATATCCAAAGTGATTATTCTTTTGACCGACGGCTCTAACAATATGGGTGAAATAGCGCCTGTTACTGCTGCCGAAATAGCTAAAACATTTGGCATACGCGTATATACAATAGGCGTTGGAACCAGAGGGGAAGCGCCCTATCCCTTTCAGACCGCTTTTGGTATACAATATCAGAATGTAAAAGTGGATATTGACGAGCCTACGCTGAAACAAATTGCAGCAACAACCGGCGGGCAGTATTTTCGCGCTACCGACAATGCCAGCTTAAAAGCAATCTATTCCGAGATAGATAAGATGGAAAAGACAAAGATTAGCGTACAGGAATTCAGTAAGAAACAGGAAGAGTATAAACATTGGGCTATATTCATCTTTGCCTTACTGCTTGCGGAGATATTGTTAAGAAATACATTGTTAAGAAATATACCATAATTGCTTATGTTTCGTTTTGCAAACCCAGAATATTTATATTTACTTTTTGTACTTCCCGTATTGGTTGTATTCTATGTGTACTCCATCATACGGAAGAAAAAAGCAATAAAGAAGTATGGCAACCCGGAATTATTGTCTGAGTTGATGCCTGAAGTATCGCCTAAACGGGGGCATTGGAAGTTTTGGTTATTGTTTGGGGCGATAACAGTTGTTATTTTTGTTATTGCCGGCCCTCAATTTGGTTCTAAACTGGAAACGACCAAACGGCAGGGGGTTGAAATAATGGTCTGCCTGGATGTATCTAATTCGATGCTTGCCGAAGATGTGGCTCCCAACCGTTTGGAGAAGGCCAAACAAATGCTTTCCCGTTTGACGGATGGATTTTCTAATGATAAAGTGGGACTGATTGTTTTTGCAGGGGATGCGTTTACGCAGTTACCCATAACATCCGATTATATTTCGGCAAAGATGTTCCTTTCTTCTATTAATCCCAGCATGGTGTCTACCCAGGGGACAGCTATTGGAGCAGCCATTAACCTGGCAGTCCGTTCGTTTACTCCGAGTGAAACATCGGATAAGGTCATTATTCTGATAACAGACGGAGAGAATCATGAAGATGATGCGATAGGCGCGGCAAAGAAGGCAGCGGAAAAAGGTATTCATGTGAATATCGTAGGAATGGGGCAACTCAACGGTTCCCCCATTCCGATTGGCGGGAATAACAACTTTATGAAAGATAAAGAAGGAAATGTGGTTGTGACAAAGCTGAGCGAGCAAATGTGCCAGGAGATTGCAGCAGCCGGACAAGGACTATATGTCCGTGCGGATAATACAAATTCGGCGTTAAAAGCGTTGCAGAATGAGATTGGCAAAATGAATAAATCGGAGCTGGACGGTAAGGTCTATTCCGAATATGATGAACAATTTCAAACGCTGGCATGGATTGCTTTGTTTCTGTTGATTGCCGAATTTTTAACATTAGACCGGAAAAACCGGATTTTCAGAAAGGTTAAATTGTTCTCTTAATTTTTGAAGAAGATGCAACATAGGAAAACTACAATTACTTGGATACTCGCTTTTACTTTCTGTACAATGGGATTATATGCCCAGAAAGCAGAAAGAAAAAATGTGCGCGACGGGAATAAATTATATACAAACGAAAAATATACGGAAGCAGAGGTTGCCTACCGTAAGAGTCTGGAAGTTAATCCACGCTCTCTTGAGGGGACGTATAATTTAGGCGATGCGCTTTACAAACAACAGAAGTATCCCGAGGCTGCCGAACAATACCAGCTAATAGCCGGACAAGGCGAAAAACTCGTGCAGGATAATCCGGCTAATTCACAACGGCTTGCCCATGTATATCATAACCTGGGCAATATCGGCATGCAGAATAAGGAATATGCTAAAAGCGTTGAAGCGTATAAACAATCGCTCCGGCTAAATCCAAAGGATGATGAAACACGTTATAACCTGGCATTAGCGCAAAAGTTGTTCGAAAATCAACAGAATGAAGATCAAAGCCAGGATAATCAGAATCAGGACGATCAAAAGCAAGACCAGGAACAGAAGGATGACCAGCAGCAACAGCAGCCAGATGATCAACAAGAAAATAAAACACAGGAAGAACAGCAGCAGAATGAACAAATGAGTCAGGATAATGCACAGCAGATTCTGGATGCTTTTCTTCAGGATGAAAAAGATACGCAGGAAAAGGTTAAAAAAGCGCAAGCCGAACAACAGCAGCGTCGTAAGACAGACAAAGAATGGTAACAGAATTTTTTAAATATAAATATCAATGAGGAAATTAGTTTTCTTATTCTTTTTACTCTTAACAATTGTCCTGAATATAAAAGGAGATGAGATTGTTTTTAAAGCTTCCGCTCCGAATGCTGTTGTTGTAGGGCAGCAGTTTCAACTAAGTTTTGTGATAAATGCGGAAGGAAAGGAACTGCGGGTACAGGAAATTCCTGACTTTGATATTCTTTTCGGTCCGTCACAATCTAAAGCATATAGTTCGACCTGGGTTAACGGGCAAAGTAAAAGCGAAACCACCGTAACCTATACCTATGTTCTTTTGGCAAAAAATGAGGGAACATTTAATATACCTCCGGCAACTATTAAAGTAAATAACTCCAATTATACTTCCAATGCGTTAATAGTAAAGGTGCTTCCGCAGGATCAGGCGAACGCTGCCGCACAAAGTAACGCTTCCGCGCCTGCATCGGGAGTAAGCGATAAAGACCTGTTTGTATCCATGCAGGTATCGAAGCGAAGCATCTATGAACAGGAAGGTTTTCTGGTTACCTTTAAACTCTATTCAAAAAATACGCAAGTGAATTTATCGGGTGTGAAATTTCCCGAATTTGAAGGTTTTCTTGCACAGGAAATAGAACTCCCGGCGGAGAAACAGTGGTCTATGGAAAACTATAACGGTTCTAATTACTATACTGCTACGCTGAAACAAACGGTATTGTACCCGCAGCGATCAGGCAAAATAACGATAGAAACCGGGAAGTTTGACGTGAGAGTACGTGTGCGTACGCAACAACGTGTCCGTAGCTTCTTCGACGACTTTTTCGATACCTATCAGGATGTAAATAAAACATTAACTACGAACCCTGTAACAATTGACGTAAAGCCGTTGCCTTCTGGAAAACCGGCTTCGTTTGCCAATGCTGTCGGCGATTATAAAATGTCGGCAAGTATTAACTCTAATCAGGTAAAAACAAACGAAGCTGTTATCGTAAAGCTAAGTATTTCGGGAACCGGCAATATCAGGCTTGTAAAGAACCCGGAAGTAACGTTCCCTAATGATTTTGATATATACGATCCGAAAGTAGAGAATAATACACGTACAACAGCGGCCGGCGTGAGTGGCACGAAAACGATTGAATATATGGCTATCCCACGCTATGCCGGCGATTTTGAAATACCAGCCATACAATTTTCTTATTTTGATACCAAAACCGGAACTTATAAAACCCTTTCTTCCGAAACATTCAGTCTCCATGTGGAAAAGGGAGAAGGGGGAGAGGGGAACGCTCCTGTTGTTTCCAACTTTGGTAATAATCGGGAGAATGTACGGTATTTAGGGCAGGATATCCGTTACCTGAAGATGAAGAATATTAATTTTCAATCGAATGATGATCTATTCTTCGGTTCGTTCATGTATTATATGTGTTACCTGGTACCCGCTTTACTTTTCATCGTTTTCTTTATTATCTATCGAAAACAGGTAAAGGAGAATGCGAATATAGCCTTGGTGCGTACCAAAAAAGCAAATAAGATGGCGGTGCGCCGTTTGAAGAATGCCGGTAAATTATTGAAGGAGAATAAAAAGGAAGAATTTTATGATGAGGTTCTTCGCGCTTTGTGGGGATACCTGAGCGATAAACTGAATATTCCCCAATCGAATCTTACAAGGGATAATGTAGAGGCCGAACTTACCAAATATGGAGTGAACGAATCGTTGATCAGTGAATTCATCGATATCCTCAACAGTTGCGAGTTTGCCCGTTATGCACCCTCGCAAGCTTCGGATACTATGGATAAACTGTATAAATCAACAGTTGATGCAATTGGTAAAATGGAAAATACAATAAAAAGATAAAGCCATGAAAGCAAAAACATATATAACAATAGCAGGCGTCTTTTCTGTTTTCTTTATTCAAGTATTTGCTCAGGACGGGCTGATAAAGGAAGCCGAAACAGCCTATATGCAGGAAGATTACAACAAAGCGATTGAATTATATGAAGAAACGTTGAAAAGCAACGGCACTTCTGCCGGGATATATTACAACTTGGGAAATGCTTATTATAGAGCGAACCGGATAGCTCCTGCTATATTAAACTATGAGAGAGCGCTGTTGCTTGATCCGGGCAATGGGGATATACGGTTTAATTTACAAATGGCAAGGGAAAAAACAACAGATAAAATAGAACCTGTAGGTGAGTTTTTCCTTGTTAAATGGATACGTTCGCTTCAAAACAAGGGAAACGCCGATTCATGGGCTATGCTTGGTATCGTAAGTTTTCTTTTACTGATCTTTTGCTTGCTGCTGTTCTTCTTTTCAAGATGGATACGGATGAAGAAGGTTGGTTTTTATCTGGGTATCGTTTGTTTATTGGTTGTTATAATAACCAATGTTTTTGCTAAAAACCAGAAAGACGAAATCGTAAACCATACGCATGCCATTGTGTTTTCTTCTACAGTAACGGTGAAGAGTTCTCCCGACGCCAGCGGTACGGATTTGTTTATTTTGCACGAAGGAACGAAAGTGTTTATCAAGAGTTCTTTAGGCAATTGGAAAGAGATTGAGCTGGAAGATGGCAATGTGGGTTGGCTGCCCGGAAAAGATATTGAAATAATCTGATACATGCTTGAGCGGCTATTAGAGTATGAGCGTAGCATGTTCTTCATGCTTAATGGTAGTGATTCACCTTTTCTCGACCGGTTTATGTGGCTATATACCGGAAAAGCGGTCTGGCTGCCGTTGGCCGCTTTCATTCTTATTGTCTTGCTATATAAGAAAAATTGGGGCGAATCCTTGCTTATCTTAGTAGCCATAGCCTTGGTGGTAGCGCTTTGCGACCAGTTTGCCTCTCATCTGATAAAACCTTATTTTGAACGTTTCCGCCCGACTCACCACCCTGCATTTATGGAAGATGTGAAAACAGTCTTTGGTTACAGGGGAGGGTATTACGGATTTATCTCCAGCCATGCGGCCAATGCTTTCGGCTTTGCCATGTTTATGTCGCTGTTGTTTCGTTACCGTATTTTTACAATAGTAATTTTCCTTTGGGCCTTCTTAACGGCTTATACCCGTGTGTACCTGGGGGTGCATTTTATATCCGATGTTGTCCCCGGGGTATTGTCCGGATTATTATTCGGTTGGTTGGTCTATACATTATATATATATGTGCGTAAGAAAATGATTCGTGGGGCGGAAGCGAATCCTCCTTGTTTATTATATTCAGGAAAGCAGAAATTATGGATTATTTTAGGTATTCTTATCACTGTTTTAAATCTTTTAATATTTAATGTACCCCTGACTGCTTATTTACGTTAAATACAGTGTTCCTATGCCGTACAGCATGTTAATTATCATCCTTTTTATTTGCTCTTGTTGCATATATTCACTAAGTTAGTGGCATTATATAAATATAAGTATTAATCTTCAAAATGTTGGAGCTATGACAAAGACAATCACATTTAATGAACTGCGTAGAATCAAAGACAGTTTGCCTGATGGTACCACCCACCGTATTGCCGACGAGTTGGGTGTGTCGGTAGAAACCGTACGGAATTATTTCGGCGGACAGAATTTTAGAGAAGGCAAAAGTTGCGGTGTGCATATCGAACCGGGTCCCGACGGTGGTTTAGTTGTTTTAGATGACACTTTAATATTAGAGCGTGCGTTGGAAATACTCGACGAAAGCCGTGTGCCAACTGCGCCGGAAGCGTAAAAAGTTCAGTTCTTTATAAAATCCCAAAGCAGTGAAAACACCGGCGGCTTTGGGATTTTTTTTATCTTATCAATTTTTCTTATATTTCATTTATCGTTTTAATAAAAAACCAATATGGAAAACAAAGAAGACAAATTAGTTACGTTGGCCATTCATACGTTTGAAAAGGCTCAGATTTTGAAAACGATCCTTGAAACGGAAGGGATAGATGTGTGTATACATAATGTAAACCAAATCCAACCGGTGGTTTCGGCCGGCGTCCGTGTGCGGATTAAAGAAAGTGACCTGCCTCATGCGCTACGTATTATTGAAGATAATAAATGGATGGAAGAAGCGCGGGAAGAGGCGGCGGCGAATCAGGAGAAGAAGGTGCTGATTCCGGTTGATTTTTCCGATTATTCAATGAAGGCCTGTGATTTGGGATTTAATTATGCAGCCAGGACAGGTGCAGAAGTGATGATCTTGCACGCTTATTTCAGTCCGTATTTCCCGACGGCCATTCCTTTTGGGGATACGCTGGCATACCAGGTTAATGAAGAAGAGACCGTTCAGCAGATGCTGAAACACGTACAGGCAGATATGGATAATCTTTGTACGCAGATTAACCGTAAAATGAAATCGGGCAAATTGCCGCAGGTAGCCTATAATTATATACTCCGTGAAGGTTTGCCCGAAGAAGAAATCCTGTCGTACAGTAAAGAATACCGCCCTTTGCTTATTATCATGGGGACAAGGGGTAAGAATCAGAAAGAGTTGGACTTAATAGGGAGCGTAACAGGTGAAATAATGGAAGTAAGCAAGGTTCCTGTATTGACCATTCCCGAAGATATAAAGTTTGAAGACCTGTCGAAGTATAGAAACTTTGCATTTGCCACCTCTTATAACCAGCGCGACCTGGTTGCTTTTGATTCTTTTATGAATCTGATGAAGGGCTTTCCTGTGCAAATACACATCTTTAATATTTCTACAAGCAATGACGAGTGGAACGAGATACGCCTGTCGGGTATTAAAGATTATTTCAAGAAACAATATCCGGATGCCGCTATCGAATATACCGTATTGGATGATGGCGACTTGTTGCTGGCGATTGAAAAATTTGTAAGGGATAAGCAGATTGATATGATAACACTGACTACGCACCGGAGGAATATTCTGGCCCGGATGTTCAATCCGGGTATTGCCAGGAAGATGCTTTTCCATACCAATACGCCGTTATTAGTACTGCCTGCATAAAAAAGTAGTTATTAACTTTTTTTATAAATAAAGGCGAAACCTTATAAATACATCTGCTGTTATGTATGTAGTAAGATTCTGAAGCAAGAGCGCTTGGAGAAGATACAAAGTAAAGAGTTTTTGTTTTTTCATATAAGTAGAGTTTGTTATTTGTTTGGTCCGTATGTTGCTGTGAAGCTGGATACGGACCTTTGTTTTTTTGTATACGATACGTTCAAACATTCGTCGAATTATTTTTATCGGCTCACCCTTGCGACAGGATCCTATTCCAGTGACGCGCCTTGAATCAGATGAACGGATACAAACTTTTACCCTTCGTAAAATAATCCATGTTTTATTTTTTTTGTCTATTTTTTAAGTTGTAGATTTGTTATTTCGTAACTACTCAGGTACTTCAAAAAAAGCATTAAGCCAAAGAATCGAAAACGTTTATAAAAAAAACACATATCTTTGTTCCTGTGGAAGAAATGATAAACATACGCCGTTCGGA
>JAITRG010000314.1 GCA_031288515.1 Tannerellaceae bacterium
GCGCCGGCATTGGGAACCCAAGCAAATAACTGGAGTAACCAACAGTCTACCAGGCGCGAGGGTTTTCATGCGGATATTATTGAATTATCCAGTCTGAGAGGAGCCGTTCATACACGTTCCGTATATACGCCTCAGGCAAATGCCTCGGTAGCCGACCTGAAACTTCATTGGAATGCAGAAAAGGTTATGTTTACCTCATTAATGCCGGATAAACGCTGGAATGTATTTGAAGTAAAGCTGGATGGAACTGGTTTTAAACCTTTAGTCGAATCGGTTGAGCCTGAATTGGAATTTTACGATGGGACCTGGCTGCCTGACGGGCGTATCATTGCAAACAGTAACATCGGCTATCAGGGCGTACCTTGTGTAAGCGGAAGCGACCCGGTAGGAAATATGGTGTTGTATAATCCCAAAGATAAAAACATGCGCCGTTTAACGTTCGACCAGGACGCCAATTGGAATCCGGTTATTATGCACAACGGGCGCGTGATGTATGTACGTTGGGAATATACAGACCTTACGCATTATTTCTCCCGTATTGTAATGCACATGAATCCGGATGGGACGGATAACCGGGCGCTGTTTGGAAGCGGATCCATGTTTCCGAACAGTACCTTTGACGTACAGCCGATACCAGGCCATTCATCGGCATTCATCGGCATTATTTCCGGGCATCACGGGATAGCCCGTTCCGGCCGTTTACTGATATTCGACCCCACCAAAGCCCGTAAAGGAATAGAAGGAATTATACAGGAGATACCTCATCGTAACCGGCTGGTTGTTCCGTTGATTAAAGATGAGTTAGTGAATGATGTATGGCCTCAGTTTGTTAAACCTGCTCCTTTAAATGACAGTTACTACCTTGTTTCGGCTAAATTAAGCCCGAATGATCTATGGGGGCTTTACCTTGTAGATGTTTTCGATAATGTAACTTGTTTGATAAAAGAAGAAGGCTACGGATTTATCAGCCCCATAGCAGTTGTCGAAACAAAAACGCCTCCTGCCATTCCCGACCGGGTAAAATTGGATGAAAAAGAGGCGACTGTCTTTATTCAGGATATTTATGAAGGAGAAGGATTGCGTAATGTTCCCCGCGGGACAGTCAAAGAGTTGCGGGTTCATGGATATGAATATGCGTATCTCCATACCGAATCCGATCATTATGCACAAGGCATTCAGAGCGGTTGGGATATAAAGCGGTTATTAGGGACAGTTCCGGTAGAAGACGACGGTTCCGTTATCTTTAAAATACCGGCCAATACGCCTGTATCTATTCAACCATTGGATGAAGACGGCGCCGCTGTGCAATGGATGAGAAGTTGGTTTACAGGTATGCCGGGCGAGATCGTTTCTTGTGTAGGCTGCCATGAAGACCAGAATCAGATACCAATACCCAAACGGGTGATAGCTTCACAAAAGCCTCCTGCTTCATTAACGGCTCCCGAAGGCGGCGTACGCTCGTTTACATTCGACCTGGAAGTACAGCCCATCCTCGATCGCGCTTGTATTGCCTGCCATACAGGAGAAGGAAAAGCGTTCAACCTTAGGGGAGGAGAAAAAGATAAACGGGGATACAGCACAGCTTATCTTAAGCTACATCCTTATATACACCGCCAGGGGCCGGAAGCTGATATGATTGTTCTCCAGCCGTATGAATACCATCCCAACACCAGTGAATTGATCCGCTTATTGAGGAACGGACACTATAATGTTGAGCTTACGGATAAAGAGTGGAGGGTTTTATATAATTGGATCGACTATAATGTGCCGGATAAAGGCTATTTCCTTGCCGGTAAGTATGACGGTTTCCCATACAAAGGGTACGACCAGATTGCTCGCCGTATTGAATTAACGGATAAATATGGAAATGGATCCGGCGTAGACTGGAAAAAAGAAATTGCCGATTATGCCGCATATCTGAAAAATCAAGGCCCCATAACTCCGGAACGTCCCGTAAAGAAACCTGCCGCGAAGGAAAAAGAGGCAAAAGTAGCAGGATGGCCATTTGTAGTAGAATCGGCTAAATCTTTACAAGCCGCAGAAAGAAGGACACATAAAGAAGTAGATATAGCTCCGGGCGTAGTGATGAGATTTATCAGGATACCTGCCGGACAATTTATAATGGGCAGCCATCATGGAGCGGAAGATAATAAACCCGCCTCCAGAGTAAAAATAGATAACTCTTTCTGGATGGGTGAAATAGAGGTTACCAATGAACAATACAATGTTGTTTTTCCCGAGCATGACAGCCGTTTTGTAGACCAGCATTGGAAAGACCATACAACGCCGGGTTATCCTGCCAATCTGCCCGAACAACCGGTAATACGCGTAAGTTATGAAGATGCCATGGCGTATTGTTCGAAATTGGCTGAAATAACCGGATTGAAAATGAGCTTGCCCACCGAAGCGCAATGGGAATGGGCATGCCGCGCAGGGAGCGATAACGACTTTTGGTTTGGTAACCTAAACGGCGATTTCAGCGCGTTTGAAAATATGGCCGACGCCCAACTTACGAAGATGGCGGTAACCGGAGTTAATCCCCAACCCATGCGGAAAGAAAACCCTTGGTATCCGTATTATAGTTTCTTGCCGAAAGAAGAAAGCGTAAATGACGGCTATATGATTCAAACAGACTCAAAGAAGTACCAGTCTAATCCGTTTGGCTTGTACAGTATGCATGGGAATATTGCCGAGTGGACACGTTCGGACTACCGGCCTTATCCCTATTCGGAAAAAGTTAAAACATCTTCAAAATACAAAGTTGTGCGCGGAGGTTCGTATATTGACCGTCCAAAATATGCAACCGCTTATGCCCGTAAAGCCTATTATCCTTGGCAGCGCGTTCATAATGTGGGTTTTAGAGTAATAATTGAAGACTAACAGATGATGAAAACAGCAATAGAAAGAATCGCTTCGTCTTACCTGGCTACGATCGTTTTACTACTTATTTACGCCCTCGGGCTGGCTATCGCTACTTTTATTGAAAAGTATGTTGGTACGGTAGCGGCTAAAATGATCGTTTATTATTCGCCGCTGTTCTTTTTATTGCAGTTTTTATTAGTTATAAACTTTGTTGCCGCACTAATCAAACATCAATTATTGAAGAAAAAGAAATGGGGATTTATTTTCGTGCATGTCGCTTTTATCATTATTTTGCTGGGTGCGCTTATCTCGCACCTTTTCGGAGAAGAAGGCATCTTGCACTTACGGGAAGGGGAAAGTAGTAATCGGATTGTTGTTGAAACATCCAAAGGGGAACGCCATCGTATATTGCCTTTCCATGTAGAATTGGTGAAATTTACGCTTACGCGTTATCCCGGTTCTTCCAGCCCGTCTTCTTACGAAAGCGAAGTGTTGGTTCATGTGGACGGGAATACACGGGAAGCCCGTATCTTTATGAATAATGTATTGGATGTAAAAGGCTATCGTTTCTTCCAAGCTTCCTATGATAAAGATGAAATGGGCACGATTTTATCGGTAAATAAAGATGTAGCAGGGCGGAATGTAACCTATGCCGGCTATTTACTGCTGACAATCGGTTTGGCGTTAACCATTATCGGGAAAAATTCCCGTTTTCACCGGTTGAGTAAACAATTGAAAGAGATAAGGGCTTCGGCTAAAACGATCGCTGTCGCTTTAATCGTAACGACGACTTCCCAATTATATGCCGCTCCTGACAGTGGAACCATGGCGGACGCTGTTCTGCAATTTTCCGTAAGCCATGAGCATGCCGCTAAATTCGGCGCTTTGCCTATGCAGTCTTATTCGGGAAGGATGATGCCTGTTAATACCTTTTCGTCGGAGGCGCTCCGTAAAATACATAAATCGGATACATTCGGTAATCTTAATTCGGATCAGTTCCTGCTAAGTTTATTATCTATGCCGGATATGTGGATGCGTGTACCTGTTATCGCACAGGCAAATAAAGAACTTGCTTATTTTTATGATTTGCCGGAAGAAGCGTGTTCATATATGGAAATGTTCGATAGCAATGGCAATTATAAGTTACAGCAAAAATTGGAAGAGGCTTATAATAAAATGCCTGCCGAACGAAATGGTTTTGATAAAGACTTGCTAAAGTTGGATGAAAAGGTAAATACCTTGTATCAGTTGTTCCACCGCCAGATGTTAAATATCTTTCCCAAAGAAGATGACCGAAACCATAAATGGTATGCGGCGGGCGATGATTTATCTGTTTTTTCCGGGCAAGATTCCATGTTTGTTTCGCAGGTTTTAGACTGGTTCCTGATGGAAGTTCAAAGTGCTCTGAAAGAAGGCGATTACTCAAAAGCAGATGAAGTATTAGACATGATACGCATTTACCAGGAGAAAAAGAATACGACATTGGATGTCAATCCCCAAAAGATAGAGGTAGAACTGAAGTATAATAAGTTGGATATTTTCCGCTTGTGTAGGAAGTGTTATCTAATTATGGGCGGGATCGTACTGGTATTATCGTTTCTTGCTTTGTTTAGAAAGGAAAAATGGATCAATCCGGCTATAGGGTTGATGGCAGTTGGCGTATTGGGCGCTTTTCTGTTTCATATCATAGGAATGGGTATGCGCTGGTATATTGCAGGTTATGCTCCGTGGAGTAATTCATACGAAACAATGGTCTATGTATCGTGGGCTACTGTTTTGGCGGGTTTGCTGTTTGTTCGCCGCAGTTCAATTACCTTTGCATTAGCTACATTATTTGGAGGCGTTATCCTCTTTGTATCGGGGTTGAACTGGATGGATCCGCAAATTAATCCGTTAGCGCCTGTGTTGAAATCGCCCTGGCTGATGTTTCATGTAGCTGTTATTGTGGCGGCTTATGGTTTTTTTGGGATTAGTTGTCTGGTAGGGCTTACGAATCTTATCATTCTTTCCTTCGGGCGTGTTAAAGGGCATGTACACACCGCGCTAAAGGAATTAACAATCATCAATGAAATCTCATTATTAATCGGGCTTGCTTTAATGACAGTCGGGACTTTCCTCGGCGCTGTTTGGGCGAATGAATCATGGGGACGTTATTGGGGGTGGGATCCGAAAGAGACTTGGGCGTTAATCACGGTGGTGGTTTATGCCGTTGTCCTTCATTTACGTTTGGTAAGGAAGTGGGATAACCTCTGGTTGTTTAATTTCTCATCGGTTGTTGCCTTTTCGTCTGTGTTAATGACATACTTCGGCGTGAATTATTTCCTTAGCGGCATGCATTCATACGGACAAAACGACTTAACCGGGAGTATACTTATATATGTATACATAGCGATTGTAATAGTTATTTTAACAGGAATATTATCATATAAAAAAACAAAAATCTAATCATCATGAGAGCATTTCATCACGTAGGTATTATTACCAATGAGAAAAAAGAAGGGGCTGTGTATAATGAGGTACTCAGTGTGTGGCTTACTGATATCAGTAAAAGCCCAAATAAGATAGAATGGCTAAAGTTTGAAGAAGGAAGCATCCTCCACGAACTTATACAAAAAGAAACGCATTTGGCTTATACCGTTCCTTCCATGGAGGAAGAATTGAAAGGGAAAAATGTATTGTTTCCTCCTATGGTATGTAATGAACATCTTACCATTGCCTTTATAGAAGAAGAAGGTATACCAATTGAAATAATGGAAGTAAAATAATAATCATTAATCACATGAAGACAAAATTTATAAACGAACCTGAAAATGTAACTCCCGAACTACTGGAAGGATATGTGCTTTGTTATCCGGATAAAGTAAAATTGGGTGCCGAAAATATTATTGTCCGGGCTAATCCGAAGGATGAGAGTAAAGTAGCCATTGTAACGTTGGGCGGTTCCGGGCATGAACCTGCATTAAGCGGGTTTGTAGGAGAGGGAATGCTGGATTGTTCTGTTGTAGGCGACGTGTTTGCGGCTCCGGGAGCTCAGCGGCTTTTCCAGGCATTGCAACTGATGAAACGTGAAGCGGGCATTCTGTTGGTTGTATTAAACCATTCGGGAGATGTGATGAGCGCTAATATGGCTTGCCAATTGGCCGAACGCGCCGGAATCAAGGTAAAACAACTTGTTACGCACGATGATATCAGCGCCGGCATAGGTGCGCCGGCAGATGACCGCCGCGGCTTGGCTGGTTGTATACCTTTATATAAAGTAATAGGTGCAGCAGCAGAAGAAGGCAAATCGCTCGACGAATTGATTGAGATAGGCGAACGCTTCAACAAGCATATCGCAACATTGGCTGTGGCAACGGGAAAGTGTACCCACCCACAGAATAACGCCTTGATCTCCGACCTGCCTCCCGGTATTATGGAAATTGGAATGGGGCAGCATGGCGAAGGCGGCGGCGGACAAAAAACATTGGTGTCTGCAGATGATACAGCCGTTGAAATGGTAGATTTACTATGCCGGCAACTTCAACCGAAAAGCGGGGATAAGATGATGCTGATCATTAACGGAACAGGCGCTACTACTCAAATGGAGCATAACATTATTTTCCGCAAAGCGTATAAAGAACTGGAAGCCCGTGGAATGAAGGTGGTAGCCGGTCGAATACAGGAAATCCTGACTGTACAGGAACAAGCCGGTTTCCAAATGATTATGGCCATCCTGGACGATGATCATATTGATTACCTCAATAATAGAAAAGCGGATGCGCCTTATTGGACAACGATAGGGAAGTAATGTATGGAGTTTCTGACGATTGATCTGTTTAAAGCGATGCTCCGGCAAGCGCTTAATGAAATAAAGAAACGGGAAGATGAATTTTCTCAGTTGGATGCCGTTATTGGAGACGGCGACCATGGTACAGCTATTGTTACCGCCCTCTCAGCCGCTGTGAAAGCGGCTGAAAAGGGGACAGAGTTTAAAACCATGCTGAATGATATGGGATTCGACGTAATGCTTGAAACGAGCGGTTCGACAAGTACGTTGCTGGGAGCTTTTTTCTTAGGTATGTCCGATTGTGTTTCGGGAATAGCATTGGATGTAGTAGGGATAAAAACAATGTTTGCCGGAGGTCTGGCAAATGTAGCGAAACAAACGCAGGCCCGTGTTGGCGATAAGACCATGATGGACGCCCTTATCCCCGCCGTGGAAGCTATGCAAGTATCTACATCCGCTGATGTAAAGGAACTTTTTAAAGCAGCGGCAGCGGCTGCCAGGCAAGGCGCCGCACAAACAATAAATATGAAAGCAAACTATGGCAGAGCCCGTAATTACGGCGAACGCTCGATAGGTTATGCCGATAGCGGCGCATCTTCGTGGTGTTGTATGATTAACGCTTTTGCAGAATGTATAATTAAATAAAGTATGGCTGATTTAGATGAATTAAGAGAAGGCAGCGAATTTGGATTGGGAGTAGTTGCAGGCAACCAGGGTTATCACGTGAAAGGGGCAAATAATCTACCCTGGGGAATGAAAGACCGCCTTTCGCGTATTTTCAATCCAAAGACAAACCGCACGGTAATGTTGGCTTTCGACCACGGTTTTATTATGGGGCCTACCTCAGGAGTAGAGCGGATAGACCTGAATATCCTGCCGTTGGTTCAATATGCCGATTGCCTGATGTGTACCCGTGGTATATTGCAAACAGTAATACCGCCGGATACGAATAAACCGATATGCCTCCGTTCGGATGCAGGGACAACAATCCTCACGGAACTGAATGATAATGTCTTGATTGATATAGAAGATGCTATTCGTTTAAATGTATCGGCTATGGCAATCATGCTTGCTATAGGCGACCCGGCCTTCGAAGCCAAAACGGTTGCTAATCTCTATAAAGCTGTTGACTCGGGAAGCCGTTACGGTATACCTGTTATGGGAGTAACAGCGGTAGGCAAACAAATGGCGCGTGACGCCCGTTACTTCGGATTAGCTTCGCGTGTTTGTGCCGAAAACGGCGCTAACATTGTAAAAACATATTATTGCGAAGGTTTTGAGAAAGTAATTGCCGCCTGCTCCGTTCCGATTGTCATTGCCGGAGGAAAGAAACTTCCCGAAAAAGAAGCGTTGGAGCTTTGCTATAAAGCCATCAACGATGGCGCTTCGGGTGTGGACATGGGGCGGAATGTATTTCAAAGCGCCTCGCCGGCAGCGATGATACAGGCAGTACATGGCATTGTTCACGGCGGGCTGACGCCGGAGGAAGGTTTTGAACTGTTCAAAGAATTAACGGTATAGAAAAGGATACCCCGTGGTTACGACTGAATCATTATTTTGATGCAGTTACCCTGTTTAAACAGGTTTTTTCTAATTCTACTTTAACACATTAATTCTTTCTCATCAAAAGCGTAAAGCCCCCATCCCCCTTATTCAGGCCCATGTCATTACCCCATTACACAGGCTTGTCTGGCGACGTCTTTCAGCTTTCATCCGGTTTATAGATACTTGCGTATGAACAGCTATGGCTGAAAGAAGACCTTTCAGCCTCGTTTCAGAAAAAAAATGGGCCGGCAAAAAGGAAAAAAGGTCATTATGATACCTTCAGTAAACCGGTATAATGATTTGGTAAAAAGTATATAACGGTTTGCCAAAGACATCATAACGGTTTACTGAAGACGTCATAACGGTTTTTTTATGGAATCAATCCCTCTCCTCCGGCTTCTAAAGGCTGAAAGGAAACTGAAAGACCTTCTCTCGTCTTCTTTCAGGATTTCATTCTGTAAACCAATCAGTTGCAACAAAACTGGAAGCTGAAAGGAAAGGTGAAAAAGTATCGTTTAGCAGGGGAATTTTCCTGTTGAAAAAGTAACACCCGGTCGGATATCAGGTTTATCTTCTTTTTTCGCACGTTTTTTAATCTGTTAAAGTAGAACTAAACAAATATCGTTACCTTTGCCCCTTGTTAAGTTAATTTGTAATATAATTTAAAAGATGGCAAAAGAGTTGAAAGAACTTACCAAGAGAAGTGAAAACTACTCACAGTGGTATCAGGATTTGGTCATTAAAGCTGAACTGGCAGAAAATTCTGCCGTTCGCGGATGCATGGTAATCAAGCCATACGGTTATGCGATTTGGGAAAAAATGCAACGTATCTTAGACGATATGTTTAAGGAAACCGGTCATGTGAATGCCTATTTCCCCCTGCTGATCCCCAAGTCATTTTTGAGCCGTGAAGCCGACCATGTAGAAGGTTTCGCCAAAGAATGCGCCGTAGTAACCCACTATCGCCTGAAGAATGCCGCCGACGGTTCAGGTGTAGTGGTAGATCCCGCTGCCAGGCTTGAAGAAGAATTAATCATCCGCCCAACCTCGGAAACGATCATATGGAACACCTACCGTAACTGGATTCAGTCGTATCGCGACCTGCCTATCCTTATCAACCAGTGGGCAAACGTGATGCGTTGGGAGATGCGTACCCGCCTGTTTCTCCGTACGGCTGAGTTTTTGTGGCAAGAAGGCCATACGGCTCATGCAACGAGCCGTGAAGCCGTTGAAGAAACCATAAAGATGCAAGGCGTATATGCACGTTTTGCCGAAGAATTTATGGCGATGCCGGTAATCAAAGGCGTTAAGTCGGAAAGCGAACGTTTTGCCGGAGCGGTTGATACCTATACCATTGAAGCCATGATGCAGGACGGCAAAGCCTTACAGGCCGGGACGTCCCATTTCCTCGGACAGAACTTCGGTAAGGCATTCGATGTAACGTTTATCGACAAAGAAGGAAAATCAGACTATGCCTGGGCTACGTCGTGGGGGCTTTCAACCCGTATGGTGGGCGCTTTGATTATGTGCCATTCCGATGATAATGGGTTGGTGCTTCCTCCGCTGCTGGCGCCTATACAGGTGGTTATTGTCCCTATTTACAGAAATATGGAACAATTGGCGCAAATCTCGGAGAAAGTAAGCGGTATCGTTTCCAAACTGAAAGCAATGGGTATCTCTGTAAAATATGACGATGCCGACAATAAAAAGCCGGGTTGGAAATTTGCCGAGTACGAACTAAAAGGCGTTCCGGTACGTTTGGCTATGGGCGGGCGTGATTTGGAGAACAATACCATCGAAGTGATGCGCCGTGACAAATTGGAAAAGGAAACCATCACTTGCGATGGTATTGAAGCGTATGTAATGAACCTGCTTGATGACATTCAGCAGAATATTTACCGGAAAGCGTACGGCTTCCGCGCTACCCACATCGTATCCGTAGATACTTACGAGGAGTTTAAAGAAAAGATTGAAGAAGGCGTATTCATTATGGCCCACTGGGATGGTACGGCGGAAACCGAAGAGAAGATAAAAGCCGAAACGAAAGCAACCATCCGCTGTATCCCGTTGGAAGGCGACAAAGCACCGGGCAAATGTATGGTGACAGGCAAGCATTCCAAACAGCGTGTTATTTACGCACGATCTTATTAACTCATGTTACGTAACCTTATCATATAATCGTAATAAAGATTAGCTTTGCGTTATGAAAAAGGAGATGGACATATATACAGATTATTTGTCAAGTAGTTTTGGCCAAGTAACCTCCACGGGGTTGTCTACGTTGCTGGAGGGCATCATTTCCCATGATAAAATCACGCGCATGCTGTCGCAGGGGGGGGGATACGGCTCCAAAGATTTGTGGAACGAGGTCAACTCCTGTTTGTGCGCATGAGAGTTCTGATGCCTGCCTGATTTTTGATGATACGATCGTGAGTAAACCCTGTACGGATGAAAACGAAGTGATTTGCTGGCACTGGGATCACAGTAAAGGTCGCAATGAAAAGGGGATCAATCTCCTGACGGCCTTTTATCACACCCAAAGCCCTGATTCGTCTGAGGCGTTGCGTATTCCGGTCGCCTTTGAATGCGTGTGGAAAACGGTTTGCTGTTACGATGAGAAAAGCGGTAAGGAGAAGCGCAAAAGTGCGGTTACAAAAAATGAGATGATGCGTTCGATGATAGAACAGGGGGTAAGGAATCAAC
>JAITRG010000043.1 GCA_031288515.1 Tannerellaceae bacterium
AACAGATAGCAAACAGACGCTTTTTACTTTGTTTTATACATGTACGGGATTGGTTGGCGCGCATACAGTCAATACTTTCTTTCTTTTTGCGTTATTTTATCAAAAGGCAAGCGCCAAATACAGCGCGTTTTTGGGAGTTACCCCGGACTGGCGTACAAATAAGCGAGCCAGGGAGGGGGTAAAACGACAGAATGACGAAACGGCAAAACGACAGAAGCGTTGGTTTTAATTATCTTCTTTTTCCCGCTTTCTTTAAGCTGGTAAAGTAGAAGTAAGATAATACATAATTAAATGTATTGAAACGATCGCTTATTCGGAGTCGGACCAGTAAAACGATGAGAGCTGTTCTCTTCTTTCCGGATATTTAAAATTTAAACAGGCGGTAAAGCAAAATATGAATACTTTTAGTTACTTTCGCAACAATAAATAACAGTATCTGTTATTATTAAAATAAAAAGGAATATTTACTAAAAAAATTTGATTATGAAGAAGGTAGTTTTCATGGCCTTATGCGCTTTTTTGTTGATTGCATGCGGCGAGCAGCCGGGATATGTAATAACCGGAACAACAGACAATGCCGACTTGAATGGCGAAACGGTTTATTTATATGAATATGGAATTAAAAACGGCGAGGCTTTGGATAGCGCTGTCGTTGAAAACGGGAAATTTACCATCAAAGGAGAGCAGGCAACGCCCCTTCTGTGCGTAATACGTTTTGATGAAGAGGTAGTGGAGCCTAAACAGGCTAATGCAGGAGAAAACGCTCCTTACGCAGCTACTTTCACGCTTGAAGACGGTAAGTTAACTGTAGATTTGTCTGAAAACCCTACCGTTACGGGAACTCCTGAAAATGATGCGCTGGCGTCTCTCCGGAAGGAAATAAAACAGATTCGTTCTTCTCTGGAACAGGTTATAAAAGATATGGCTTCGGACGATGAAGCAATAGCCGACGCTGCCGAAACAACATATGACGAGATAGAAGGTAAGGCGTCTGAAGCCGTTAAGAAGTACATACAAAATAATCCCGGCAAACTGACTTCTGCCAAACTTTTATATGATTTCCGTTATAACCTGGATGAAGATACCCGCCGCGACATTATCAATCAAGCGGGAGATGCGTTCAAATCGGTGGCTGGCATCGACAAAATGATTGACCACCTGGCCGTATTGGAAAAAGTTGGTATTGGTAAGAAATTTACTGATTTTGAGATGAAAACTCCCGGAGGGGAAGCTATCAGGCTATCCGACAATGCAGGAAAAGGCAACGTTACGCTGATTGATTTCTGGGCGTCGTGGTGCCCTCCATGCCGGAAAGATATTCCGCATTTAGTAGCATTATACAAACAATATAAAGAGAAAGGTTTTGAAATTGTCGGCGTATCATTAGACCGTACCAACGACGCCTGGGTAAAAGGCATCACGGAATTGAATATCACCTGGCCACAAATGTCCGACCTTCAATACTGGAAAAGCGAAGGCGCCGCTTTATATGGCGTAAACAGCATACCTTACACGGTACTGGTAGATAAAGACGGCATTATCATTGCAAAAAACCTGCGGGGCGAAGCATTGGACGCCAAGTTGGCGGAAGTTCTGAAATAAAGAAAACAAATACGTTCAATCCTATGGCAAAAAGTTTGAAGAAGGCGCTTATTGCAGTGGGCGCTCTATTGGTCGTTATCATCGGATTAGCGGTTTGCATGCCGTTTTTATTTAAGGATACCATTAAGACTGCCGTTGTAAAGATTGTAAATCAACAGATAAATGCAACTGTTGATATAGGCGATTTCGGGTTGAGCTTATTTAAAAACTTTCCGGATGCTACGCTTTCTTTATATGATGTGACGATAGCCGGCGTTGACGATTTTGAAAAAGATACGTTATTACAGGCGAAAGCGGCCAGCCTCGCCATTAACCTGTACAGTTTATTTGAAGGAAATTATGAGGTTTCCAGTATTCATTTAGACTGTGTGAGCGTAAGCGCAAAAATAGCAGCTAACGGAAAGGCAAACTGGGATATTGTAAAAGAGAGCGTTCCTGCAACTGACGGGACGGAGGGCGATACGCCTTTTCATTTAAGCCTGAATAAAATAACGGTTAAAGATTGCAGTATTACTTATCTGGACGATACTTCAAGGATGAAAGCAGTCCTGACGAAATGGAACGGCAATTTATCCGGCGACTTTTCGGTTTCGCAAACCTCCTTGCGTACCGGCAGTACAATAGACGAAGTAACGGTTGTGATGGACGGTATCCCCTATCTGAATAAAGTAAAGGCTCTTGCAAATGCCGAAATCAGCGCCGACCTGGATCGGATGAAGTTTACTTTTACCCATAGCCAGCTGCAATTGAATGAACTGAAAGTATCCATCGAAGGCTCTTTTGCCATGCCGGACGACGATAGCATGGATTTCGATTTAAAACTGAATGCGCCCGGAACACAGTTCAAAGACGTCCTGTCGTTGATACCGGCCATGTATACGGCTGATTTTAAGGATGTGAAAACGTCTGGTACGGCGTCTCTCGAAGGATATGTGAAAGGTACGATGAAAGGAGAAAATTATCCTGCCTTCGATATGAAGATCAGCGTTGGCAACGCGATGTTCCAGTATCCTTCCCTGCCCAAGCCGGTAGACAATATCAATCTGCATATTGCGCTGCAAAGTAAAGGAGGTTCATTGAATAATACGGTGGCAGACATAAGTAAATTCAGCTTTACATTAGGAGGCAACCCGTTTACCGGTAATCTGCATATAACAACTCCGATGGCCGACCCGAACCTGAAAATGTATGCCAGTGGAACAATCAACCTCGGCATGATTAAAGAGGTCTACCCCCTGGAAACAGGAACAGAATTAAACGGTAAAATCGAGGCCGACCTGAATCTTGCCGCCCGCATGTCGGAGATAGAAAAAGAACAGTATGAAAACGTATCCGCTTCGGGAACGCTGAGAGTGAGCGATATGGTCTATAAATCTAAGGAAATGCAGGATATACAGATTCATCAGGCAGGCCTTGAATTTACGCCCCGTTACGTAAACCTGGCTTCATTACGTATAAACATTGGTAAGAATGATTTATCGGCTACCGGGCGTTTGGAAAACTTTATTGCCTGTATGCTTAAAGACCAGACAATAAAAGGAGAACTGAACATTCAATCAACATACCTGAATGCGAATGATTTTCTGGGCAATGCCGAAATCGCCCCGTCGGAAACGACCTCGCCCGACAGTACGGCAACAGCCTCGCCGGGACATTTCATTATTCCTGAGAATGTAGACTTTGCATTAAATGCTTCACTGAAAGAAATTGTGTACGATAAAATAACAATTTCCGATATGGACGGGAATATGTCGGTCAGAAACGGCGTATTGAAGCTGAACGATGTAAGCGCCAAAGCATTGGGCGGGACATGTAAAGTAAACGGTTCTTATGATACATCCGATCCGGAAAAGCCAAAGGTTAATTTCGGTTTGAACTTGTCAAAGGTTTCTTTTGCCGAAACATTCAAATCGGTAGAATCTGTTCAGAAATTCGCTCCTGTCTTTGAAAACCTGATTGGTTCCTATTCCATGAACCTCAATTTCAATACATCGCTTGGCGAATCTATCCTGCAAACATTGGCGCATCTCGCCGGAAACGGCGTCTTACAGACCAATGATGTAAAAGTAGAGAATGTAGCCGCCATGAATGCTTTATCGTCCGCCTTAAAGACAGATGCGCTTAAATCATTCTCGGCAAAAGACCTGAACCTCCCTTTTACCATCAGCGACGGAAAAATTGATACAAAACCTTTCAGCCTGAACATAGGCAACGGCGGGATGTTAAAATTAGAAGGCTCTACAGGCCTTGACCAAAGTATCAATTACAAAGGAATCGTTACCCTGCCCAAAATAATGGCGAATGATTATATCAAAGACGTCCCGATTACAATAGGCGGCACATTCGCCAGCCCCAGGATAGGCGTCGATTTAAAATCAATCGCTAAAGAAGCAGCTACTGCTATGGTAGAAGAAGCGATAGGCAAACTAAGCGGAGGCGAAGAAGCCGTCGACTTATCTGAAGAAAAAGCGAAACAAATCGAAAAGCTACGACAGGAAGCCGATAATGCTGCAAAGAAATTAGTAGCGGAAGCGCAAAAGCAAGCCGACAACTTGGTGGAGAAAGCAGGCAACAACTTCATCGCCAAAACAGCCGCGCAAGTTGCCGGAAAGAAATTGCTGGAAGAAGCGCAAAAGCAAGCCGAACGGTTACGGAACGAGGCGGAAAAACAAATAGAAAAACTGGAATAAAGACATACGTATGAACAGGAAAAAGGTAATTACAGGTATACTCGCCGCGTTAACAGGCCTTGCCGTTGCAGGGAGCGCTATTGCTTACTTTATATTACAACCCGATAAGCCCTGGCTGGCCCTATTCGTTGCCGGTATGGGAGGTATTATTGTCGTCAACCTTGGGCTTATCGTATTCTTTGTAAATAAAAATCTTAAAGATTAACAAACTGCTTACTCCTTGCACATGCCGTCGATTATACGGATCAATTGCCCTCCCAGATTTTCCGCTTCCTGCATGGTATGCGCTTCGGAATATATGCGGATAATCGGTTCGGTATTACTTTTGCGAAGGTGTACCCATTTATCGGGAAAGTCTATTTTTACCCCGTCAATATCTGTAATATCAGATGAGGCGAACGTTTCTTTTACCTTTTCCAGTATAGCGTCTACATGTATGCCGGGAGTAAGTTCTATTTTCTGTTTAGAAATAAAATAAGGAGGATAGGTAGCGCGCAGTTCGCTTACTTTCATTTTCTTTTTGGCCAGATGAGTCAGGAACAGAGCAATGCCGACCAATGCGTCGCGTCCGTAATGGCTGGCCGGATAGATAATGCCTCCATTGCCTTCGCCGCCTATTACAGCCTTTGTTTCTTTCATTCTGGCCACAACATTTACTTCTCCTACAGCCGCCGCATTGTATTCTCCTCCGCGAGCGCGGGTTACATCCCTGAGAGCGCGGCTTGAACTCAGGTTGCTTACCGTATTGCCCGGCGTATGCGCCAATACATAATCGCTTACGGCAACCAACGTATATTCTTCCCCAAACATCTCTCCATTCTCACAAACAATGGCAAGACGGTCTACATCAGGGTCTACTACAAAACCCACATCCGTTTTAGCCTGCCTCATTAATGCGGAAATCTCCGTTAAATGTTCCGGTAAAGGTTCCGGGTTATGCGCGAAATTACCATGAGGGGAACAATGCAGTTTGAAAACTTCCTTCACGCCTAAGGCATACAATAATTCCGGGATAACGATTCCGCCTATTGAGTTCACTGCATCGACAGCTATACGGAAACCGGCGGCTTTAATAGCTTCCACGTCTACTAATTCGAGATTCAGGACGCTCTTAATATGTTTCTGCATATACGTGTTATCCACAAGAACCTTTCCCAAATGGTCTACATCTGCAAAAAGAAAGTCTTCGGATGCGGCCAAGTCTAATATCTCTTGCCCTTCGGCGGCATCGAGAAATTCGCCGCGTTCATTCAGCAGTTTCAACGCATTCCACTGTTTCGGATTATGACTGGCTGTCAGGATAATACCTCCACAGGCTTTTTCCATAACTACCGCTATTTCCGTTGTAGGAGTTGTCGCCATATCAATATCCACCACATCAAAACCCATCCCTGCGAGTGTTCCCAGGACGATTTGTTTTACCATAGGGCCGGAAATGCGGGCATCCCTCCCCACTACAATTTTGTTCGATATTGCTTTCGTGTTTTTCCGTATAAACGTAGCGTAAGCCGCTACAAACTTCACAATAGCCAGCGGATTCAATCCTTCGTCCGGCGTACCGCCAATAGTTCCGCGTATTCCGGAAATCGATTTAATCAAAGTCATACGTTTCGTTTATTTTTCAAAAATGTATCTCACTTTATCATAGTATATCGGGTAACCGTTTGTTTGTTGATCGCTGCTGCCTATCTTAAAAGGAACTATCAACTTCACGACAGAGCTGTCTCCTACATACTCCAGAACGCTCATTAGGCCTTCACAGAAAAAATAATTCGACACATCATTGGAATTATATCTGCCATATTTGAATTCCAATGGCCAGGCAACAGTCATATTCGCCGGATCGAAACCATTGAATGAAAGAGTATCAAGCAGCCATTTCCCACTGGCTCTCAGTAATATACTTGTCCCGTACTCAGCGCGGTTGCCATTTCCCGAATCTATCACATTCAAATAAAGTCCGCTGCTCAACAGGACAAACTGTTTTTCGCCAAAAACGCCATTTGCCGGATAATTTTTCAGTATTTCAAAACCCTGTTCGTCAATAAAACGGTCAATGGCTTTCTTTTCGGCTTTCAACATGTCTGTGTACGATTTGTTATTATTGCAGGACAAAGCAAATAAAACAGCGCACAAAATCATCAGTATATTAAAACTTTTCTTCATTTGTTACTTTATTAAAATACGCAGCAAAGGTATGTATTCTTCACTAAATCTTTGATATATTTTTTATTTCTTCAAAATTATTAGGATTTAATTCGTTTAGGCCTTCCTCAAAAACTTTCACGGCATCCTCTAACGAAGCAAAATACTCGCCGCCGGAAGCATTTTTATGCCCTCCTCCATTAAAATACCGAGAAGCAAATTCATTACACGGAAAGTTGCCGACCGACCGGAGCGAAACTTTTATGTAATCTTTATCTTCGCGGATAAAGACTGAAAAATGTATGTTGTTAATACTCAACGGCAGATTAACAAATCCTTCCGTGTCTCCCGTTACATGCCGGAAGCGCCGTAACTCTTCCTGCGACAAGGTGATCAATGCCGAATGTTTCTCAGGAAATACCCGCATCTTCTCATACAGGGAAAAACCCATCAAACGTAAACGGGATTCCGAATAAACCTGGTTTACCCGGCGATAAATCAAATCCTTGTCTATCCCCTTTCTAATCAATTCGCTAATAATGGTATAAATTTCCGGATGATTGGAATTATAGGTGAAGGAACCGGTATCGGTCATCATCCCGGTATAGATACATTCAGCGGCTTTTTTGTTGATTAACTCATACATACCCATCCGGCAAATAAACCGGAAAACGAGTTCGCTTGTAGAAGACATTTCCGGATAAGACATAACGACCCTGCAAAAATCAGACGGGGCCGGATGGTGATCAATCATTATTTTCCTTCCATCCGCTGCAACAACAGTAGACGCTAATTTGTCTATTCGCTTCGGTTCGTTAAAATCAAGACAGAATATAACATCAGAGGCCCGGATCAACTGCTCGGAAAAATCCGGGTATCTTTCATGGATAACAATATCTTCAGTACCCGGCATCCATTTATAAAAGGAGGGAAAATGATTCGGGACAACAACCGAAACATTGTCTTTCCCAAACTCATTCAGAAAATGGTATAATCCTAAAGAAGAGCCAAGAGCGTCGCCATCAGGGGTAATATGTGTTATAATAACAAACTTATCGCCTTTTTCTATATACTTTTTTACTTTTTGAATTTCCTCTTCACGGATAATCTTTGTCAACATATCAAATTATATTATTGGCTTCAAATGTACAACTTTTTTAGATTCGTATATGCAAATACTTATCAATAAGCATCAAAAACAAGACAATCAATAGCAGGAACAGGGAACTTATCAAGAATAGCGGGCGTTTGTTAACAAAGTATATAAATGATAACGAAAGCGATAGATAACTTGCCAGCATCATAACAAAGCTAAAATGGAACGTAACCGTGCTGCCGGGAATACGGCTAAACGTTTCCACAACCCACATCATACTACAGGTAAGCTTCTCGATACAAAACTGTAACCAGGCAGAAAGGAAAAAAGAAGGAGGAAGAAAAATCCAGAACAGAGCCATCGGTATTAACAGCGTAGCCAGTAAGGTAAGCGGCAGATTGGTAAATAAGAATACCACGGAAAAATAACCAAAGTAATACAAACATAAGAAAGTAACTCCCGCCTGTGCAGCTAACGTAACGGTAACACATCCCCAAGGCGCCGAAAGTAACGGATTCTTTACAATAAGCAAGTTATTCAGCCTGGGCTGTAAAAACAAAATAGACCAAACAGCCATATAGCTTAACTGGAATCCTGTATCGAATAAATAAAACGGGTTATACGCCAACATACAAAAAGCCGCCGCCGCCAACGTATTATATCCATCGGCCCTATAGCTCAACTGCCTCCCGGTAAGATACAACATCAACATAACGGCAGCCCTGACGGACGACGCGGCCAGGCCCGTTATGGCAGTAAATATCCACAATAATATGACTGTCAATACATATTTTACCCATTTACCCATACGCCCGCGGCAAAAAAAAGAGAATATCATGGAGAGAAAACTGCAAACAATCGCTACGTGAAAGCCGCTAACAGATAATATGTGGGCTACGCCTGTTACGGAAAACTGCGTCCGGACTACTTTCGGCATCGACTGCCTTTCGCCTAATGTGATCGCTGCCAAGACAGATTTCTCCGAATCAGACAGGGAAAGCCTGTCAAAAGGTTCGATTAAGCGTTGTTGCATCGTCTCCGCCCATTCCTGCAACCGGTTCGGAGAAGTACGAACGGTCCTGTTTTCATGATAAGCCGTCATCTGAACAGACAGGAAAAGCAAGAGGGAAACAAACGTCATTCCCCAAACCCAACGCCCGCTATAAACAGATTCCGCTTGATAGCGGCTACCAAATAAATAAGATACAAGTAGAATAACGGCAGGGAAGAGCAATAATAAAAAAGAATAAAGGCCAACCGAAACAAACGACTGTAAAACAATCCCCGCTATCCATATAAAAAGAGGTCGTACGAAAGGCCGCTTCTGTATTTCTTTTATCATCGTTAAACCGTCAACTCTTTCAGTTCTTTTATTACCTGCATCGGGTTGGGCGATTTAAAGACGAAATTACCGGTAACTAATACGTCTGCTCCTGCGGTAAGCAAACGTTTGCCTGTTTCCTTATTTACTCCTCCATCTACTTCTATTAAGGTATGCAGGCCTTTCCTGAGAATCATATCTTTGAGGCGGGCTGTTTTCTCAACAGTATGTTCTATAAACTTTTGTCCCCCGAATCCGGGATTAACCGACATAAGAAGTACCATGTCGATATCCTGTATAATATCTTCCAGCAAATGAATGGGGGTATGGGGATTCAGCGTAACGCCGGCTTTCATATCCGCCTCTTTAATAGCTGAAACCGTACGGCGTAAATGAGGGGATACTTCGTAATGGACATTCATCAGATAAGCTCCTGCCGCCGCAACCTCGCGAATAAATTTCTGTGGCTCTACAATCATCAGATGGACGTCCAAGGGTTTTTTCAACAGGGGTTTTACGGCTTCAAGTATGGGAAAACCAAAGGATATGTTAGGCACAAACACGCCATCCATCACATCCATATGGAGCCAGTCGGCCTCGCTGTTATTAATCATTTCTATTTCCTGTTGCAGATGAAGAAAATCTGCAGCTAATAAAGATGGCGCTATTTTATGTTTCATTCCCGGCATTTTTCACAAAGTTACATAAAAAAAGAAAGAGAACAGGATAAAGCTTATTCTCTTTCTTTTCTGTTAATTCATAACAAAACCACAGAGTCCCTGCCTGTTATTCGGTTCTACATGATAAACCCGGGCAAATTGCATCAGAAAATCAAGCGTTTTCTTTTGCGGCGTACTCTTTTCTGTAGTTTGGCTTTGTTCCGTTTTGTTTGTAAACTTATTCATGCAGCGTGTAGAAAAATTCTTCATAGGCTATACATTTTTTATTGCTTTAAGAAAAAACGCATGTATAGCCTGCTTATTGCATGAAACAGTATATTTTTTTGATTTAAGTTAATGATAATTCCATTCGGTTTTCAGCGGCTAAACGGCGCATATTTAAAATAGCATAACGCATCCGCCCTAATGCCGTATTTATACTTACGCCGGTAATATCTGCTATTTCTTTGAAACTTAAATCCTGATAATAGCGCATTTCCAATACTTCGCGTTGGCTATCCGGTAGATGTTGTATCAATTTCTTTATATCGGAAAGTACCTGATTACGTACAATCATATCTTCGATGGTTCCATCGCACAATTTTATATTGTTAAATAAATCCACTTCCACATCATCATTCGATACGGTATTTTCACTCCGTTCCTGGCGGAAGTAATCGATAATCAGGTTATGGGCAATACGGGTAATCCAGGCTTTAAACTTACCATTTTCAGTATAACGGCCCTGTTTGATAGTCATAATTACCTTTACGAAAGTTTCCTGAAAGATATCTTCCGTTAAGTCTTTGTTACGTACTATAAAATATATGTAGGAATGAATACTGCTCTTATATCTATTCAATAATATGTCGAAAGCAGCATTTTCACCTTTAGCATAAAGAACTACCAGCTCCTCGTCGGTCATCGTTTTTAGTATATTCATTACTTCTGTTGTTTGAGTTTCGTAGAGTAATGTTTAGCTATAGGCAAGTGGATTTTAATTGTTATACATAAAATTTATTGAAAGCAAAATAAATAAAAGTATTCCACATAAACAAATACTTTCCGTCCTTTTTAACAAAAAATGTCCCCTGCCTGTATCTTTCAAGTACAAACAGGGGGATTTTCGACACAAACTGTATTTTGCGTTTAATTAAAACTTATAACCGAACGTCAATGCTACGCGCGTTGCGTTTGTCTTTAAAGAGGCCGGTTTAGAATCTGTAATCAACTCTCCATTGTCAAATATTTTAGAGAAAGCATACAGGTCTTCTTTTTGCGTCTTGAGTATACAGGCCAAATCCAGATAGATGCTTGGCGTAAAACGGTAGCCTAAACCTATCGTATAATTGGATATGCTATTTTCGATGGCGTAATTAGGGATTGTTCCTACTGTTTTTACTTCTACCGTAGCATCTTTTAATGTACTTTTCATCGGATTGCCCACCCAGGCAGCGCCCGCTCTGACTGCAAATTGCGGGGTTACTTTCACCTCAGCCCCTACGCGTAGCGTACCGGCATTATTGAAATTATCACGGATAGTCGTATTACTGTACTGGTTCTCTCTGCCGACGCCATCGTATAACTTCATCCGTCTATAACCGGCCCATTCATAGTCTACACTCAGTAAAGCCGTTTTTCCTAAAATGGCTGCCGCACTGAATATCCACCGGTCGGGAGAACGGAATTCATACTCGGAATAGGCTTGAGCAGGAGTCTGGTCACTCTGTTTTTTATCCCAGAAATAAGACTCTACTGTAGCCGTGGCATTATAATAATCCGTCGTCTTATACCAGGTAGGCGAGTTATAAGCTACGCCTAAGCGAAAATAATCAACCGGTTGAACAATAGCGCCCATATTAAAACCATATCCGGTACCTTCCGTATTCAACCAGTTTTCCAATTCCAGATAATTTGTATTCTCAAAATCTTCTGCATAATAAGAAGTATAATGATAACTGATATCCGTAATGGCAACCGTAGCACCCAACATCAGCTTATTCGATATATTCAAGCCGAAAGCGATATTGTATTGGTCTATTCCTCCCCGTTCGCTAACGTCCAGTTGTGCGCCTTTCAATTGATAAGGATTCCATTTTCCACTACCGTCATTTTCACCAAAGGCGCTGTTGTATACATCATTTTTACCATCGAGCGTTTTAAAAACTTTAGAATTATATCCTAACACGGAAAGCCAGTCGCCTACTTTCTCATTATTGTAAGGGTCATATGTCCCGGAAGCTTCTATATCGCCCACATTAAGCCCATAAGCCCTTTCCGCCATATAATCAGACAAGGAGTACAGTGAGTTGGCATTCCCTTTCAGCGAATAATTTCTATTGAAATTCTTCAGCCGGTTATATGAAAACCCTACATTCCAGCCCACAATGCCTTCGTCGTTCGACGTAGGGAAGTAACTTTCGTAAGCAATATTATCGAAATACATGCGCGTACGGCTTCCGGTAGCTTTCGCTCCTTCCCAATTAGCTTCGGACGAGGCTGAATTAAGGCTTAATGTTGTTACAAATTCGGAACTACGATAAATCGCTAAACCTGCCGGATTAGCGTTCATAACGGAAATATCGCCGCCCAATGCGCCGAAGGCTCCTCCCATACTCATGTAACGGGCTGTCCCGAACAAATCGGGCTGAGCCATTTTATATGCATCCAATTGCCCCTGCGAAAAAACAGTGCTGCTAACCAGTACCAGCGCTGAAATTGTTAGAATTATCTTTTTCATCTGTTATATTTTTATTGACCAATCGTCAAACAGTATTTTATGTCTTCTCCAATCAAACCGGTATCATCTGCTACGCCCGCCGCCGGAGCGTCCGCCGCCAGCGCTTCCGCCGCTGGAACGGCTGCTGCTGCTACCTGAGGAACTGACGCCGCTACTTCTCGAAGAGGAAGAGGAGGATGACCTGGAAGGCGCTGAATAGCTTGAACTGCTTGAAGAACGGCCTGATGAGGAAGAGCTAACCGAACTCCTTGTACTTGAACCGGAAGAGGAAGGAGCTACAGACTGACGGCTGCTACTATTACTACTGCTACGCCCTGATGAAACTCCGGAACTCGGAGCAACCCGGGTACGGCTTGAACCTACAGTCCCGCTGCTGTTACTGCGGCTACTGCTATTGGTAGAACTTCTCTCTATTGTGGCGGAAGACGAACTGCGACTGCTTGTTCCGGAACCGCTGCGCCCACTATTTACGGCAGACGAAGAGCTGCTTCTGCTTGAACCGGCCCGCAAAGAAGACGACCGTCCGCTATTTGCGCTTGTACTTCTGCTGCTTGATACGCGGCTGTTGCCAACGGCGCTACTTGAACTTCTCCGCCCTCCGGTATACGACCGCCCGTTGCTATAATAACTATAATCAGGACGGGAATAATAATGGTGATGCCCATAATAGCCGCCATAGTAATTGCCATAATAGCCGCCTCCCCAGCCCCAGCCCCAAGACGGGCCATACCAGGAAGAATAATGCCAGGGGCTATGCCAGCCGGCGTAAAAACCTCCCCAGCCCCAGTTCCAGGACGGGCCATACCAGGAAGAATAATACCAGGGATCATACCAACCATAATAATAGGAAGGCCCCCATCCCCAACTGTTACCTACATTAATATTAAAGCTTACATTAGCCCCGCCGTCCGAATAATCCGTATCATATCCATATCCGTAATAACCGTCGCTCAGGTACAAATCCACCCGGTCGGCCCCGACTATGGTTATTTTACTGGGAGAATGGTAACGGATAATGCGTTCCGTATATTCCGTATCGGATTTACGCGTTTTGTCTTTTTCTACTACAACAACATCGTCCGGATCATCATAATAAGGTTCTTCCGAATCGATGGACATATATCTGCGGTTATATTCATCAATATCGCGACTGTCCGCCGTCATGGCAGGCTGTTTATCGGAAGGCGCTGCATAGGTAACGGCGCTTTGGGTTGTTTTCTGTTGTGCAACCTGTTTCTCTTCTACACTTTCTTTCTTTTTATTTTTGTTTGAAGAGAAATATACATCATCAAAAAATTCTTCCTGGGCAACGGCATCAATGCTGAACATAGCCGGAAGCAATAAGATTAAGGATGCTAATTTCATGAATTTCATATTCGTTTCTCCTCTCTTTTTAATAAATACTCTTTTGTTTCGTTTTTTATTAGACTTATCAATATATACAGGGTTTAAACCTGCATCATTACATTACAGCATTAATTTATTAAACGCTTTATATCGTACTTACAAATATAATTAATTTACGCGATTGCGGTATGATTTACATATTATTTAACTATATATCTTATCCATAATTCGATACTTACACAATGTATGACGTAATCAGAAACCAAAACGCTGCATAAACCGGTAGAAAATCTATCCGGTTCAATTAGAAGCATTCAACATAAAGGGCAGATTTGAGAAAGTATCCATAGAAGAGATGATGATCCGGTTTTTCCCCTGCGTACATACCAGGCGTTTGGATTGTAATTCCTGGGCGTTCATATCAAACAGAAATTCGGGGTTAAAGTGTTGCCCATTCACCCGCACTTCAAAATGCAGGTGTTCTGTTGTCGCCCTGCCTGTTCTCCCTACCAAAGCAACAGGCTCGCCGGCCTTTACGTATTCTCCCTGCTTGATTAGATGTTTGGAATTATGGCTGTATACGGTTTCCAAACCATTAAAATGCCGTAAGACAATCACATTGCCATAAGCATAATAGGGTTTAGCCATTCTTACAATACCGTCAAAGGCTGCGCGTATCGTATCATTCGCAAAAGTTTTCAAATCGGTTCCCGAATGATTTTTCCGTCTGCCTGCATAAGAAGAAATCACTTTGGCTCCCGGAAGAGGGAATGAATATTCTCCTTTTCGTATCCGCGTCAGGTCTATCGACATCTTCTCATCATTCTTAAACAATTTCGGGTCGGACACGGATATATGGTTCATATCGAACGCACAAAAATCCTCCGTTATATCAAACAGGGGCGAAGCAGGCGCTTCCAATTCTGCTAAAGCGATGCGAGGCAAATAAAATGCAAAATGGGCCGAAGGCAAATCAATATCGGAAGCCGGATATACAACGGAAACCCCGGATACGTTACCAGACGTAGAAGTACGAACCAAGCTACAATCGGAAAGTACTCCAATCAAACCAAAAACATATATATAATGCAGTCTCTTCAACATCATTCTTTTATTAATTGCGCAAATATATAAAAAAAATGGATAAAGGCCCCATTGAAATACAGGGCAACCGCACCAAATTTTCAAGAGTGTTGAATTCCCCTGTTAAACGATACTTTTCGCCTCTCCTTTCAGCTTTCATTTTTTTTGCAACCGATTGGTTTACAGAATGAAATTCTGAAAGGAGACGCAAGAAGACCTTTCAGTTTCCTTACAGCCGGAGCCGGAGGAGAGAGATTTATTCCCAAAAAAACATTATAGTGTGTTGAGTAAACCATTATAATGCCTTTAGTAAACTATTATATACTCTCTGCCAAACCATTATAATGGTCTGTTGAAGGCGTCATAGCGCTTTTTTTAACTTTTCGCAATGCTTCATCAGAATCTTCGCAATGGTTTACCAAAGGCGTCGCAACGGTTTTCTAAAGTCATCGTAATGGTTTGGAAAAGAGGATGTAATGTTTTTTCCTTTTTTGCCGGCCCTGTATTTTTTTTCTGAAAGAAAGTACTGAAAGGTCTTCTTTCAGCCATAGCCGTTCATACGCAAGCGCTTATAAACCGGCTGGAAGCTGAAAGATATCGCCAGACAAGCCTGTGTAATGGGTTAAAGTAGAAGCAGGCAAAGACAACATAGATTATTTTGGCGCAGTTGCCCTGAATCCAACATAATAAGCGGATAAATATGTATATTTGCATCCTATAATCAATAAAGATGAAAAAAATAAACATTACCAGCGCCGTACTCCTTATCTATTTACTTGTGATGAGTGTGATTGGCTGGCCCGGCAATAAACCGGAGATCGGTTGGACTCAATATTGTCTTGTCATCGGCCTTACGTCAGGAGCAATTTTCTTATTACGGTATGTTCAGATTAAACGGTTCAAATCACGGGAGAAAGTAAAAAACGAAAGGAAAAACGGTGAAAATTAACAGAATTCATAGCGGCATTGCAAATTATCTGTTCGTTATAGTAATCATTTCAAGAAAACTTTTTACATTTGTGTTAATTTAGGACTTGAAATATGAAGGCGTTTTTTTATATTTTTATGGTATTTGCGTTAAGCGCAAGTGTTGGTTTGGTTTCCGCGCACGCCGGGCAAACGAACCGGATGGCTTATACCACAAAAAAAACGCCCGAAAAGCCTTCCGTCGAAGTCGTCGCTATTGATAACCGTATAAAAGTAACCAATGCTCCGATTGGAAGTAAACTCGAAATATATAGTGTAGTAGGTATAAAGGTAGTAGAAATTGAGATGACGCAATCTTCCGGAGAATACACTGTAAACATCGCAAAAGGATATTATATTATCCGCATTGACGAGACTGTCCGTAAAGTGGCAATCCGTTAAACGCAAAGATTCTTTCCGTTATTTTAAACGTCTCATTCTCTTTTCGCTTAATTCATGTTACATCACAATAGTTTATTGTTATACAAAGGATTAAGGAACAAAACCCCTACTAACATAATATATTATTAACAAATAAAAGCCTTCTTTTTTACTTTTTTTATGTGAATATTAAATCAAAAGATGCTTTATTTGTTATTCTTTTAAGATATAGGATCGTTGATATGAGGAAGTCTACAATTTGGTTATTGGCTGTTGTGATGGCATTCGCTTTTGCAGGTTTACTCTATTTGCAATTAAACTATGTAAGCGAAATACTTAAAACACGCAGCGAGCAATTCAATGAAACCGTGAAAAAATGCTTATTTCAGGTTTCCCATAATCTTGAACTTGATGAAACGCGCAAATATGTGGAAGACGATTTGAGCAAAGCATTGGGTAACTACCCGTATCAAAACACATACAACCCACAACAGATCCGGCAATTTAACAGCCAGGAAAGTTATCAGTTACAAATAAAAGATTCAAACGGTACGATGCAGCGCATTGAATTGTATAGTTTCAGCAATACGCAATCGCAACCCCTGTCTTCCTTACTGAAAAAACAATCGCCAAGCAATCTGGTAGCCCGGTCGAAAGAGCTGGCCGACGCGTATAAACGCCAGTATTTATACAATATGGACTTAATCCACGAAGTAGTAATCAGCATGATGAATACTTCGAGCCTTAAACCGATAGAAGAACGTATCGATTTCAAGCAGTTAAACGCCTATTTGAAAACAGAATTTGTGAATAACAGTTTAAACCTTCCGTTTGTTTTTTCTGTTATCAACAAAGACGGAAATACCGTTTATCAGAATGGAGAGATTCAGAAACAGCCGATTGCATCGGATATTCTGACCACCGTATTATTTCCGAACGACCCTCCCTCCAGGCAAAACTATTTAAGGGTCTACTTTCCTACCAAGCAGGGTTATATTTACAGCGAAGTATCATTTATCGTACCATCTGTTATTTTCTCCCTGATGCTATTGGCTACTTTCACTTTTACATTATATATTGTATTCCGGCAAAAGAAATTATCCGAGATGAAAAATGACTTTATCAACAACATGACGCATGAATTGAAAACGCCGGTTTCTACCATATCGCTTGCTTCGCAAATGTTGAAAGATTCGGATATTACCAAAAGCCCTGACGTATTCAAACATATATCAGGCGTTATCAATGACGAAACCAAACGGCTGGGTTTCCTGGTTGAGAAGGTATTGCAGATGTCGCTGTTTGAACGCCAAAGAGCAACGCTTAATTTAAAAGAAGTAGACGCAAACGATTTGATAGCGAACATTGCCAATACCTTTGTATTAAAAGTAGAAAAATATGGAGGCACATTAGATATTGATCTGGAAGCAATCGATTCGGCTATCTATGTGGATGAGATGCATCTTACAAACGTGCTGTTCAATTTAATGGACAACGCCGTGAAATACCGCCAACAGGATGTGCCCTTAAAATTAACGGCTAAGACATGGAACGACAACAACAAATTGCTCATATCCATTGAAGATAACGGAATCGGGATAAAAAAAGAATACCATAAAAAGGTATTCGACCGTTTTTTCCGGGTTCCGACCGGCAATGTTCACGACGTAAAAGGATTTGGATTAGGCCTTGCCTATGTCCGTAAAATTGTGGAAGACCATAAAGGAAGTATCCGCGCCGAAAACGGAGCCGGAAATGTAGGAACAAAATTTATTATTACTTTACCTCTTATAAAAAGTTAGTTATGGAAGAAAAACTGAGAATTTTATTTTGCGAAGACGATGAGAACCTTGGTATGTTATTAAGAGAATACCTGCAAGCGAAAGGTTATATCACCGATCTGTTCTCCGATGGAGAAGCCGGTTACAAAGGATTTACAAAAGGTAAATACGACCTCTGCGTACTTGATGTTATGATGCCGAAAAAAGACGGATTCACGTTGGCGCAGGAAATCCGCTCCATCAATCCCGATATACCTGTTATTTTCCTTACGGCAAAGACAATGAAAGAAGATATATTGGAAGGGTTCAAAATTGGCGCTGACGATTACCTGACGAAACCGTTCAGCATGGAAGAACTATTGCTCCGTATCGAAGCAATCCTTCGCCGCGTAAAAGGAAAGAAATTGAAAGATATCCCATTTTATAAACTGGGGAACTTCCTGTTCGATACCCAAAAACAAACGCTTTCCATTGGCGACAAAGCGACCAAGTTGACTACAAAAGAATGTGAACTGCTGAGCCTTCTTTGTGCGCATGCCAACGAAATACTGGAACGTAATTACGCGCTTAAAACAATCTGGGTAGATGATAATTATTTCAATGCCCGCAGCATGGACGTGTACATTACCAAACTGCGCAAATTACTGAAAGACGATCCCTCCATTGAAATTATCAACATTCACGGAAAGGGTTATAAACTGATTACTCCTTCCGGAGAAGACCAGTCGGCCAAAGAAGAAGGAATGCAGATATTATAATAAAAAACAAAAAGAGGGTGCGTCAAAAGTGGCGCATCCTCTTTTTCCCGACTTCGTCATTGCATACCCCGGAAATTTTCGTCAAATAATCGTTCAATCGCTTCGTATCTTTTCAAGATAAGGGTTTTGGATATGAGTGATTTGTTTAGAGGCAGAGATATCTGTATTGTTTTATAGTCTTAGCCATAGCCGGTACTTTGTCGACACTCAATCAGCACGGTATCGCCATTATTAACCGGATAAAATTTCAATTTGTGATTGCTCATATTTTTGTTTTTAATTTATATTTACTTAGTCTCGCATGTCGTTCAGCAAGACGTCAAATGCTTCGTGTACGTTTGTGTATGAACCATGCTCCGATTCAAAGCGCTTGGAACGTTCAATAGCCTGGTTTAACTTATCATTTGAACATAAATCCCGTACCCATTTTTCTTTTTCAAGAAATTGAGTTGTCTTTTCATAGTCATTGATGAATCTTTTCAGCGCTGTTTCGGCAGCTTTCGCATCCTTGAAATAACGGTTTGTATGTTCGTGATGAAGCAAAAACCAATATTCAATAGAAGGCAAACTATTGCAGAAAAGAAGATTCTTGTTTTTCCGATATTTGTTTTGAAGTTGCTCTAATTTCTTACGCTCACTTTCGTTGGCTTAATAGTACAGTGAAAGCCCATTATTTTTTTAACATGCGAAAAATAATATTGCTCTGTTATCCCTTCTCCGACTATGTAAATACCGGATTTGGGTTCTCTTATTTTTTGTTTTCGTCCACCCATGATTCTTAAACATTTGGCGTGGCTCCGAATTTACCATACTTGTATGCCTTTTGCAAAGAACTAATACGGTTAACCCCTTTGAAATCGGCCAAAGAATATAATTCTGTAGAACCGCTTTCTTTTTTATTGGTAAACCAAATACTATCCTTTCTAAGCAAATCATCTTCTTCCAAAAGCCCGTCATAATGGGTTGTTAAGAGTAGTTGAGATTGTCCTTTCTGTTTGAAAAAATCTTCGATAATGAATTCAACCAGTCGCGGATGCAGGGAGGATTCAATTTCATCGATGGCTAAAAATGCATTTGCTTCTATCGTTTTGTGAATTACTCCAGACAATCCAAATGTGCGTAAAGTTCCTTGAGATTGATGATTTTTCTGCAATTTATAAAACGCTTCCTTTCCATCTATATTCTTAATACAATGCTCAAACTCTGTTTTTGTTAACTTGATTATTTTTTCCTTTTTCAATCGCTCCTTCTCATCGTTAGGGACATCTTCTACTTCATTTAACAGGAAAGATATCATATCTTCTGATACATTTTCTTTTATAATTTCAGTATCGACATTTGAAATATTAAAATCAGCCCGACGAAGAAAATTTAAAATATACTCTTTTGTTTCTTGATTTTTTGAGATGGCTGTTTCCGCATAACTTACCAGTCCTGTATTTGGCTCTATACATGGTAAATTATAATGATGCTTTATCCATTTAACCACGGCGTCTATTTCAGGAATAGCGACATTAACTTGATTATATGCAGATAGAACAGACATATTGACTAAACACTTTATGGAAATTTCATCTTTTGCAGTTTGGCCAATTTTAACTCTCTTTGGATTAAATGTGATTTCAGAGATTTCATTATTTAACACTCGGTCGAAAATCAAGGCTGGCTGTGTCCCTGGGTATATATATAGTTTTTCTGAAATCACTTTTCTTTTCTCCAGCTCAAGAGAGTACATATATTTTACTTCCTCAATATAAAAAACCAATGAAAATTCAGACGGTTCTTCAGGAGTATGCTTATCTAATAAAAATGGCATAACGCCAGTAGATTTATCCTTACTCTCAGGTTTGTTGAACCAAAAATGTCGAAGAAACTCAAAAGCTTCTATCAGGTTACTTTTTCCTGATGCATTTGCTCCATACACAACTGCCAATCTTAATATACGGAGATTGGGAGCCACTTCCACAACCTGATAATCTTCAAAAGACTTATCTTTTGTGGCTTCAAAGCTGAATGTCACTTCGTCTTTGAACGATAAAAAGTTCTTTATTTTTAATTCGAGTATCATCTTATTTACTATTTAGTTTTATATTTATTCATGTAAACTCTCATGTAATCTTCACCCATTCTTTGTTGATAATGAAAAGTCAAAACAAGACGAATACTGCAAATACTCCCAGTAACCCCTAATCTTGTATGCTTATTAGTAATGCCCATGCCTTCATTCCCCGCAGGCAACAGGACTATTGTACATGGATATATCCTTGCTTTAAGCGAATACGTATCAAATTTTATCAATTTTTCTGCAAAAATACAGAATAAAATTCAAATAAACAGATTTTATTCGTCAAATTTTCCCATAAAAATCAAATACAGAAAATACAAGGATAAAATCATGGATTCTACTTTCCTCTTTATAGTAAATACCGTAGATTCCCTTCTCTTTGATCCGTTCTAATTGCTCCAATTTTAAAATGAACAATAAACTAATTATTGATATATTTCCCGTAGCCATGAGTGTCTGTGCTATCTTAGGCCAACGGTTATTTCGGGAGGAAATGTGCTATAAAAAGACGTCTTTCAGGTATTTTGTAAGCTACGGTCGTTTCTCCTGCTTGAAAAAAGAGAGAGTGCACTTTTGATACGCCCTTTCTTTTTGGCGGATTATATTCATTTTATTTCAGCAAACGAAACGTCTATTCCCTTTTCTTTTTTGACTGTTTGTCCGATCCGATATCCTTGTTCTTTTACTTTTCCGGTTATAAATTCCGGTATATTATACGATTTCATGAAATCATGATAGAAGCTCGCCTTTTTCTGTGGGACAAGGAAAGGTTTTCCTGCCTGTCCGCCGGCGTCCATATAAGCAATATACAGGCGGGTATACAAACCATCCAGGCGACGGCTGCCGAATACGACCCAGCGGCTGTTGCTGCTCCATGAATGATAGCTTTCCACATCCTTACTATTGGCTGTTTCCAATGGGAAATGTTTTCCCGAAGCAAGCGCTATCAACCACAAATCCGCGTCTTTATGCCAAATAGAGAAGTTGCCGTAAGCGGCTTTTGTGTACATAAGGTAGTTGCCGTCGGGCGAAACACGGGGGAATGAAACGCTCATCCCATTTTCCTCTGCATGAAATAAGGTATCTGCGACCGTGCCGAACCGGCGGGTTTCCGGGTCGAAAGCAATCGAACAAAGGCTGTATTTCACTTCTGTAAATTCATCGGGCATAGCGCATGTATCGGCAGTACAGAAATAAAGCGTTCTGCCGTCGGGCGAAAAGGCAGGGAACGTTTCCATCCGGCCTTCGGAAAACAGCGAAGGCGTTGTGATGATTTCATGTTTCTCCATATCGTATACCACTACATCCGACTTATAATCGTATACTTCCACACGGTTCCGGTTATTCATATGAAAAGCCTGTTTCGTGTCGTTTACCGAAAAAGCGATATACCGCCCGCCGGGATGCCAGGAAGGATAGACTAATGCAGACATGGTCTGGGCTGTTTTTGTATTTAACCGCTCTGCCTTATCCCCGTCCAGCAAAACGGTACTCCCTAAAGAGCCACGGATATGAAACAGCATTTTCCCGGGGTTTTGCATGCAAAACGAATGGCAGTTCATGCAGTTATTGTCTGTCATCTTATTTTCGATAATCGGGCTTTGGGCGTAGTTTTCAAGATTCCGTTGATAGATACCCATCTGGTTCCATAACTCATAGCCCGGCTCTATCAGCCGGTAAGCGATATAAGGGTCTACCGGTTCCGGCGCGACAGACAACTGAAAAGGAAGATATCCTGTCCATTTCCCGTCTTTCTTAATCATAATCTTTACATGAATAGCGCCGCCTTTCGATTGTTGCAGGAATTTTCTCCATTCCGAAACCGGAAACGTAAATTGTTCCTTGCCTGCTTTTACTTCCCATTCCTTATCGCTACAGAAAAAAACGGCATACGCCTCGTCATACGCCGTGGCCAATGCAAAATTCAATGGGGCGATATTAGGCGGAATGGTACAACCGGTATAATCAGGGAACAGCTCCGGCAATTGATTCAGTTCTTCATCCACCTTAACCGGAGAATGAGAACAGGCTCCCGATAAGAACAAGGCAAGCAGGCAGAGTAGTTGATTACGCATACGTTTCTATTTAAACATAAAATAACACCAATAGGTATCTCCAAACAAGCGGATCGCTTCGGCTACAGGCGGATTTTCCCGGTTTGTTTTTATCAACCTCTTAAAGTCGGCAAATCTCCGGATAATAGATTCGGAAACATTGTAATGATTCCACATTTCAGGATTCGCTTCGTAAAGTATAATAACGGCTTCCTGGAAAGAAACAGGCAAAGAAGGTAATACATCCGTAGTATAATAATTGTTCATCAGGTTTTCAAATGCGTTTAAATTTTTCATCAACAAATAGCCCACTCCAACATATTCAATCGCATTACGATTCGCCGGGTATTGTTCGGCTACCGACAGCAAATCTTTCTCTACCCAATCCGGGTTTGATAAATAATTCGTTTCCGGTAATCCTTTGCGTTTCTCTCCTAACACAACATCTTTCTCTACTTCTGCATCATTATAAAGAAATTTACGATGCTCCTTCGCCCAATCCGAATAATAGAATGTTTTATCCAATATATCCAGGTATTTCTCCGCAACAGGATATTCGCCATAAATCAAATTCGTTTGTACCAATCGTTGTAACATGCGCGGATTTCCATATCCTAATGAACTGACATAACTTTCAAAGGCTTTCTCCTGCGCTATGGCAACCGTACCTGCCGTAAAATGCACATCGCTCAATAATGTAGACGCCGGAGCCGTCTTATTCCAGGGAATAAACAATCCTTGCACGTCCCGTTGATCGAAAGTAAAGGCTTTATCGGCCAACGTTCCTTTTTCGGCTAACGCCATATTCAGATAACAGAGATAAAGATAATTATTCAGGCGGCCTTCGCAGTTTTCAATCACTTTGTCCCATTGCCGTGTCCGGGTATAATAATCCAACTGTTTAAGTTTAATCGATTTCGTGTTGTTATTATAGGCTGGAATACTAATCCATGATAAGCCAATAATCAACAATACCTGCATCGCATCCGTCCTAATCCGCGTTTTCTTTTTCTTCGGCTCCCTGCCCCGGAGTAAACAGGCGCCCGCTAATATAACGGGCAACGCAATCCATGAAAAATAAATACAGAAGGGAGCCGCTAACCTTGTATGAAAATAAATGTCCGGAAGAAATGCAAATTTATATTCGCTCACTATCGCAACGCGCACATTTACCCAAGCAATAATTACGGCCTCCAGTACCGCCGGCAGCATCCAATACCAGCCACGGGTACGGTTCAGCGCCTCCCACAAAAAGACGCAAAAAGCATAAAGGCATGCGACAGGCCCTCCCAGCCAAAAAAGGAACGGCACAACAAGAACCGCCATCAACAACCGATACCTGAAAGCGGTGACGGAAAGATAGAGATAAATAAACAAAAGCAAAAAAACAAACGCCACCGTCCCCTGTATCCGGTAATTAAAATCAAAGTGCATAAACAGCAGAGACAGAACCGGTAAGAAGTAAAACAGGTACAAAGAAAAAGCCGGCGCAATCCGCTTGCAAATAAGAGCCGTCAGCGCCCCCGCGCCGGTAAGCAGCAAAGCCGTTATAACCGCGCCAACATAAGGCACGATAAAAAACTGCACCAGAAATTCCCCAACGAGCAAAGCCGCCCCTCCCGGGAGCATAATCCTCTCTCCAATATAGGAACCGGAAAACAGGAACAACTGATTTTGCTCGATAAAAAGAAAATGATACGCATTCGTTCCCTGTAAGAACAACGCCAGCGCAATAAACAAAAAGCATCCAAAAAGAGCCATCCTGTATTTCATGATATCAGCAACCATCTGTCCAAATCAATTGTAGAACAAACGTACAGAAAAAAGTTCAATAATAAAAACGGCAACTCTATTATCCAAACTCTCTGCCCGTTTCATCACTGCTTTATAATGTCAATGTCGCTGAATTGTTCGTGTCGAGTAAGATTTTCGGCAGAAAGGTTATACCTGCTATGGGTTAATTGTAAATCATCTGTATATTTGCGGCGCTTCTGTTGGGGAGCATACATCAAAAGATATAAAAGTAATGGGAGAGACAAAAGTATTGATCGTTATTCCGGCCAGATATGCCAGCACGAGGCTTCCGGCAAAGCCTTTGCAACTTATCAAGGGGAAACCGATGATTCAACGGGTAGCCGAAATAGCCGCCTTTGTATGTAAACAAAATGACGCTTGCAGTTATGTGGTAGCTACAGACCATCCGGCCATTGAAGAGTTCTGTAAGAAGCGTCATATCAAGGCGCTGATGACGTCTGAAACATGCCGGAATGGTACGGAAAGGTGTTGGGAAGCGGTAAACAAACGGGACGACAAACCGCAATTGATCATTAATCTGCAAGGGGATAACCCGCTCTGCCCTCCCTGGATTCTGCAAAACCTCATTGACGAATGGATGCAGGATAAGTCGGCGGACGTTTATACGCCTTGCGTCTTATTAGACTGGGTAGCTTACGACAAAATGGCGGAAGCTAAAAAGGCTACGCCTTATTCCGGAACGACTGTATTGACCGACAGTAAAAATTATGCGCTTGCTTTTTCAAAAAGCATTCTTCCAGCCATACGAAAGCCGGAAGAAGCCAGGAGAACCCATCCGGAAAAGAGCCCGGCGCGCCGTCATATCGGACTGTACGCTTATACCTGTGAGGCTTTAGAAACGTATTTTTCCCTGGAAGAATCCATCTACGAAAAAGGGTATATAGAAGGGTTAGAGCAAATGAGGTTTCTGTACAACGGGCTTAAAATAAAAATGGTCGACGTTGATTATCACGGGCGGGAAACAACAAACGGCGTAGATTCGCCAGAAGATATACTGAGGGTAGAAGCCATCATCAATCGATACGGCGAACTAATCTGATTAATCATGTAATATCACAGAAGCAGCTATAAATCATGCGAACTAAAATCATAATCGCCCGCCACGGAAACACTTTCCGCCCGGGAGAAACGCCTACCAGGGTAGGCGCCGGAACAGACCTGCCGTTAGTAGAAGCGGAAAAGGGAAAAAGTATCGGGCTTTATTTAAAAGAACACGGATTAATCCCTCATAAACTATATTCATCTCCATTGAAGAGATGCCTCGAAACGGCCGGATTAGCGATAAAGGCGATGAATATCAAAACGGATATTTCTATATTAAACGGCTTTACGGAAATAGATTATGGCGTAGACGAGAATAAAACCGAAGAAGAAGTTATGCTTCGATTAGGAAACGGCAATATCGAAAATGGAAGGATCATTATCGATGAGTGGAATAAAAAGGCCATTGTTCCCGATGGCTGGAAAGCAAATCCCCGACAAATCATTAAGATTTGGGAGGATTTCGCTGAAAAAGAAGTTCCCCCCCGCCAAACGGTTTTATTAGTTACTTCTAATGGCGTCATACGGTTTGCCCCCTGCTTAACCGGAAACTTTGAACGGTTTTCGCAGGAGCATGATCTGAAGGTAGCAACCGGAGGCCTGTGTATCTTTGAGAAAGAAGACAGGGAACCTTTCTGGACTTGTACGGCGTGGAATATAAAGCCTTACAGGTAAAAAGGTTTCTCTTTCATTATTCGCGGATCCCGTTTATACTAAGGACGTCAAAAACTGCGTGAAATCAGTTATGTCTTCACTCGCACTGGCTTTTTCCAAAGCAGTCATATATTCTTTCCTTCTTTCAACCGAAATAACAGTCCAGTTGTAACCGCCGGAAATAAGCATGGCATTTATCAGGAATCGGGCAATGCGACCATTGTCATCCATATATGGGTGGATATATACAAAAATGAAATGACCTAACACAGCTCTAACTCTTGCATCCTGCTCATTTTTCAACAGTTCGAATAATACCGGCATTGCCTCTCTTACAGCATCCGGATGTTTTGTTTCGGGAAAACAGGCAATGCATTCTATTCCACATTAACTTCAATCTCATTACATAAGGCGATGCTATTCGGGAATAGGCAATTGTACTCCGGTCTGAAAAAGGGTCTTCTTCTCGAATGTCATAGCCTAAACTCTTCATTGTATTAATTATTTCATCGGCTGCCGATACATGACCGATATTAACGTATGGCAACGGTTTCCCTTTCGCCGCATCGACCCGTATTACCGCAACCGGAACAAACTAAAAGCCCGTTATGGCTTTTAGTTTCCTAACCCTTTCAATAAGGGCCGGCACGGATATTCTTCCCTGAAATAGGTTTCTATATGCCGTTTTCTTTTGGCTTCAAGGATTTCATCAATCGCGATTAAGATACCTGTTTCTTCCACATCGCCGAACTCGTGATTGACGGCCGTTCCGAAAGTCCGCATTTTAGGAGAAAGGCTCATATAGGCGCTTACCAAAGGAGGAACGTTGATATTCAGTTTGCGCACTTCCGTATTCAATATCTTATAATCCTCTTTATAATTACCCGAGCTAAACAAAGTATCCATCTGATTTAAGTCCGGATGTGTTTCCAACGGGCAAATAGGCGTAATCAGCTTATCCGGGTCGGGGAAATGAACGGCAAGAAAATGCAAAATCATATCCCTGGCATGCGGGTTGTATGTATTATACATCGTTACTTTGCCAAAATAGTATTGAAGCGTAGGCTCTAATACAGACAACGCGCCTAATCCGTCCCATAAATTATCAAGCACAAAAATACCTTTACTGCTACTCTCGCGCGTTGCCTGAAATTCGAGGGTTACGAAAGAACGGCCTAACTCCACCGTATAGGGAAGATAATCCTTTATGAATGTATCGGAAAAATGAAAGAGGTGAGCCGTAGCTAAAACAGGCCTGCCGGAAGCGTCGAACCTTACGTCTGCGCCACACAGGAAACGGTATCCGCCTAAAATGATTTCTTCTTCAGGGTTCCAAACAATCAATTGGCGGTAAGCGCCTTCCATGATATCAAATTCGTCAATATCAACGGACTCCCCGGTTCCTCCGCCGTAATGACGGAAAGCCGACTCGCGCAAACGTCCGATTTCCTGCATTATATTAGGCGAATCATGTGCGGTAGTAATATAAATCTCGTTATTGGATTTATTCGTCCTTCGTAAAAGTTTGTCCGGGGTTAATTCTGCTTTAAGCAGCGCACGATTAACAGGTTTAATTACTTCTTGCATACAGATGTTTCTTTTATTTTCTAAGTGCATAAGAGATATCGCGAACCCATCCGGCCCATTCAGTCACAGTCTTACCCGTATCGAATGTCTGCCAGGAAATCGGTTTGCCAAAATATATATGATAAGTAGTGTGCTTGCTCTTAAATAACTCATCGGATAAATAAAGCATTTCAATATTCGCCTTTACGCCCAGTCCGGTACGAATATTGGCTAAGCGGTAAAAGAAATCGGAATTTCTCCCCTCAAAATAGACGGGTATAACATCGCGTTTATACGCTATGGCTTTCCGGATAAACGATTTTTTCCATTCCAAATCCGTTATCTCCCCTTTTATTTTCCGCGAACACAACCCGGCAGGAAAAGTAATAATTTGACTATCGGAAGCATACGCTTCGTCGGTTAAAACGGCCGTTTGTTTCGCCTGCTTGCCATGTTTATTGACCGGAATAAAAATAGAACGCAAATTCGGAATAAATAAAAGGAGGTCGTTTACCAGATAACGGATATTCCCGTTAAACCGCCGCCCCAGAAATGCAGACAGGCAAATACCATCCAGCCCGCCCAAAGGGTGATTAGAGGCAAACACATAACGCCCCGTATCCGGAATATTTTCCTCGCCGTCCGTCTCCAGCGTCAGGTCGAAGTAATCAAGGAGTTCAACCATAAAATCCACGCCTTCCTTATCGCGATAATGATTCAGTATATAATTCAACTCTTCCTGATGCGCGATACGAATCAGATAAGTAACGATAAAACCCGGCAACTTTTTCGCGAGAGAGGGATTTTTCTCTCGAAGTACCTGCCGAAGGTTAATGAATTGAGTCCTTTTATCCCTTGCCATCCCCACATTACTTAATTATCATGGAGCAAAGATAAGAGATATAAATTTATTTCCGACAGGAGCCTGTATTTTTCAGCGATTCAGTAGTTAAAAAATCCTTTTGGCATTGAATGGATGCGATTTGACGCCGATAGCCATATTCATCCTTTCATTCGGAAAATTCCACATGCAGCATTGTTTTTATTTTCAATTCGCCCTTACAATATGATAGCGTTATGGCTTGTTCGCTGACAGATTTTACGGAATTTGCATTTTCAGGTAACGGGCGTTTTGTGCGGACAGGGAGGAATCGGAGGGCGATTCCGATTGTTTTCGTAGTCAAATGAGTCATTACTGGCTGTTTTGCGGGAGGGTTTCGGAAAAACGATACGGAGTCTTGAGGAAAGGATTATGACATCTTTGCAAAAGCATTGCGACGCCTTTGCAAAAGCGGTATAATGGTTTGCCGAAGATACCGCAATGAAAAACCGGAAGGTTCGAAAGCGCCCGGAAAAATGGCTTTTAAAGACTCGAAATGGCGCTGAAACGGCTGCTTTTACCCGCCGTTTTTATTGAGCAAATAGATAGCAAACGGCTGCTTCCTACTTCGTTTTGTATATATACAGGAGCAACTTGCGCGCATATAGTTTATACTGTCTTTCTTTTTATATTATTTTGTCAAAAGGCAAGTGCCAAATGCGGCGCGTTTTTGGGAGCTATCCCGGATTGGCGTACAAATAAGCGAAACAGGGAGGGGATAAAATGACAGAATGACAAAACAGCAAAATGACAGAAGCGCAATGTAAAATTACATTGCAGTTAAGAATCCCGCCCGGACGAGAATTTAAATAACTCCTTTAGTGGAGGGTAATTCATAGTTGTAGACGTCTCTGCGGATGGCCATTTTGATGCTGCGGGCCAGCGCTTTGAATATCCCCTCTATTTTGTGGTGTTCATTATTGCCTTCGGCTTTGATGTTGAGGTTCATTCTGGCTGCGTCGCTGAGGCTTTTAAAAAAGTGGAAGAACATTTCCGTCGGCATATCGCCTACTTTTTCGCGTTTAAATTCCGCATCCCAAACAAGCCAGGGGCGTCCCCCAAAGTCTAAGGCCACGCTGCACAGGCAATCATCCATGGGCAGCGTATAGCCATACCGTTCGATTCCTCTTTTATCGCCCAGCGCTTTCAATAAGGCTTCTCCTAAAGCGATACCGGTATCTTCTATGGTGTGATGTTCGTCTACGTTTAAATCGCCGGCGACACGAATCGTTACGTTGATGCCGGAATGTTTTCCTATCTGATCGAGCATATGGTCAAAGAAGCCCACGCCTGTCGAAATAGCTGTTTGTCCGTTGCCATCGAGATTTATTTCTACGTAAATATCCGTTTCTTTTGTTGTTCGTTGAATCGTAGCACGCCGTTCGCCGGCAAAAATAAATTCTGTTATCTTATCCCAATCGTCAGTAATCAAGGCAGGGGACAGGTTCTTACCGTACAGTTCTTCCTGCGCGCCTTCCGAACGATGCAGCCAGATACTTTTACATCCTAAATTAGCGGCCAGTTCCAGGTCTGTCAACCGGTCGCCTATTACATAACTGTTTGCCAGGTCGTAATCGCCATTCATGTACGGGGTAAACATACCGGTACGGGGTTTTCGGCAGGGTGAGTTATCTTCGGGGAAAGAGCGGTCTATCAGGATATTGTCGAAGGTGACGCCTTCGCCTTCCAGGGCCGTTAGCAGTTTGGTATGAGCCGGCCGGAATGTTTCTTCGGGAAATGAAGCCGTCCCTAACCCATCCTGATTCGTGGCCATGACAAACTCAAAATCCAACTGTTTCCTGATAAAAAACAGGTTACGGAATATTTTGGGGTAGAACTCCAGCTTTTCAAGGCTGTCTAACTGGTAATCCAGCGGCGGTTCGATAACCAGGGTACCGTCGCGGTCGATAAAAAGAACCCGTTTCATAATGTTCTTGTTTGAAGCGCTTTTAATAATAAGTTGTTTTGCCCTGGCGTACCGATGGTAATGCGCAGGCAGCCTTCGCATAAGGTTACAGTGTTCCTGTTGCGTACAATGATTCCCTTTCTTACCAGGTAATCATAGGTAGCATTCGGATCGTCTACTTTTACCAGGATAAAATTGGCGTCCGAAGGATAAATCCGTTGTACGAACGGCAATTCCAGCAAGGCTGTTTCTACCAGGGTACGTTCGTTCAGTATTTCGGACAGTTCTCCTTTCATCGCTTCCCGCCGGTTCAATAGCTCAAGCGCCCGTTCTTGCGTTAATTGATTGATATTGTAAGGATATTTGATTTTATTCAATATATCGATAATCTCAGGCGATGCAAAAGCCATTCCCAAACGGATTCCTGCGCCTCCCCATGCTTTGGAAAGCGTTTGCAGTACAATTACGTTAGGGAAGTCTTTTAATTCTTTCAGAAAGGAAGGAGAGGAAGAAAAATCAATGTAAGCCTCATCAATCACTACAATTCCTTCAAATCCGTTAATCGCTTTATACAGTTCTCCGCGATTTAGTATATTCCCCGTCGGGTTATTGGGCGAACAAAGAAAGATAATCTTTGTATTGGCTTCAACGGCCTGTAAAAGCGCGCCGGCATTGAGGCTGAAATCATTGTTCAACCGCACTTTGCGGCAGGCTACATGATTAATATCCGCCGCCACCTGATACATCCCGTAAGAAGGATCGATAGACAAGACAGCGTCTGCTGCCGGTTCGCAAAAAGCGCGGATAGACAGGTCAATAGCCTCGTCGCTGCCGTTGCCCAAGAAAATGGAGGTACGGTCTATCCCTTTCAGCGCCGCTATTTTGTCTTTGAGTTTCCACTGCAAAGGGTCGGGATACCGGTTGTAAGGCTCGTTGTAAGGATTCTCATTGGCGTCCAGAAAAACAGAGGCTTCTCCCTGAAATTCATTTCTGGCAGACGAATAAGGTTTCAGGTTCCATATATTCGGACGCACTAATTCTTTAAGATTTTTCATACGGTTTCTAATCTGACTGTTACTGCATTACGATGAGCGTCCAGCGCTTCATGGCTTGCCATCACGCGGATGACGTCGCCTAACTGCTTTATCCCTTCGGGCGTAATCTCCTGAAATGTTATTTTCTTGATAAAACTATCCAGATTTACGCCGCTATACGCTTTGGCATACCCGTTTGTAGGTAATGTATGATTCGTGCCCGAAGCATAATCGCCGGCGCTTTCGGGCGTATAAGCTCCCAGGAACACACTCCCGGCGTTTTTTATCTGTTCGCTTATACATATATAATCCTTTGCCTGGATAATCAGATGCTCGGGAGCGTACAAATTGGTGAAGTCTATCGCTTCCCGATTGTCTTTTAACACGATGATCCGGCTGTTTTCGAGCGCTTGGGCGATAATTTCCCGGCGCGGAAGCTCGGCCAGTTGTTCATCAATGGCTTGCATTACATCTATCACGATAGATTCGGCTGTGGTAACCAATACCGACTGGCTGTCTGTTCCATGTTCTGCCTGCGAAAGGAAATCGGCGGCAATAAACGCCGGATTGGCTGTTTCGTCGGCAATCACTTCTACTTCGGAAGGGCCGGCCGGCATGTCGATCGCCACATCTTTCAGGGCGACTAATTGTTTTGCGGCCGTAACATATTGGTTGCCGGGGCCGAATATCTTATATACCTTGGGGATAGACGCCGTACCATACGCCATAGCCCCGATTGCCTGTATCCCGCCTGCTTTATATATTTTATCCACTCCCGCCGTTTTAGCGGCGAAAAGGATGGCAGGATGTACCTTGCCTTCCCGGTTGGGCGGGGTACACAGGATAATCTCTTCACAACCCGCTATCCTGGCAGGGACGGCCAGCATTAATACCGTCGAGAACAACGGGGCTGTACCGCCGGGTATGTACAGGCCGACTTTTTCGACAGGAACCGCCTTTTGCCAGCAAACCACTCCGGGAGCCGTTTCAACCTTTTGTCCGGTAAACCGCTGGGAAGCGTGGAACTTCTCGATATTGTTTTTAGCGGTCAGAATAGCCTGTTTCAATTCGTCGGAGACAAGGTTGCAGGCTTCATCCGTCTCTTCTTCGGAAACTTGTAAGGACGGGAGCAATACCTTGTCAAACTTCTCGCCATACCTTTTTACGGCTATATCGCCTTCTCCCTTTATTTCATTCAGTACGGTTTGTACAACGCCGAATAAATTGGAAACGTCTAATGCCGGCCGCCGGATCAAACTTTCCCATTCCGAACGGGCAGGATATTTGAAGACTTTCATACAATCATTTTTTCAATTGGAATAATTAATATACCTTCAGCTCCCGACGCTTTCAGTTTTCCGATAATCTCCCAGAAATGTTGTTCCGTGATAACCGACTGTACAGATACCCATTTGTCGTCGGCTAACGGAGTTATGGTAGGGCTTTTCATACCGGGCAATATTTCAATAATCTCATTCAGTTTATCTTTCGGAGCGTTAAGCAGCACATATTTTTTCCCTTCGGCAGCCTGTATGGCTTCAAAACGGAAAAGAAGCTCATCCAGTATCGCCTGTTTTTCTTCGGAAAGTTCATTATTGGCTATCAGCAGGGCTTCGCTGTTCATCACTACGTCTACTTCTTTCAGGCGGTTGCTGACTAATGTACTTCCCGAACTGACCAAATCGAAAATAGCATCCGCCAATCCGATACCCGGCGCTATTTCTACCGAACCGCTGATGATATGCAAGTTTGCTTTTACATGGCGCCTGTCGAGGTAATCAGTCAGTATTTCAGGGTAAGAGGTAGCGATTGTCTTCCCTTCAAACCATTCTATCCCCCCGTATTCTTCATCTTTGGGAATGGCCAGCGACAAACGGCATTTACTGAACCCAAGCCGTTTCGTTAATTTGGCTTCGGCCCCTTTTTCCACATATTCATTTTCTCCCACAATACCCACGTCAGCCACTCCGTTTGCCACCGATTGAGGAATATCGTCGTCGCGCAGGAAAAGGACTTCAACAGGAAATCCCTTGGCCGATAAAAGCAAGATACGTTTGCCCCGGTTTAATTTAATCCCCGCTTCTTCGAGCAAGAGCATTGTCTCGTCGTATAAACGCCCTTTTGATTGTACAGCAATTCGCAACATAATGAACGATTAGCATTTAATGTGATTAATAAATAAAAAAGACTCGCCGTAAAACGGCAAGCCTCTCTCTGTTTCCATTTGATATATGCTACATACGCATCAGCCCACCGAACTACTGCCCGTTGTTGCAATGATGATGATATAGCTTGTTTCGTTTCATTTTTTTAATTATCTACGGCGCAAAGTTACAATAATTATTTATTTCGCCAATAAATCCGACAACTATTTCAGCGCTTATTTAGAACAGGTATAATTATTAAAAAATAGTTCCGCGAAATTCTGCGTAATCCATGTAATGTTTATTACTTTGCATTGTCAAAGTAAATCCGGCTAAACAAATGGAGTGGAAGAATAATATAATAAATACATTACCTTGGGGGAAAATCATTACCCGGAGGGAAGAAAAAGAAATAATAGCCAATAAAATAGCCTCTCTGGCAAATGATGGAGATATCATAGGAATCGGGTCAGGCTCAACGTCTTATCTGGCCTTATTGGCGCTTGCCAAACGGGTGAAAGAGGAAAATATACAGATTAAAGCCATTCCGACTTCGCTTGAAATTACAATTGCATGCGCGCAATTAGATATTCCGGTCGTAAACCTGATGGAATATAAACCGGACTGGACATTTGATGGAGCCGATGAAATTGACGGCCAGTTAAGTTTGATAAAGGGCAGAGGAGGCGCTATGTTTAAAGAAAAGCTATTGATTAATTCCAGCCCCAAGACTTACATTATTGCCGATTCGTCTAAAATGGTTTCCCGCCTGGGCAGTAACTTTCCCGTTCCGATAGAGGTTTTCCCGCAGGCGCTCACCTATGTGGGGCAGGCGCTTAACGAATTATCCCCCCGCGAAATAAATCTTCGGATGGCAGAAGGCAAAGATGGCCCTGTTATTACGGAAAACAGGAACCTGATTCTTGACGCCTGGTTTGATGAAATACCCCGCACAATGGAAAATGCGATTAAGTCTATAACCGGCGTTATTGAAAGCGGACTGTTTATGGGGTATGACATAGAGGTGTTGAATGCCGGCAAATCATAATTTTTCAGATTATTTCCCCGTTCCACAACCGTTGCAAAAATACATTCCAAGGCAAGATCAGGATATTATCTACTAATCGCGGGTAAGGGTCGTTGCTTACAATGATTAGTTTTTCAACGGCGTATTCTTCTTCAAAGGCTCGAAGCCCTTTTAAATGCCGCGAATTTACATTGTCGGTTGATTTTATTTCAATAGCAACCTGGTGGTCGCCAAGCACAAAGTCGATTTCCAACTGCGAGGCGGTGCGCCAGTAATAAATGGGGTATTCATTGTCGGAGTAGCGGCTGTGCGCGAAGATTTCCTGATAGATAAAATGTTCAAACGCTTTGCCGAAAAGTTCCGTACCCGGCTCAATTTTACCTCTGCCAAGTAAATGATTGACAATTCCCACATCGAAAAGATAGAATTTCGGAGCGGTAATCACGCGGCGTTTCGGGCGTTTCTGAAATGAGGGTAAATACCTGCCGATCAACGTATCTTCCAAAATCTGAAAATACCCTTTCACCGTTGTTGCACTCACGCCGCAATCGGTAGCGATATTGGCGTAATTCACCATTTCGCCATTGGTAAGAGCCGCCATTTCGAGGAAACGGGAAAAATTCCCTGCATTCCTCACCTGCGCCTCTGCAACAATTTCATCACGAAGGTAGTTGCCAATGTAGGCTGAAATCATTTTTTGCGGATTAACAGCATCGTAATGGCGCGGCAAAAGTCCGTGATTGATTGCCCGCAGCAAATCAAAATCGGGAATTTCGACAGAAATAAGCGGATACAACTCATAACGCAAAGCCCTTCCTCCAAGCAAATTAGTTCCTGAACGCAGTATTTTTCGCGGACTTGAACCACTCAAAAAAAAGCGTACGCCATGGTTGCTTATCAACCAGTGTACTTCGTTAAGCAGTTCGGGTATCCGCTGAATCTCATCGATAATAACAGGCTGCATGTTTAGATTGGCTAAAACCGTTTCACGTAGAATATCAGGCGTTTGCATAAGCCGTTTATATTCCCGCGATATTAGCAAATCAAACCAAAGGGCATTTGGAAACAGCGTTTTCAATAACGTACTTTTACCTGTTTGCCTTGCCCCCCAAAGAAAGATACTTTCATTGCCCGAACCTGAAAATAACTGTTTGCGATTATACATACGTTTTTGTTTTGATTACTTTGGAATATCATGATAATCCAAACCGCCGGTTTGGATTATCATGATATTCCAAAGTAGCGATTCGGATGTAAAGATGCAAAATATTTTATAATCAGCCAAAAACGAACTGTTTTTTTTGCGCAAACCAATAAAAGGCGCTCAAACCAATAAAAGGCGTTCAATCGATAAATCCCCGGTCTTTTAATACGTTGAGATATGCTTCTGAGAAGTATTCGTTATTCGCCCTGGCGTAGCGGACGTCTGTGAATACCTGCGCGAGCGTTTCTTTATTATTTTCTTTTACATACCGTTTATTGATACTTAGCTCTTCTTTTGCTTTGTATAAGGCATTTATATCATCGGAGGTATAATCGGTATATGTTTCATGGTGGATGATCGCCTCCAGGGGCAGGCGTTCCGGTTGCTCCGGCGTATCGGCAGGCCAGCCCACGGTGATTGTCGTTACGGGAACAACTAATTTGGGAAGCGAAAGAGCCTCTATGATCTTGTCTGCATTATAGGTTGCCGTGCCGAGATAGCAAATGCCTAATCCCTTTTCTTCGGCTGCGGTGCAAAAGGCTTGCGCAAATATAATGGCGTCAATCATTGCCGCTATAAATATCTGGAAGTTATCAAATCCCGGTCGAGCCTTTCGTTGCTCCGCCCATTTTACGAATCGATTGGCGTCTGCACAGCAGGTTAACACTACCGACGCCGCCGTTACCATTGGCTGGTTAAAGTGGGCCGGCGCCATTTTTTCTTTGTTTGTCCGGCTGCGTGTGATTACTACGCTGTACAATTGCATATTGCCGGTATTGGAAGCGCGCGCTGCCGTTTCCAACAATTCATTTAATAATGAGTCGGATATATCCTGCCCGGTATATTGGCGGATACTCCTTCTTTTTTTCATCTGCCGTAATGACATAATACATTTTTTATTAAGAAGGTTTCAGATGCAAAGTATCCCGCAAAAATATGAAACAGATATGATTCTATCAATAGTTTTGCACGAAGAAATGGCTTCTTTTCCGTATTGAAGGAAAAGTCAGGATAACCCCATGCCGAATGTTTTTTGCCTTAGGTGTGAATTTTTACAAAAATCGTTTGCTATACGGGAAATTTCAATAATTTTACCCAAGTATGCATATTTGTATCTTTACAGGAGGTTAATATACTCAAACAAAATTGGTTTGCAACAGGCAGCAGAATCATGTCGAAAGCTTGCAACCTGTATTTTTCGCAAACCATTTCTTTTTGAGTATAACTAAAAATTAAATATAATGAATCGGATACTTTTTTATTTCGGCTGTTGCTTATCGTTTTTTGCCGGCACACTCCAGGCACAGGAAACCGCAATTCAGATTTACGATGGGACAACCATAAAAACAGGGGATATTATTCAGGCAGGATATAAATCACACATAGCCCGCTATCGCGCAATAAAGTGGGCGGTGGGGAAATACTTCCGTGATTACAAAGAGGATATTGCTTTTTCTAAATTGGAAGTTGTTGAAATAAAGAATACAAACTGGGCTCATACGCCTTCTGTAAAAGACGCAATCATTGCAGTGCGCGAATCAGCAAGCGGGAAGGAACTTTTTATAGATATAAACAGCGCCATTCGAAATGGAGAAGTGATTGCGAAACCTGCACAAAGATTATATCCGGATGCAACGTTCCTGAACAGGGAACTGTTGTTTGCTCTTACACTCAGGGTAAATAAACTGCCTGTTACAGACGAGGAAATCTTATCTTTTATCCGTCTTAAAGACGAAGGTCTTTATAATAAATGTAGCGTATTATTATGAAAAACAAGGGCAAATACCGGGCAATTTTCATTTTTGGAGGATGCGCGGCACTGCGAAAGCTTCAAATTTTCATTTTGGGAGATGCGCGGCGCTGCGAAAGCTTCAAATTTTCATTTTGGAGGATGCGCGGCGCTGCGAAAGCTTCAAATTTTCATTTTGGAGGATGCG
>JAITRG010000082.1 GCA_031288515.1 Tannerellaceae bacterium
ATTTTTTTCCTCTTTTACCGGCCCCATATTTTTTTTCTGAAACGTGGCTGAACGGTCTTCTTTCAGCCATAGCCGTTCATACGCAAGCGCTTATAAACCGGCTGTAAGCTGAAAGATAGTGCCAGACAAGCCTGTGGAGGGGGGGGTAATGGCATGGGCCTGAAGAGGGGGATGGGGCTTTATGCTTTTGATGAGAACATATTAATGCGTTAAGTAGAATAAACCAATAATTCCATGCTTTTCGCCAAAAGAGCATGTAAACCCAAAAGCGTAATATCACCAAAAACGACACAAAAAACAGATAAATCCGAATCAAAATGTCATTTTGTAAACTATCGCTGTCCGGTTAGGGTCTATGCTTGGGTTTATATGCTAAAAAAAAGACAATATTAGCGTAATATTTAGACAATTAGTTAGAACTTTTAGATATGAAGCGTGTTTCTATAAAAAAGGACTTTTCTACCTTTGTAGAAATATAGATTTCATTTTGATACCGTCTCTTTGCTAAGAAATGGAACTGAAGCAAAACAAAGAATTTAAACAAAAATAAGAACTGATACCTTATACAAATTAATTGCAAAAAAGATGAAGAATTTAATTCCTGTGAGAACCGCGCTTTTGCTTGTTCTCATGTTTGTCGCTATACAAGCAGGCGCCAAAGATATTTATATTAAACCCGGCACAGGCACAACGCCGACAATAGACAATTCTACAGCAGACGATCCCGCTCCCTTTTCTTTATTAAGCGCCTATTTATCTTCGTACAGAGTAGATACTACAGACGATAAACAGTTGAATGTCTATTTTGATATTGGAACCTATACCGTCGCAAGCGTTTTAACATTCAATACAACTGCATCCCGGGTAAACGGATTAGAGGTTACTTTTCGCCCCTTGACGCCGTCAAACGGAGGGGCAAAATGGGTTACTTTTGATGGAACAGGAACAACGACTTCGCGTTTTATCCAATTAAGAGGAGACGCCACTAATTCGATGAGCATGTTAATAGAGGATGTCCGGATAGAAAACTTCGTGTCTACCGCTTCGAACGATACCGGCGCTTCTTCTTTATTTACTATGGCCGCAGGCGCTTCCCTGACGCTTGACAACGTTATTATTAATCAAATTGAAAGCCGTAGATTATCATTTGTCTATCAAAGAGTTGCGAATTCTTCCTTTACTGTCAGAAACTCAGAGTTATCAAATATTACCATAGCTTCCGGAAGCCATGATTATGCAATCATCAACTGCAATAGTAACACAAGTTCAACGTCTTTTGAAAATTGTACGTTAGATGCCTGGCGAACCAATAACTATGCTGTTATCTACGCTTCCAATTTCTCATTGAACGGTTGTACAATAAAAGATTTTGTAACAACAGGGTCAAACGGGAATATTATTCGTACAGACGTATCCGGAACAAAAACAGAGATAGCCAATAATTCATTCATAAATAATAATAATACGGCTACAGCTCCTTTGGTTAATTTCATTAACGGCACATCCGTTATGTACAACAATACATTGTCGGGGAACACAAGCGCCACCGTCATAGCGCTGGCTACCGCTGATGCCAGAGTGATAAACAACACAATATACAATTCGGGAAATGTAACCGTTACCAATGCATCCGCCAGGATGATAAATAATATAGCGGCAGGCGGCAGTACAATCGCCGGCGCACAGGCAAACGCGACAACCTGCCAAAGAAATATATCAGGCGGAAACTATTATCTAACCGGCATTACCGGCGGTACGGATATTTCGGCCGCTTTCAGCACACAATTTAATACGACGCTATCCGGTACCGCCAATGGAAGAATCGTGCATGAGTTGGTTGATTCACATTTGGGAGACGCTAATCATGCTATTCTTCAACGGGGAGGAACACGAAACGATTTGTCCGGCGTGTTGAGCGACGTTAATATCTTAACATTAGATCAAAAAGGTTCTATAAGGCCGGATATAATATCCGTCGGAGCTGTCGATATGCGAAACTATGAGGTCTCGAATCCCAATATTGTTATTTCTTTTGATTCCAGGTACGCTGCATCCAAAACGCCGGCGTCGCTTACAATTGATATATTGGATTATATCGTAGCTTACCCTTTCAATATTACCGTTGCGGAAACTAACATTCTATTATCTAATACGACATTATCTAACGGGACATTATCCCCATTACAGGGAAAATCCGCTGTTACCTTCTCTCCGGAAATAACAGGAGGCGAATATACCGGAGGAATTTTACCGGCTACGTTTAATTTTACAGTATCCGCTACCTCCGGAAGCGCTACTTATTCAAAAACAGGCTCTATAACCATTACTGTCCTTGATATGGGAACTCCTCCCGGACATATTAAACCGACTGATTTTCCGCTTACCTGCTACGATTATATGGGTACCGTAGCCTTTACCTCTTCTTTTCGCTTCATAACGAGTTATACGGGGAATACGGACCCCGTCACCGGAAATTCAAGTTCAGTATCTAAGCCGTTAAATCTGCCGGCGCAACGCATGTATGGATTTTCCATCCCTTTGGTGGGAGATTTAGACGGAGACGGGTATCCCGAAATAATAGGAATGGGAAGAGATGATGGGGGTACCGTCCTAAACCCCCACTATAATTTCCTGTATATTTACAACGGACAAACAGGAGAACAGATTAGTCGGCTGCCTTTTGACCTTTCTACGGGGGCTACTAATGCCGGTCATAGCGGCTACCATGGCTCGCCTTCCATTATGGCATTAGTCGATGCAGACAGGGATGGTAAAATAGAAGTCATAGTCGCTTTCCCCAGCGCTGCCACCGGTAGTTTCCCTTATGCCAACAAACTGGCATCGTATGTCTTGACGCCCGTCAAAAACGGCGCTGCCACAACCGGATATACCATGAGCTTAAACCCTCTCTGGCCATCCACGCCGCAATATAATACGGAATCCACCTCCTACCGGAGAGCTATCCCGCAAATTGTAGATATTAATGGAGACGGAGAGCCGGAAGTAGTGGTTTATAATAAAATATACAGCGCCAAAACCGGAGCGCTGAAAGTAACGCTGGAAAAATTGGGAAATACGGCTTATGTAGGCGCTGTCGCAACAGGTGCGCGTTCGGAAGATGCGCTTATCAACTTTTCATACATATACGATCTTGATTTAGACGGGAACTATGATGTTGTAGCCGGCGGGAAAGTATACTATAATATTGATGTGAATACCGGTACGTATGATATCAGGGACTTTTCCGCAACAGTAAAAGACGGGCGTACCGGGGTGGCCGATATCGACGGAGATGGGATTCCCGATGTTGTGGTTGTAAACAGGAATACTTCCGTCGACAACGTGGATATCTATGTATGGGATCCGGGGTTTCTGAAAATAGACGGAGGGGGTAATGTGGTAAGGAAAGCCCTAACCCCTTTGACTGCAGCCAACCTGAAAGCGCACCGCTCATTACCTTTCGCTCGGACGGCTACCGGTACTAATTCATACGTATACATAGGCGATATTGACGGACGCGAACAAATGTATAACGGAAAGACGTACCGTTTGCCGGAAATCGCCGTTCTGTCTGGAACGCTGACCTATAGTTCCCCTCTTATCCATCCGAATGTACAAGGTTTGGGTATTCCCACTTCCGGAAATTCGTCAGGTACGGGAAGATCGGGCGTATTAGCTGCCGTTACCTGGGATACGGACGCTTCTTCAGCTTCTGACCGATTGAAATTATCCTTTGTCTTGGGCCATGATGATTCTTCCGGGAATACGGGATTTACGATGTTCGATTTCGACAATGACGGCAAGATGGAAATCTGTTACCGGGATGAAGATACTTTGCGTATCATAAAAGCATCCACGCCTTACGTAACGCAGAAAGAATTAGACCCGAATATAGTTCTTTTCAAGCAGAAGGTTCTTTCTTATACAGGTTTTGAATATCCTGTCATAGCGGATATAGACAATGATGCATCTGCCGAAGTAATTGTGATTGGGCAAAATGCATCAAATTTGCAGGCTTACGGATATATCTATGCTTTCGGGAATGGAAGCGGCGACAAGTTCGCCCCGGCGCTACCGGTATGGAACCAGTTTATGTACGACCCCTTCAAAATCAATCCGGACTTGACTACTCCTGTAGGGCCTGCCCGCAACAGGCTCGACTATAAATATCATAAA
>JAITRG010000149.1 GCA_031288515.1 Tannerellaceae bacterium
CTCGCACCGCTACACCTGTTTTCCCCCGATAGCCCCGGGCGATTTGTTCAGATACGATTGTTTTCCCACGATATCTCCGGGCGATTGGGGCAGATACAATTGTTTTCCCCCGATATCTCCGGGCGATTGGGGCAGGTACGGTTGTTTTTTTCCGATATCTCCGAGCGATTGGGACAGATACAATTGTTTTCCTTCGATATCTCCGAGCGATTAGGGCAGATACAATTGTTTTCCCTCAAAATCTCCGAGCGATTAGGGCAGATACAATTGTTTTCCCTCAAAATCTCCGGGCGATTTGGACAGATACGATTGTTTTCCTTCGATATCTCCGGGCGATTGGGGCAGATACGGTTGTTTTCCCCCGATATCTCCGGGCGATTGGGGCGGTTACGGTTTTTTTTCTCAAAATCTTCGGGCGGCTGATGTTTTTGGGCGATTGATGTTTCAGGGATTGTTGGCGTGTAGGATTTTTTTTTGTTTCTTTGTCTTCTGAATATCAAGGGGTGCTTGTTTTCCTTTGTTTACGGAGGATTTACAGGCTGAGATTATACCCGTATTACCTGATGCGGATAATACCGACGAAGGGAAGAGGTGCAGACTGCGGCCGCGTTTGCCCGGTATATTTCTTCTACAAAACACTCCTCCTGTTCAAAAAGATGTTTAATCAGTAAATTGACTAAGGATGAAAAGTGTATTTTTATTTGTGGCGGTTTTGCTTTTGCCGGCTGCCGCTTATGGCGATGGATGGGCGGCTGGCTCTGTGAAAACTGCTGAAGGCGCGTCGCTGGACGGCGATGGATGGGCGGCTGATTCTGTGAAAATTGCAAAGGATGTGTCGCTGGACGAAGTGGTGGTCACGGCCACTAAAGCGGCGAAGGGTACGCCCGTCGCTTACAGCGATCTCTCGAAGGACGAACTGGCCAGGCGAAACGACGGGCAGGGGATACCGTATCTTATTTCGCAGACGCCTTCCGTTATTATGACTTCCGACGCCGGGACGGGGATTGGCTATTCGGGTTTCCGGATTCGCGGGACGGATGCGGGCCGTATTAATATAACGGTGAATGGCGTTCCCGTGAACGATTCCGAATCGCATGGCGTCTTTTGGGTGAATATGCCCGACTTTGCTTCGTCTGTGGAGAATATCCAGGTTCAGCGGGGGGTGGGGACTTCTACGAACGGGGCGGCCGCTTTTGGCGCTACGGTAGCCATGCAGACGGAGAACGCATCGATGAAGCCTTACGGCGAATACGCCCTGTCGGCCGGCGCTTTCGGGACGGTAAAGCATATGCTTAAGGGCGGGACGGGTTTGCTGTACGACCATGTCGTGTTCGACGCCCGTTATTCCGACATTCGCAGCGACGGCTTTATAGACAGGGCTTCGGCCGGGATGATCTCTTATTTTCTGTCGGCTGCGTGGTACGGGGAGAATACGCTGATTAAGTTTCAGACGTTCGGCAGCGCCGAGAAGACGTATCAGGCATGGACCGGCGTCCCTTCCGCCATGCTGAAACCTTCCGGCCCGGGGGCAAAGCCCAATCGCACCTTCAACCCCTGCGGAGCGTATGAGGAAAACGGCGAAACGCGCTTCTACGGCAACCAGACGGACAACTACCGGCAGGAGCATTATCACCTGATGGCCAGCCGGCGGCTGGGCGACTTCTGGACGATGAACCTCACCCTCCATTACACGCCCGGCAACGGTTATTATGAGGATTATAAAGCCGGCGCCAGATTCGGCAGCTACAAACTTCCCGATTATATCGACCCGGAAGGAAAGGAAGTGAAGAAGACGGACCTGGTACGCCGCAAATGGCTCGACAACGATTTCTGCGGCGGCATTTACAGCGCGAATTACAGGAGCGAAAAGCTGCAGTTGACGGCAGGTACGGCCATCAACAGGTATGCGGGCAATCACTTCGGGCGGGTGATGTGGGCCAGGTATGCCAGCGCGCTGCCTGCTCCCGATTATGAATACTACCGCAACAAAGGCGAAAAGCTGGACGGCAGCGCTTACCTGAAGGCAAACTGGCTCTTTCATCCCGCCCTGAATGGATATGCAGACCTTCAATACAGGGGAATCGACTATGAGATAAACGGCAGCGACGACAAGGCCGGGGATAACCTGCATATAAGCAAGAAGTGGCATTTCCTCAACCCGAAAGCGGGCCTGAATTACCGGCGAAGGGGGCACGACGCCTTCGTTTCCTTCGCTGTTGCCAACCGCGAGCCGAATCGCGACAACTTCACGGAAGCCGGCGAAAACGAACATCCCACCCATGAGACGCTGTACGACTGGGAAGCCGGATACAGTTTCCGCCATAAAGGTTTTCATGCCGGGGCCAACCTTTATTATATGGACTACGACAACCAGTTGATTCTTTCGGGCAAAATAAGCGAAATCGGCGAAACGCTTACTTCCAATATAAAGGACAGCTACCGCATGGGCGTTGAAGTAAGCGGCGGGGCCGTCGTCGCGCGCTGGCTGACATGGAACGGCAATGTGTCGTTCAGCCGGAACAGGATAAGGAATTTCACCGAGTTTATAGACGACTGGGACAACGGCGGACAGATCAGCAACCGTATCGGAACGGCGGATATCGCTTATTCGCCGGGCGTGGTGGCAAACAGCGCCGTTGATTTCCATTACAAAGATTTCTCGGCAAGTTTCAATTCGCAGTACGCCGGCCGCCAGTATATGGACAATACGTCCGCCAGAGACAGGTCGATCGACCCTTATTTTGTAAGCAGCCTGCGTATGGGATATGTCTTCAAGCCGGCCTTTATGAAGGAAATAGCGCTCGACGTAACCCTGAACAACCTCTTCAATGAAACGTACGAAACAAACGGCTGGGCGTATTCCTATATGGAAGGCGGCGTGCGGAAGAAAGACGACGGCTACTTCACCCAGGCCGGGATTCATGCGATGGCAAGGATAGCCCTGCGGTTTTAAAACGACTGTCTTCATGCTGGAATATTTTGGAGTAGCAACAGGTTTGCTTTATCTGGCGCTGGAGATCAAACAGCGCCCGGCGATGTGGGTGACAGGATTCGTCACCTCCCTGGTCTACGCGTTTGTTTTCTTCTTCGCCAAACTGTATGCCGACATGGGCCTGCAGGTCTATTACGTGCTGATCAGCATCTACGGCTTCCGGCTGTGGACAGGGAAAGGCCCTTCGGGAAAAGCGTCCGCCCCGGAAGAAGCGTCCCCTTCGGGAAAAGCGTCAGCCCCGGAAGAAGCGTCCCCTACGGGAAAATCGTCTGCCCCGGAAGAAGCGTTCCCTTCGGGAAAAACGTCTGTCCCGGAAGAAGCGTTCCCTTCGGGAAAAGCGTCTGTCCCGGAAGTCGGCGGGATTGTATACCGCCATGCATCTGCCCGGGCGCTGCTAAAGGTCGTAATGGCGATAGCGGCGATCTGTTTCGGACTGTACGGCCTGCTGGTTGCATTTACCGATTCTCCAGTCCCCTGCGGCGACGCGTTTATCACTGCCGCAGGGATTGTAGCCACCTGGATGCTGGCCCGCCGGATCATAGAGCACTGGTATGTATGGATAATCGCGAATGCCGTGTCGGTCTATATTTATTACCTGCGCGATTTGTATCCCACCATGTTTCTTTATCTTTGCTACGCCCTGCTGGCCGCTGCCGGCTTATATACATGGATAAAAAAAGGAACTGAAAACAGATGATAAAACCGTATAACTGTATCATTGTAGCCAACGGAAGCTTTCCCTCCTCTCCTCTGTCTTTACGGATGCTGGGGAAAGCTTCCGTTATCATAGCCTGCGACGGGGCGGCAGATGCGCTCCACCGGCGGGGCTTTACCCCGGACGCCGTTGTTGGCGATATGGACAGCCTGTCGCCGGAAATGCGCCGTCTGTATGCCGACCGTCTGTATGCCAGCGCCGAGCAGCGTACGAACGACCTTACAAAAGCCGTCCGTCACGCGCATGCATCCGGCGAAAAGGAAGTGTTGATTACAGGGGCCACCGGCATGCGCGAAGACCATACGCTGGGCAATATCTCCCTGCTGGCCTCCTACGCTCCCCTGTTCAGCCGGGTAGAAATGCTGACAGACTGCGGCCTCTTTACTCCCCTCCGTCAAACGGCGACCCTGCAAAGCGTCCCCGGCCAGCAAGTCTCCCTGTTTGTCCTGTATCCCGAAGGAAAAATAACGACCGAAAACCTCCGGTGGCCCGTCACAAACCGCGTCCTTACCTCCTGGTGGCAGGGCACCCTCAACGAAGCCCTGGCCGACTCCTTCACCGTCCGCCTGGAAGAAGACGGCTGCGTGATCGTTTTCAGGGAACTGCCTTCCTGTTTGTCGCGTGAGGGTTTGTTGCGTGAGGGTTTGTCGCGTGAGGGTTTGTCGCGTGAGGGATAGCAGCGGAAAGCCCGCAGGGAGCCGCAGGCGAGCGAGGACTTGGAGCGGATAGCCCGACCCGACCGCAGGGAGGGGCACGCCCTGCTCTTCTCCCTCCCCCAGGGCCTGGCGGGACGGCGGCGGCTTTGAAACTTCGTTACTCTGCTGATTTCAGAAGCTGTAGTTTTTCATTCAGCAGCTGTTCGTTTTTGAGTTCGCACTCCCAGAGGCGTATGACAGTCCATCCCTTGCTTTGTAGCGTTTGCGTTACTTCTTTGTCTCTGTTTATGTTGCGTTCGCGTTTCCTGCTCCAGTAACCGGCGTTGTCTTTGGGGCGGGTATTTCGGCAGTCGTGTCCATGCCAGAAGCAGCCGTCTGCAAAAACGGTAACTTTACGTCGCGGGAAAGTAAAATCCGGTTTGCCGAACAGTTTGTAATTTCTGCGCCAGCCTGTGATATGCTGCGCTTTGAAGAATGCGACAAGTTTTAATTCGGTGGACTTATTGCGGCTGCCTTTTACCTGCCGCATAACTTTGCTCCGCTGTTCTTTTGTGAAAATATCAGTCATTGTCCGGGTGATTTACCGTTCTCCTCAGTTGAAAGTCGAGCCGTATTCATCGTCTTTGCAACGTATGGCAGCAGTCTGAGAATAACGGCTTTTACGAGGCGTACAGGTACGGCGTTTCCTGCCTGTTTCCGCGCCTGCCTGTCATTTGCGACAATTTTATAACTGTCGGGGAAGCCCTGCAAACGGAACATCTCCCTCGGCGTTAACCGTCTTTCTCCGTTTACGAGTAAATAATTGTACGATGCGCCTGAACGTAAAGCGCAGGAATAAGGATAGGAACTTATATTTCCCGATTTGTTTTCGTGCCATACGGAAAGCTGATATGCCGATTTGTGTCTGGCCTGCCGCTTCGCTGAAATATAGTCGGAAACATAGTGTTTTCTGTCAACATTTTTCTCAAGAATCTCCGCCAGGGGTTTAAAGGGACGTTCAGGCGGCGGAAAGGAAAATAAAACCGGACGTCGATGGCCCACGATAATCACGCGCTCTCTTTTTTGAGGCAATCCGTAATCAAGCGCGTTGAGAACGGCATACTGAACATGATAGCCCAGTTCCCGCAGCGTATGGAGAATTACGTCTAACGTCTGTCCCTTATTGTGTCCGACAAGTTGCTTGACATTCTCTAAAATAAACGCTTCAGGCTGTTTTTCCTTCAGAATGCGCGCAATATCGAAAAATAAGGTTCCGCGCGTGTCTTCAAAACCTTTTCTCTGTCCAATAATACTGAACGGCTGGCATGGAAATCCTGCAAACAGAATGTCATGGTCCGGAATATCCTTTTCATCCGCTTCAGTGATGTCGCCAAAAGGCCGCTCTCCAAAATTTTCCGCGTAGCCGGACTGGCAGGCAGGGTCTATATCAGACGAAAAGACACAGTTGGGAATAAGGCCATTCTCGCGGCATGCCTCATCCATCGCTTGACGGAAACCGCCAATACCGCAAAACAGGTCTGTAAACTTTATTTCTTCCATCTGTCGATTTTTTTACAAACGTAGACAAAAATCCACGATTTACCTGCCGGCTTGCTGAAAAAAAGAAGGGGCGCCGCGTGCGTAGCGGCTGTAACGCCAGTCGTATTCGGTATCGTCATAGTACCCAAGGTATGCGCCGACGCCAATGGCGCCGTTCTGCCCCTTGATCAGCCCGTCGAGGAAGACGTCCTGCGCGTTTGCCGCCGACATGAGAATCAGGAAGAGTCCTGAAGGTAAGAATGGTATTAAGCGTAAAAAAGATTTAAGATTGACGAAGATATTATGTTGTTTGTTCCGGTAAGCCTACACGCCGCCCGCGCTGCAACGAATCGACTGGCCGATACGTAATGTAGAAGTAGACTTTAGCCCGTTCAAACGGCATAGCTCGCCTACGGTAGTACCATATTTACGCGCTATCGCGCCAAGCGTATCTCCTGATTTCACCCGGTGATAAACCATTTGATTCGTTGAAGAGGTATAGATATTCGTGTTCCGCCCATTGATTTTCATATTACGAAAAACATACAGGTCTTTATGCGGCGCTCCGTTTTCAAAATCAATAATCTCAGCCGGGTCAATCGCCTGCCCCAGGAAACGGGTTTCAAAATGTAAATGAGAACCCGTAGAACGCCCCGTATTGCCTCCTAATGCAATCGGGTCGCCGGCACGGACAATATCATTTACGTCAACCAGGAAACCGGATAAATGCCCATAGACTGTCTCCAGCCCGTTCGGATGGCGAATAACCAGGTAATTGCCATATCCGCGGCGTTCAAAATTACGGATACGTACTTTCCCCGAAAAGGCGGCGCGAATGGTATCTCCTACCTGTATTTTCAAATCAATACCCCGGTGCATACGGCGCCGGCGAGGGCCATATCTGGACGTTACCCGCAACTCGCTGGCAACAGGAAGGATAAAAGACGAACAGTCTATTTCGCAGGAATCAGGGAAGGCAACATCGCTGTTGTCCGTTTTAAAAGGGTCTACCCAACGGGTATCCCAGTTAGAGCCATACAATTCATCCGCGGGGAAAAGCAACTCTTCCTGCTCTTCGAGGAGCAGTTCTTCCAGCGTAGCTATTTTCTCTGTGGAAATATCCGTTTTTATAACCCGGCCGGCCATTAATTCCGAAACCCGCTCATCCATCAATTTTGCTCTGTCTGTATTTCTGCCATCATCCTGTCCGGCAACCGTTGCCGAAAAGAATAATGTGGTAAAACCTGCTAAAAGTATTAATCGTATATTCATTTTATCATTTTATCAACACCCACTTCTGTGTGTTTCCCGGTAAAAACAGTATATCCATATACCGGAAAATTTTCAAATGTCCGTCAAATATCACAAAAATCGCGTAAGAACCCAAAAAAACAATCCAATTTTTAAATAAATTAGCTTTTAGTTAATCATTCCCCCGTTTATTTTTAGAGAAAACAACTGTTGGATCTGCTCTTTTAACGATTGATGCAAGGGCAAAGAAAGGCTTGGGTCTTCGTCTATGTTGCGCCACAAACGCCACCCGGCCCTTTTGCCAACGGCACACGCCATCCGGCCTCTTCGCCGACAAACATAGTTCCCGAAACGAGGCTATACCTTTCACCATTTCCATGAATGTTTTTTAAAACAGATTTCAGGAAGCCGGGTTATTTAAACAATAGCGGAGCCAACGTATTTAAATAATCACGCCGGTTAGCCCAAATATGATCGCCGCCGGTTATAATGTATGTTCTAACCCGTTTTTCGTAAGGGCTCTATCCAAGTCTTTTGCCATTTCAAATCAATGCCGTTCAGTTAAGGGAACCCCTTCTGCCTCTTGATGGGATTTTGATATAATAAGTTCTTTGACATTTGGGGATTAGTTCTACTTAACGCATTAATTCTTTCTCATCAAGCGTAAAGCCCCCGTCCCCCCCTTATTCAGGCCCATGTCATTACCCCATTACACAGGCTTGTCTTGCGACGTCTTTCATCTTCCAGCCGGTTTATAGATACCTGCGTATGAACGGCTATGACTGAAAGAAGACCGTTCAGCCTCGTTTCAGAAAAAAAATACGGGGCCGGCAAAAAGGGAAAAAAAGTCATTATGACGCCTTCAGTAAACCGGTATAATGATTTGGTAAAGAGTATATAATGGTTTGCCAAAGACATTATACCGGTTTACTGGAGACGTCATACCGGTTTTTTTATGGCATCAATCCCTCTCCTCCGGTTTCTAAAGGCTGAAAGGAAGCTGAAAGGCCTTCTTTCGTCTTCTTTCAGGATTTCATTCTGTAAACCAATCCTTTGTAACAAAACTGGAAGCTGAAAGGAAAGGTGAAAAAGGATCGTTTAGCAGGGGAGTTTTCCTGTTGAAAAAGTAACTCCCGGGCGGATATCAGGTTTATCTTCTTTTTTCGCACGTTTTTTAATCTGTTAAAGTAGAATCAGCTTGAAAACTTGAAAAGCATTGAATTTGCCCTGTAAATAAAGAGGTTTCTCTTTTAAAAAAAGCGAGCGATTATAGAGAAAAGTTAGTAACAAACATATCGGGATTAATTGATGAAAAATCATTTGTCGGCCGTTCAGAGACGGTCCGGAGGGACAATTCGCAAGGGATCGTAAACTTTCTTTCAAATCGCTGACAGTAATGCTGCTAAGAGGAATAGAATCATCGCTTCAACGCGAGTTGGACTCTTTTTTCAAAACGGTTTTATCTACCGGTTACAACATCAGGGCAGTCACGAAAGGCGCCTTAAGTCAGTCCCGGAGTAAGCTCAAGCCGGAGGCATTCAAAAAAATCAACGACGTTGCATGGTCAAGTTTTTATTCGGATGCACCTTATAGGAAGTGGCATGGTCACCGGTTATTGTCGGTAGAT
>JAITRG010000101.1 GCA_031288515.1 Tannerellaceae bacterium
ATTAATTTTTTCTCCTCAAAAGCATAAAGCCCCCATCCCCCTTATTCAGGCCCATGTCATTACCCCATTACACAGGCTTGTCTGGCGACGTCTTTCAGCCTTCAGCCGGTTTATAGATACTTGCGTATGAACAGCTATGGCTGAAAGAAGACCTTTCAGTCTCGTTTCAGCAAAAAAATGGGGCCGGCAAAAAGGGAAAAAAAGTCATTATGACGCCTTCAGTAAACCGGTATAATGATTTGGCAAAAAGTATATAATGGTTTGCCAAAGACGTCATAACGGTTTACTGAAGACGATATAGCGTTTTTATGGAATCAATCCCTCTCCTCCGGTTTCTAAAGGCTGTAAGGAAGCTGAAAGGTCTTCTTTCGTCTTCTTTCAGGATTTCATTCTGTAAACCAATCAGTTGTAACAAAAATGAAAGCTGAAAGGAAAGATGAAAAAATAGAATTAAGCAACCAATGAGTCAACTTGTTCTAAAAGGGAGGCATGAAATTTTTAACACGATGAGGTTCATTTGAAAATTAGCTGACTTTATAGACGGGACTATATAGTAGCCTTTTTTCTTTTTTACCTCCGGCGCTTATCTCAGCGCAATCGTATTGAATGACTGAGGTTTTACAGAGAGAGAAATAGCGCGGTCGCCGATTTTTATTGTCGGTTTGATTTCGGTATCGTTTGCGTTATGGATAATCAATACGCAACTGCCGTCGGTGTTGCAGAATGCCATCATGTCTGTAAATTCGCCGGATACCGGTAAGAAGCGGGCGCCCGGTAATACATAGTGGCTGATATGTTTCATCAGGTAGTATTCGCAGGTGTACTTGTATTTGCCGGTTGTCTTATCTACCGTCACCAGCGAGTTTTGGCTCCAGCCCCAGCGGCTAAGTCCGCCTTCTTCGAGCGAGATGTTCCAGTAATCGTATACGTTTGCCCCGTTATTCAGAAAGTGTTGCATCAGTTTCCAGGAATAGACGCACCCTTCCCAATCATTTTTACCGTCTCCGCACTCCTGTTCCGTCTGGTAAATTTTCAAATCCGGATAGCGTTGGCGAATGTCGCCGACCGCTTTCTTTCCCGCCCATTGGAATCCTGCGCCTGAAATGTATTTGCCGGCTTCGGTATCCGTCAATATTGTATCTACCAATGCAGGATTAGGACGCTCCATGGTTCCGAACATAATATCTACGCCAAGGCTTTTCATGGATGGGCCGAGGTGTTTACCAATAAACGTAGCCAGTCCCGAAGCAAGCCATGTGCAGCTTGGGAACGGTTGGCATGAGTTAAACTCGTTTTGCGGCATAACCATGGATATATCTATGCCTTCAGCGCGATAGGCTTCGATAAATTTCTTAAAATAAAGGGCGTATGCTTTAAAATAGTCGTCCTCCTGTATAAACATGTTTACTCCTTCGCGGCGTATTTGTTCGGGCGTAATGCCATTTTGCCCGATATTATCAAAGAAAGAAGTATTTAACGGCTGGCAGGCATAGTGTTTGTTATCTTTCATCCATGCAGGCGGACTCCAGGGAGACGCCCATATTTTCAGTCCGGGATTGTATTTTTGCGCCGTTTTGATGAAAGGTATAAGCGTTTCTTTGTCGTTCGCAATACTGAAATTTTCCATTTCAATGTCGCCGTCGGTTTCATTGTATGAATACCAGTCTCTTGAAAAATCATTTGCACCGAGAGGCATCCGGCAAATAGTAAAGTTCGCTCCCTTTCCGTATTCGAACAATTCGCGGAATATATCGTTGCGGGCGTCTTCGCTCAACAGGCTGAGCGACGTCCATCCCAGTTCATTGAAACAGGCTCCGAATCCGTCGATGGTTTGTTGCGGGTTTGCCAGATCAACTTCGGCGTCGTATTTTTCGCTACCTGCAAATTTAATTTGGCCGGCGTCTTGTGTTTGCCATGAAATGCCGGGGGTTGTTACTACCCATTCTGTTTTGCCGTTTTTGCTGCAAGCCAGCAAACAGGAAAGGATACAAATACTCAATAAAAACTTCTTCATAATGATTATTTTAGTTGGATTTAACTTGAAATTTATAACGCCCCGAAGGTACGATTTTTTCTTCTTCATTGACTAATTTTATTTTTGCAACCATGCCGAAAGGTATGACGAATGTGTATTGTATGTCTTTCCCGTTTTTCTCCCAGGCGCTTTCTACCCTGCCGTAAGGCGTTTCCGTTGCAGCTTTGCACCAGGATAACCGTTCAACAGGTATGGGAGCTATCCGTATGGTATCGCTGCCGGCGCATGTTTCGTTTATCCCGGCCAGCATTTTGATAAAAAAGGCGGAAATACCCGTATAGGATGTGTGGATAACGGTTGAGTTGGGCTGGTCTATTTCCCACATCTCCGGTAATGTCGTACATCCTTTTTCAATGAAATACCCATATCCGGGATAAGATGTTTTGGCTAATATCGTGTCTATGACGCCGGCATACCGTGGTTTTCCCAGTATTGTTTTATAAAACGGATAACGCCCGAAACTGCCTACATTGATATATTGCTGCCTGTGAAGGAGTTCATCCAGATAGTTCAGCGCTTTTTCTTCCAGTTCGTCCGGAACGACGCCGGCGTATAGCGCGAACGTGGTACGAACCTGGTCGCCGTTCTGATAAGTCCCGGTATCAGGATGGTAGTATTTGTTGTGCAACGCTTTACGTAGTGCATCCAGTTTTTCGGCGTACCGGTTGATTCCGGTATCGGGGATATTCAGCTCCCGGGCAATACGAATCATAAAATCAAGCGCCATTGCATAGGCGCAATTATTAAAGAACAAGGCTTCTTCGGTCTCTGCATATTCAAACGCAGGCCCCGGACTTACCCAGTCGCCGAGGAAATAGCCATGCGTATCGTAGGGCGCGAGCATTGAATCTTGCGTATGCCCGCCTAAAAACCCCAGCCATTTCTCCCCGGCGGGCCAGGCAGCTTCCAGTATACGTTTGTCTCCGTACATCCGGTAGTGTTCCCACGCCGTATTCAGTATGGCCGTTCCGTTTAATACACAGCCGTACATACTGCTTATTTGCGGGGCGACATTGTTGATAAAGCCGTTTTCCTGTTGCACGTCTCTCCAGTCGCGTACATTCTTTATATAATAGGCGGAAGAATTAAAACAGGGCAATCCCAGTCCCCACATAGTCTGGTAAGCGCCTTCCGGCCCATATCCCAGCCGTTCCCTGTTGGGACAATCTACCACGACACCTTCCGTATGGCACATCCGGTAGGTATATACGTCGAGTGCAAAGATTTTGTTATACAGGCTGTCCGAACATTCAAAGGTAGCCGTCATTTCCGGTGCGGAAGAAACAACCAACCCTTTAATATCTTGCAGCGCAGGCGCATTTTTCAATCCCCTGAAATGAATATACCTGCCGGCGAAGTAGTTAAACCGGTTACGGAATTTCTCGCCGTCCTCACCGCGCGCGATGTAGATTTGCTTCTGTTTTTGTTCTTCGATAACCTCCTTGCCGACGCCGTAAGAGGCTTCTACGAATTCAGGGTCGGTATCGCGCATTGAAATCATTATTTCCACCGTATCGCCCTGATTGAGGCTTTCAAATCCGGCTTCCAGAAAACCGGTGAATTGCCTGCCCATATCTACCCGGTAGATTGTCTTTCCGGCAGGAGTCGGCGCTAAGGGATCAGTAATCTCCGACAGGCTTACGGCAAAAACAGTATCTGTTACTTGCGACGGTTCGCTCATCTGAGCGGAAAGAAGCGGGCGGTTTTCCATTTTACATTCAGATGCATGGCTCCACCGGCTATCGTCGAATCCGGGTCTCATCCATTGGTTCGTGTATTTTCTTCCGTCTGTCAGTTCGCCGCCCATATCCATAAAATCAAAATGCCCGCTATTTTTGCTGTAGCTTGCGTGGCACAGCCAGGTTGTATCCGAGGAAAGCGAGAAACTGTTTTTACCGCCGTAGAGTTGAACAAGGATACCTTGCCCTGTTTTCTGCCGGGCGAAATAATTGTTTATACTCCAGCCGGGACCATAGTAAACAGCAATGCTGTTTTTCCCGTTTTTCACCAACTTGCCGATATCATAGGTTACGTACAGAACCCTTTTGTCTATCCGGGATACGGTCGGCGCCAACACGTTATTGCCGGCTTTTTCCCCGTTTATATATAGTTCATGATAGCCAGAGGAGGCGATACAGGCAAAAAAATCGGCCGGTATTTCTTTGTTGTCCGGCCATATAAATTCTTTCCGGTACCAGATATGGTCTTCTTTCGGTGCGCCGGGGTGGTTTATCCATTGCCCCTGCCAATCTTTTTCCTGCAATCCCATCGAGAAACGGGCCGGTTCGCTCCATACACAGGTGTGCCTGTCTTTGTAATAAACGCCTACTTTCCAGTAATAATCGCCTCCCGGACGGAGCAGGCTGCCGGGTACGAAGCTATATTGCCTGTTATCTTCTATCATGCCGCTGTCCCAGATTATTTTTTCATTCTCCGGTTTATCTGCAAGAATAATCCTGTAGGCCATTTGTCTTTTTGCTTCGCTTTCTCCGGCGA
>JAITRG010000106.1 GCA_031288515.1 Tannerellaceae bacterium
AAGACAGGGAAAAGAAGTTTCTGGCCCGGTTCTTCCAATCCCTGCGTATAGAAGTGAATCATGAATTGCAGGCTTTGAAAGATATGTTGAATCAAACATTGGACGTAATCAAACCCGGCGGGCGGCTGGCGGTAATAACGTATCATTCATTAGAAGACAGGTTGGTTAAGAATTTTCTGAAAACAGGAAATTTTGAAGGAAAAACAATGCAGGATTTTTATGGAAATGTAGAAACGCCTTTCCGTTTGATACATACAAAAGCGCTTGCGCCTTCGGAAGAGGAAATAGAAAGAAATCCCCGTTCACGAAGCGCTAAATTACGAATTGCAGAAGTGAAACAGCAAGATGGCGGCAGATAGAAAAAAGAAAAAAAGAAAAGAGAACAGGTTCTTGTATATACTGGGAGGCGGAATCTTAGACTGGGATTTCTTCCTCCGCCACACGAAAATGATTGTGCTGGTGGTAATACTTGTCTTTTTCTTTATAGGCAACCGCTATACCTGTATGCAGAAATTAAGAGAAATAGACCGTTTGCAGCAGCAATTGCGCGATTTGCGTTATGAAGCCCTGTCTATTTCGTCCGAGCTGACAGGGAATAGCAGGCAATCGCAGATAGAATCGCTCGTTGAACAACAAGGGTTTGAGTTGGAAGGAGCCAAAAGCCCTCCTTATGAATTATTTAAGTGAAAATGGCGGAAAAAGACGAAATCAGAGAAGCCGAACAACGGGGTAGCCAGGCGCTTCTTCGTTACGCTGTTGTCATCTTACTGTTGATGCTGGTTGTGGGCGGAGTTATTTTCCGTACAATCCGAACGGCTTTTGTGGATAATGAAGAATGGAAGAAAATTGCCGAACAACAGAAACATTCCGACAGGTTAGTGTATCCGAGCCGGGGAAATATCTATTCTTCCGACGGGCGGCTGATGGCCACCAGCGTTCCCCGTTACTATACGTACATTGATTTTAACACAGAATGGTTCAAACCTGATACGAAATCAAAAGAGAGCGGTACGGATACTTTTTTGACGTCAAAAACAAATGGCGTAGATTCGCTGGCTTATTACTTAGCTAAAAACCCCGGAGGAAAAACGGCGGCGGAGTATAAAGCGCATTTAATGAAAGGCCTTAAAAGTAAAAGCAGGCAATATGCGGTATATGGGCCAAAGGTATCTTATTCGCAATTAAAAGAAATGCGTACGTATCCTTTTTTTCGTTTGGGCAGAAACAAAAGCGGATTTTATGCCAGGGAGATGGTTGAACGCCAACGACCGTTCGGCTCTTTAGCTTCCCGTACGATTGGAGACGTCTTTGGCGAAATTGACTCTACGGGAGTGACAAAAGGCCGGAATGGACTGGAGATGCAATACGATTCGCTATTGCGGGGCGTACCCGGATTGAATGCCGTACGCAGGGTGAATGGGGCTTGGACAAATATTACAAAAGTGGAACCGATAGCAGGAATGGATATTCGTTCGACGATTGATATAGAAATACAGGATATTACTGAAAAGTCATTGGTGGATATGCTCCGGTCGACGGATGCGGAATCGGGGACGGCTATCGTTATGGAAGTAAAGACAGGCGAAGTGAAGGCGATCACCAACATGGCAAGGATGAGAACCGGCGTTTATGGAGAAACGAAGAATCATGCCATCGCCGATATGCTGGAGCCGGGTTCTACTTTTAAGGTGGCCTCTATTATGGTGGCCCTTGAAGACGGTAAATGCCTGCCTTCCGATTTAGTGGATACCGGCAATGGCGTTTATCCGTATGCCGGACAGAGAATAAGAGACCATAACTGGAACCGGGGAGGCTACGGGGTAATAACGGTAGAAGAAGCGATTTGGTTTTCATCGAATATCGGAGTGGCAAAAACAATCATTAACGGTTATGCTGCGCAGCCGGAGAAATTTGTAGAGGGAATCCAGCGCTTAGGTTTAACGGAAGACTTGCGGATAGACATACCCGGAGCCGGGTATTCTGTCGTCCGCATGCCGGATAAAACAAAGTCGAACTGGTCGGCAACCGCTTTGCCCTGGATGTCGTTTGGCTATGAAACCCAGATTCCTCCTATCTATACGCTCAACTTCTTCAACGCTATTGCGAACGGCGGTAAAATGCTTCGCCCGATATTTGCAAAAGAAATCGTAAAGAACGGAGAGGTTGTCCATCGCTTTTCCACCGAAGTTGTTAAATCTTCGATTTGTTCGGACAGGACGTTGCGTATTATACAGGATATGTTGGAAGGAGTTGTAGAAGAAGGGACAGGAAGACCGGCTTATTCCAACGCTATCCGGATAGCGGGCAAGACCGGTACGGCGCAAATTGCCGAAGGAGGCAGCTATCAGGGCAGCGGGCATCAGGTTTCTTTTGCCGGGTATTTCCCGGCAGACAACCCGGAGTTCTCCTGTATGGTTCTTATACGCCGCCCCCGGATTGGATATCCTTCCGGCGGGACGATGTCGGGGGCTGTTGTAAAATCGATCGCCGAAAAGATCAGCGCCAACCGGATGCGGTATGATATTCGCGAGGTTGAGGCAGACTCGCTTGCCGTCTCTGTTCCAACGCCTAAGGCGGGCCATATGCAGGCTTTGCGCCAAGTGTTGCGGGAATTAGACGTCAAAGCGACGCCGAATCATATCAAATCTCCCTGGGCGCTGGCAAAAGCAAAGGACGACCGGATAGAACTGGATAATATAAATGTACGGAAAGGACTCGTTCCCCATGTAGTTGGTATGGGCGCTAAAGATGCGGTTTATCTGTTGGAAGACGCCGGGCTGAAAGTAGAGCTTACCGGTTTCGGACGGGTCGTCAGGCAGTCTGTTCAACCCGGGGCGCAAGTGCAGAAAGGGCAAACAATTACAATAACATTACAATAAAACGATGAAACTAAAAACACTGATTGAATCATTAGGCGTTCAGGATACAGGCGAAATGGATAATCCTGAAATAATCAATATACAATCCGATTCGCGTAAAACGGAGTACGGCTCATTGTTTGTGGCCGTACGCGGTACGGCCGCCGACGGGCATGCTTATATAGAAAGCGCTATTGCCAGGGGATCCGTAGCTGTAGTTTGTGAAGAAGCTCCCGAAGCGCTCAAAGAAAAAGCGGTTTTTATCGTAGTAAAAGATTCGGCTGATGTTTTAGGGAAATTAATGGCAGCCTGGTATGACTACCCGTCGGATAAATTAATCTTAGTAGGCGTGACAGGTACGAATGGGAAGACTACGATTGCTACGCTGCTTTACGAAATGTTCCGGAAAATGGGACACAAAGCCGGTTTGCTGTCAACGGTTTGTAATTATATAAATGATAAAGCCGTTCCGGCGGATCATACGACGCCCGATCCGATCGCACTGCAAAGATTACTGGCCGAAATGGCAGAAGCCGGATGCGAATATGCCTTTATGGAAGTGAGCTCCCATGCGACAGACCAGAAACGTATCAGCGGACTGTCATTCGACGGCGGAATTTTCACAAACCTCACGCGCGACCATTTAGACTATCATAAGACCGTGGAAAATTACCTGAAAGCCAAAAAGCAGTTTTTTGATAATCTGCCGGCTACGGCTTTTGCCCTCGTCAATATAGATGATAAGGCAGGATTGGTTATGCTACAGAATACGGCGGCTAAAAAACAGACGTATTCTCTCCGGACGATGGCTGATTTTAAAGGAAAGATATTGGAGTCTCATTTTGAGGGAACAGACTTATTAATAAATGGAAAGGAAGTAACGGTTCACTTTGTAGGGCGTTTTAACGCGTATAACCTGTTGGCTGTTTATGGAGCATCTGTCGCTTTAGGGAAGGAACCGGAAGAAATATTAATAGCGCTCAGTACGCTTCATTCCGTATCCGGAAGATTTGAAACAATCCCGTCTCCGCTCGGTTATACGGCCATTGTAGACTATGCCCATACGCCTGACGCCTTGGCGAACGTACTGAATAGCATTCGCGAAGTATTGGGCAACAAAGGGCGTATTATCACGGTAGCAGGCGCCGGCGGGAACCGGGATAAAGGAAAACGTCCGATTATGGCGCAAGAGGCGGCGCGTTTGAGCGACCAGGTAATTTTAACCGCAGACAACCCTCGCTTTGAAGAACCGGACGATATCATAAACGATATGGCAGCAGGACTAACGGATAAAGAGTTAGCGCGTACATTATGTATTACGGACCGCACCCAGGCGATTAAGACGGCAACGGCTTTAGCTAAAAAAGGAGATGTGATCCTTGTTGCCGGCAAAGGACATGAAGACTATCAGGAAATAAAAGGCGTAAAACATCCTTTTGACGACAGAGAGAAACTAAGAGAAATATTTGTAAACCAACAACGATAAACACACGCTATGTTATATTATCTTTTTACCTATTTAGACCAGTTGGATTTACCCGGAGCGGGCATGTTTAAATACATTTCTTTCCGCTCGGGGTTAGCGTTGATTTTATCTCTTTTCATATCTACGGCGATAGGGCGGCGTATTATTAACAGGCTGCAACAACTGCAAATAGGTGAAACGGTTCGCGAATTGGGACTGGAAGGACAGATGAATAAAAAAGGGACGCCTACTATGGGAGGGATTATCATTATTATTGCTATCCTTGCGCCTGTTTTGCTTTGCGCCCGTTTGAATAATATCTATCTTATCCTGATGATCATTACAACGCTCTGGCTGGGGTGTATCGGGTTTGCAGACGATTATATCAAGGTATTCCGTAAGAATAAAGACGGTTTGCAGGGACGGTTTAAGATAATCGGGCAGGTAGGGCTTGGATTAATTGTCGGGATCGTCCTGTATATGAGCCCGGACGTCGTAATCCGTGAGAATATAGAAGTGTTCAATGAAGAAAATAACACCGTAGAATCGGTGAATCTCCATCCGGTAGAAACCAAATCGACCAAAACAACCATTCCTTTCCTCAAGAATAATAATTTCGATTATGCATTGTTAGCCGGTTGGGCGGGTAAGTACAAAACCGAAGCAGCCTGGGCGATTTTTGTCCTGATTGTTATTTTTATTGTGACAGCCGTATCGAATGGGTCCAATCTGACGGATGGGTTAGACGGTTTAGCGGCCGGGAGTTCGGCCATAATCGGGGTCGCTTTGGGGATATTGGCCTATATATCGTCGCACGTCGAGTTTGCTTCTTTCCTGAATATCATGTTCATACCCGGAGCGCAGGAACTGGTGGTTTTTGCTGCGGCTTTCATTGGAGCGACAATTGGTTTTCTCTGGTATAATTCCTATCCGGCCCAGGTGTTTATGGGCGACACCGGCAGCCTTACGCTGGGAGGTATCATTGCCGTGTTTGCTATTATTATACGTAAAGAGTTATTGATTCCCCTGCTTTGCGGAATATTTCTTGCAGAGAGCCTGTCTGTAATGATTCAGGTATTTTATTTTAAATATACAAAGAAAAGGTATGGAACAGGTAAGCGTATATTTAAAATGACGCCTTTGCACCACCATTTCCAGAAGGCCGGGAATGCGGGGATAAATGCAATCATACAGAAGCCGTTTAATATTGTGCCCGAATCGAAGATCGTAGTCCGGTTTTGGTTGATCGGAATTATTTTAGCCGCTATAACAATTGTAACCCTGAAGATGAGATAATGAAAGAACGGATTGTAATATTAGGAGCCGGAGAGAGCGGAACCGGAGCCGCCATTCTGGCGAAAGCGAAAGGGTTTGACGTGTTTGTTTCCGATTCGTCTGCCATCAAACCGAACTATAAAGAGATGTTAGACGGCAGAGGTATCCGCTGGGAGGAAGGACGCCATACGGAAGACGAACTGTTTTCTGCCGGAGAAGTAATCAAAAGTCCCGGCATACCCGGTAAAGCGCCCGTAATTGAAGAACTGGTAAAAAGGAATATACCCGTTATTTCCGAAATAGAATTTGCCGGGCGGTATTCGGATGCTACCATGATTTGCATTACCGGCAGTAACGGGAAGACCACTACAACGATGCTGACATATCATATCCTTAAAGAAGCGGGCCTTGACGTTGGCCTGGCCGGGAATGTGGGAAGCAGCCTGGCTTTGCAGGTAGCGGAAAGCCCTCATGCCTGCTATGTGGTAGAGTTGAGTAGTTTTCAGTTGGATAATATGTACCGTTTTAAGGCTGATATTGCCGTATTATTGAATATAACGCCCGATCATCTGGACCGTTATGATTACAGCATGCAAAATTATATCGATTCGAAATTCCGTATTATACAAAATCAAACGGAAAAGGATGCGTTTATTTTTTGGAATAACGACCCTGTAATTATCAGGGAAGTCGCTGAAAGAAAACCTGTAGCGACTCTTTATCCTTTTGCTCTGGAACCTCGGGACGGCGTCAAAGGATATGTAGAAAAAGAACGATTGGTTATTGACACAAAAAAGGGTTTATTTATTATGGAACAGGATTTATTAGCCCTGACAGGCACGCACAACTTGTATAATTCGTTGGCCTCAGGCATTACAGCTAAGCTGATGGATATTCATGATGAAAATATCCGCGCATCACTGAGCGACTTTGCAGGGGTTGAACACCGACTGGAAAAAGTGGCCAGGATAAGAGGCGTCGATTATGTGAACGATTCGAAAGCCACCAATGTTAACTCTTGCTGGTATGCCTTGCAAAGCATGACAACTAAAGTAGTTCTGATTCTGGGAGGCATAGATAAAGGAAATGATTATTCGGAGATAGAAGAATTGGTGAAAGAGAAGGTGAGCGCCTTGATTTTCTTAGGCGTCGATAACACCAAATTACATGCCTTCTTTGATGGGAAAGGACTGAAAACAGAAGACGCCCGTTCTATACAGGAGGCTGTAGGCAAGGCCTATCGATTGGCACAGAAAGGGGATACCGTTTTATTGTCTCCCTGCTGCGCCAGTTTCGACCTTTTCGCCAGCTATGAAGACCGGGGGAGGCAGTTTAAGAATTGTGTACTTAATTTGTAACAGCATGGAATTGGCAAATAAATTATTTAAGGGCGACCGGGTGATATGGATCATATTTATGTTTCTTTGCCTGATTTCGCTGATCGAGGTATTCAGCGCTACAAGTACGCTTACCTATAAAAACTCGGATTACTGGGCGCCGGTGGTACGTCATGCTTCTTTTCTGTCGGCAGGATTCATACTTATCCTGCTTTTACACAATATTCCTTCCCGCTTCTTTTCCGCTTTGATTATTTTGTTGCCCGTTTCGGCCGTGTTGCTGGTTATAACCCCTGTATTCGGAAAAGAAACCAATGAAGCGCACCGCTTTCTGAGCCTGTTCGGCATAAGCTTCCAACCTTCCGAGATTGCCAAATTAGCCAGCGTGGCGTTTGTTGCGTTCCTTTTAAGCAGGCAGGGGAAATTGGGAATTAACAAAGTGTTTAATTATATAATGATTGGAGTCGGCGCCGTTTGTGCGCTCATCTTTTTAGACAATATCTCCACAAGCGCTATCTTATTCGTTATTTGCTACCTGATGATGTTCATCGGGCAAATTCCTTTTAAGAAAATGGCTTTACTTACGCTTGCCCTTCTATTGTTTGCCGCTCTTTTTGTAGCGATATTGTTCGCCCTTCCTGATAAGACGCTTGAAGAAACAGGGCGCCGCCTGCCAACGGCAAAGGGGCGTATCATGGACTTTTTTGCAGAGAAACCGGCATTAGACGCCGGCGCGTATAAGATAACGAATGACAATTACCAGGTATCGCATGCCCAGATAGCCATTGCCAATGGCGGTATTTTCGGAAAGATGCCCGGGCACGGACAGCAGCGTGATTTCCTGCCGCAGGCGTTTTCAGACTTTATCTATGCGATTGTTATTGAAGAACTGGGAATTGCAGGAGGATTTTTCGTCCTGTTCCTTTATGTTATGTTGATGATACGAGTCGGGTTGATTGCCCGTAAATGCGACAGGCTATTCCCTAAATACTTAGTGATAGGATGCGGATTGATGATTGTCGTCCAGGCTTTTGCCAATATGGCTGTAGCCGTGGGACTTCTTCCGGTTACGGGGCAACCGTTGCCTTTAGTCAGCAGGGGGGGGACTTCTACGGTAATTACGTGTATTTACATCGGGATTATTTTAAGCGTGAGCCGTTTCGGCGCAGGGATGGGCAATGAAGAGGAGGAAGAAACAACCGACTTACAGCCGGAATTTATGGAGATAGAAACAGATATAGCAGACGATTCGTCATTAACCGCTATAGAAACTCTTACAGAAAAAAATGAGACCTTATAGGATTATATTAAGCGGAGGCGGAACCGGCGGGCATATTTTCCCGGCCATATCCATAGCAAATGCTGTCAAGGAACGTTTTCCGGATGCGGAAATTCTTTTTGCAGGAGCGGAAGACAGAATGGAAATGGAACGCGTCCCGGCAGCCGGTTATAAAATTGTAGGGCTTCCCGTCAGCGGGTTCGACCGTTCGAAGCTCTTTAAGAATATACAGGCGTTAACCCGCCTGCTGAAAAGCCTTCGCCTGGCAAAGAAAATAATACGCGAATTTAAACCTGATATAGCCATAGGCGTAGGCGGATATGCCAGCGGACCGGTCTTACGGATTGCCGCTTCTATGGGAGTCCCTACGCTGATACAGGAACAGAACTCATATGCAGGCGTTACCAATAAATTACTGGCCAGGAAAGCGCATGCGATTTGTGTGGCTTATGACGGTATGGAGAAGTTTTTTCCTTCGGATAAAATAATACTGACAGGGAATCCGGTGCGGAAGAACTTGCTGTCAGACATAGCCGGCGACGTATCGCTCCCGGCTGAAAAAAGAGCGGAAGCCTGCCGTTTCTTCTCGCTTTCGCCCGGAAAGAAAACCATACTGGTCGTAGGAGGAAGCTTAGGCGCACGGACGATAAACCGAAGCGTACGGCATTGCTTAGATAGAATAGTGGCGGCGGAGGTGCAACTTATCTGGCAGACAGGGCGGTATTATTATAGCGAAGCAAGAAGCGGCTTAGAGAAATATAAGGACGCTCCTGTCCGCTGTTTCGACTTTATTACACGGATGGATCATGCTTATGCCGCCGCCGATCTGGTGATTTCGCGTGCGGGAGCCGGAACGATATCGGAACTTTGCCTGTTGGGAAAACCGGCGATCCTGGTTCCTTCTCCCAATGTGGCGGAAGATCATCAAACGAAAAATGCCCTCGCTTTAGTGCGTAAGGAAGCGGCTGTCCGGGTGGCCGACAAAGACGCCGAACAGGAATTGATACCGCTGGCTCTTACGGCAGTAAGGGATGAGGCGCTTCTTTCGAGTTTGAGCGAACATATCAGGGCGTTGGCCCTGCCTGACAGCGCCGAACGGATTGTGGATGAAATTGTAAAAATAATAGAGAAAGGCGTATGAAGCTAAGAAATATATCATTTGTCTATTTTGTGGGCGCAGGCGGGATTGGTATGAGCGCCTTGATTCGTTACTTCCTTGCGAAAGGGAAACAGGTTGCCGGCTACGACCGGGTTTCGTCCGGCTTAACCGAGGCGCTGAACCGGGAAGGAGCGGCTATCCATTTTGAGGATGACGTACGGTTGATACCGGAAGATTTCCGTTCGCCCGGCCGCACATTAGTAGTTTATACGCCTGCCGTACCTGCGTCTCATCAGGAACTTACCTGGTTTCGGGACAATGGCTTCGAAGTGATGAAGCGGGCGCAGGTTCTCGGAGAGATTACCCGGTCGTCCGAAGGGTTATGTATTGCCGGGACACATGGGAAAACGACTACTTCATCAATGATTGCCCACTTGCTGAAACAATCGCACGTAGGCTGTAACGCTTTCTTAGGGGGAATACTGAAGAATTACGACAGCAACCTGATGCTTTCGGATACCAGCGCCCTTACAGTCATTGAAGCGGACGAGTTCGACCGTTCTTTTCATTGGCTGCATCCCTGTATGGCCGTAATTACTTCCGCCGATCCGGATCATCTGGATATTTACGGAACGCCGGAAGCCTACCGGGAAAGTTTTGAACATTTTACCTCTTTGATACGCCCGGGCGGGCGCTTGGTGATGAAAAAGGGTATCGCCTTAACGCCCCGGCTGGTATCCGGAGCTACGCTATATACCTATTCCGGTACGGGCAAAGCCGACTTTTATGCGGACCGTATCCGCATCGGAAACGGAGAGATTTATTTTGATTTTGCCGGCCCCGGTTTCCGTATGGCTGATATCCGGCTGGGCGTCCCGGTGAAAGTGAATATCGAGAACGGCGTGGCCGCTATGGCTATAGCCTGGCTTAACGGCGTAACGGAAGACGAGATAAAAAGAGGCATGGCTTCTTTTCAAGGCCCCGAACGGCGTTTTGATTTTCGTTTGAAGAATAGCCATATCGTGTTGATCGATGATTATGCCCATCATCCGGAAGAGTTGAAAGAAAGTATTTTATCTGTGAAAGCATTGTATCCGGATAAGAAACTGACGGGCGTTTTCCAGCCTCATTTATATTCCCGCACACGGGACTTTGCGGACGAATTTGCGTCAAGCCTTTCCCTGTTAGACGAGTTGATCCTGCTGGACATTTATCCTGCCCGCGAGGAACCGATTCCGGGTATCAGTTCCCGAACCATCTTTGATAAGGCGACTGTTCCGGATAAAAGGCTGTGCAGTAAAGAACAATTACCGGAAGTAATGGCTTCCGGGAAATACGAAGTTGTCTTAATGCTTGGCGCCGGCGATATCGACCGGTTAGTTGAACCTGTAAAACAAATTTTAGAAAAGTGGCCCTCCGAATAATTTCAATTATTGCAGCATTTCTGCTTTCCTGCTACGTTTTGTTTGCTTTTATCTTTTTTAAAGACGTCAGGCAAAGCGGCGCCTGCCATGATTTAGTGGTAGTGGTAAAAGATAGTTTAGAGGAACATTTCGTTAGCGCCGGCGATTTGATCTCTTTATTAAAACAGGCCAAACTTAATCCGATAGGGCAACCGATGAAGGCTATTAATACGCATAAGATAGAAACCGAATTGCTGAAAAACGAAATGATAGCCGGCGTAGAAGCATATAAAACGCCTTCGGGCACAATTAAGTTGGAAGTAAAGCAAAAAATGCCTATTTTGCGTGTGATTGGCGTCAGGGGGAATTTTTATGTAGACAGCAAAGGAAGTATAATGCCGGTCAGCCGGCGGTATGTGGCTTACGTCCCTGTTGCAAGCGGATATGTTGAAAAAGAACTTGCAACAACCGAGTTATATGATTTTGCATTATTTTTGCATAAGAATGAGTTCTGGAATAGTCAGATAGAGCAAATATATATTTACCCGAATAAGGAAGCCGTACTGATTCCCCGCGTAGGGGAGCATCGTATCTTATTAGGTACATTGGCTGATTTCCGGGAGAAATTAACTAATTTGCAACTCTTTTATGAGCAGGCCATCCCTAAAGTGGGTTGGGAGAAATACAGCATCATTAATTTGAAGTTTAAAGATCAGATTGTTTGTACAAAAAAAACGAAACAGATATGATAAACTACATCGTGGCGATTGACTTGGGGACGTCTTGTATAAAAGGTATTATAGGTACGAGAAGCCTTACGGGCGCATTTACGGTTATCGCCTGCGAAACGGAAAGTTCCGCCGGCTGCATCCGGAGGGGCGTTATATATAATGTAGCGGATACGACGCAACGGGTAACGGCGCTTATCCGTAAATTAGCCGGCAAGGCGCCGGGAATACAGATAAAAAAAGTATACGTAGGCGTAGGCGGGCAATCGGTACGCTCCATAGACCATGTGGTTACCAAATCGTTAGGAGCCGACGGCGAAGTAAAGAAAGAAACGACGGAGGCTCTTTACGAAGAATGCCGGACGTTCAAACCGGAGGGTTTAGACGTATTGTCTATTGCTTCTCCTGCCTTTTATTTGAATGGTAATCGCGAGGTCGACCCGATAGGTATTCCCTGTTCGCGTATAGAAGCGCGGTATAAACTAATTGTGTGCCGCCCTTCTTTAAAGCAGCGTATTTATACGATAGCAGAGCGCGCCAGAATAGAGATCCCCGGCATATTTGTTTCGCCTCTTGCTCTGGCGGATGTAGCGTTAAGCGAAACCGATAAAGAGTTGGGATGCGCTTTGCTTGATTTTGGAGCGGGAACAGCATCGCTTACGATATTCAAAAATAAACAATTGGCCGGTTTATGCACAATTCCGTTAGGAAGCCGGTTGATTACGAAAGACCTCGCCTGCTTACATGTGGTAGAAACGGAAGCGGAACGCCTGAAGAAAGCGTATGGCGATGCGGCGGACGACAAGGAAAACGATTCTCCCGTACAGGTGAACAGCCTGAATGGCGCCGCTCCCCGGCAAGTTAAATTATCAGAAATTAACGAAGTTGTAAAAGCCCGTTTACAGGAAATAACAGAAAATGTATATGCTCGCTTAAAGGAATCGGAAGTCGCCGATAAGTTAAACGCCGGGATGATAATAACGGGAGGAGGGGCTTTATTAAAGAATTTCGATGCAGCCGTCCGCGAACGGTTTGGGATGACCGTCCGTTATGCATCGGTAAACAAAGCGCTCTTTGAAAAAACAAACGTCCCCCTTGAACCGGAGTATGGAGTAGTAGCAGGCTTATTACTCAAAGGAACGGTGAATTGTTCGTCGTATACGCCCCCTCCGGTATCGCCCCCCCCGGTAATTAAGCCGGAACCTCCGGTAGAAGTTGAAGAACCGGTAATACAGAAACCGGTAACAGAAAAACCAAAAGAAGAGGGCGGAACAGAGAAGCCTCCGGTAATAAGACCTCCCAGAAAGCCTCTTGGTAATCGTCTTATTAATAAAGTGATAGGATTTACAAATGATTTATTCGATGACGGAAGTAATGATGATCAGAGGAATGAGACGGAAAAAAAGAATACGAACAATACAACTAAACCGCAAGAATAATGGATAATTCTACATTAGAGTTCGATTTACCCCGCGACCGGTTGAAGATTATTAAAGTAATCGGAGTAGGCGGAGGCGGCGGAAATGCCGTTACGCACATGTATCACGAAGGAATACGGGATGTGTCGTTTCTGCTCTGTAATACAGACCAGCAGGCGTTAGACCGTTCGGATGTGCCTGATAAATTAGCGCTGGGAGACGGTTTGGGAGCAGGTAATGTTCCTAAAAAAGCGAAAAAAGCGGCACGGGCAGGCGAAGCGGCTATCAGAAAAAAACTAAGCGACGGTACAAAGATGGTATTTATCACGGCGGGAATGGGCGGCGGAACCGGTACGGGCGCTGCGCCTCTTATAGCCCAGTATGCACGCGACATGGGTATCCTGACGGTTGGTATTGTTACTATCCCGTTTGAATTTGAAGGAGAACCTAAAATACTCCAGGCATTGCGCGGCGTGGAAGCGATACGGAAAAACGTGGATGCTTTGCTGGTGATCAATAATGAACGATTGCTTGACGTTTATGCGGCCGACGTAGATTCCGAAACGGCTTTTGCCAAAGCGGATGATACATTGACGGTGGCAGCCCGAAGTATTGCCGAAATTATTACGGTACAGGGAATAATAAACTTAGACTTTGCCGACGTGAATACGACCTTGAGAAATGGAGGCGTAGCGCTTATGAGTAACGGATACGGAGAAGGAGAAGGGCGTTTCCATATGGCAGCCGAAGAAGCGTTAAACTCGCCATTGCTTAATAACAACGATGTGTTTAAGGCAAAACGCATCCTGTTTAATATTTCTTACAGCGAGGAAGCCAAACTGCTAATCGGGGAACTGAAAGAAGTCCGTAATTTTATGTCGAGATTCGATACGACTAAAATCAACGTGATTTGGGGATTATCGAAAGACGATACATTAGGTAAGAAAGTCAAGATGACAATACTTGCTACGGGGTTTGGCGTGAATGACATTATTGATACGGACGTCTTTCATATAGAAGAGGATGAGGATGAAGAGGATGAAGAGGAGAGTTTGGCGGAAGAAAAAATGACGGAAGAGGAAAAGGCGCAACTGATGGGCCAATATTATGACAGAAATTCCAGGAAAGACCCATTCCGTTATAAGGTTGTCGTTCTTTCTGCGAACGAAATGGACGATGATGCGCTAATCAACCTGCTGGAAGAAAATCCCACTTGCAAGCGGGATGCTAAATTCGCCTCCCGTATACGGGAAAAGGTATTTAACGAAAAACATCCGGGCGCGCCCGGGAATACGGCAGGTACGCCTTCCGGCGGAGACGTAATCTATTTCTAATAATCAATAATATAAATATATATAAAAAACAAACGACATGAATTTATTTGATCAGGTAAGCGACGACATTAAAGCGGCTATGCTGGCAAAAGACAGGATACGCTTGCAGGCTTTACGCGGTATAAAGAAAGAATTTCTGGAAGCCAAAACAGCCAAGGGAGGAACCGGCGAGTTGACGGACGAAGCAGCCGTTAAGATTTTGCAAAAGATGGTGAAGCAACGGAAAGAGAGCGCGGAAATATTTAAAGCCCAGAGCCGTGAAGAATTAGCCGAAAGCGAATTGGCGGAAGTTGCCGCAATTGAAGTATACCTGCCGAAACAACTGTCGGCAGAAGAACTGGAAGCTGCCTTAAAAGAAATCATTGCCCAAACAGGAGCCGAAGGGCCGAAAGACATGGGGAAAGTGATGGGCGCCGCTACCAAAGCGCTGGCCGGTAAAGCCGACGGGCGCATGATATCCGAAACGGTTAAAAAAATACTCGGCTAAATGATTACATTCCTTTGTTGCTTAGCCTGCCTTGTGGGCGGATACTTTATTTATGGAAAATTCATAGAGCGCGTGTTTGCTATTTCCCCGGACAGGGAAACGCCCGCTTTTTCCATGCGCGACGGAGTAGATTATATCCCTATGCCCACGTGGAAAGTATTTATGATTCAATTTCTCAATATTGCCGGATTAGGCCCCGTTTTCGGAGCGATAATGGGCGCTAAATTCGGCGTTTCTTCTTTTATCTGGATCGTATTGGGCAGTATATTTGCCGGGGCTACGCATGATTATCTGTCCGGGATGCTATCGCTGCGCAATGGCGGGGAAAGCTTGCCGGAACTGATAGGGCGTTACCTGGGGAAGAACCTCAAGCAATTAATGCGTGGGTTTACCTTACTGTTGATGGTACTGGTAGGCGCCGTATTCGTTGCCGGCCCGGCAGGACTGCTGGCCAAACTTACGCCGGGGAGCCTGGATATAACCTTTTGGGCGATTGTCGTATTCGTCTATTACGTTACGGCCACGCTGCTTCCGATAGATAAAATAATCGGACGGATTTATCCCGTGTTTGCCGCGGCCTTACTCTTTATGGCTGTGGGGATACTTGCGGCGATACTCTATCGCCACCCTGCGCTTCCCGAACTGACCGGCGGTTTGCAAAATACGCATCCCGAAGGACTCCCTGTATTCCCCATGATGTTTGTTTCGATAGCTTGCGGCGCTATCTCGGGTTTTCATGCTACGCAAAGCCCCCTGATGGCTCGCTGTCTGAAAAACGAAAAATATGGAAGGCCCGTCTTTTACGGGGCGATGATAGCCGAAGGAATCGTCGCTTTGATCTGGGCGGCGGCTGCTACTTACTTTTTCCATACCGAAGAAGGTTCCGTTCTTTTTGCCGCCGGTTCGGGAAATGATAATGCCGCGATAGTAGTAGACAGCATCACGAAAGAATGGCTGGGCACAGTAGGAGGCTTTCTGGCCGTGCTGGGCGTTATTGCCGCTCCGATTACGTCCGGCGACACCGCTTTCCGTTCGGCCCGCCTGATAGTGGCGGATTTCCTGCGAATAGACCAGAAGCCCATGAGTAAACGGTTGCTGATCTCCATACCCCTGTTTGTGGCAGGTTTCCTTATTCTGCAAATAGACTTCTCCATTATCTGGCGCTATTTTGCCTGGGTAAACCAAACGCTGGCCGTCTTTACCCTCTGGGCGCTGACCGTTTATCTGGCAGTAAATAAAAAACGATACATCCTGACCTTAGCGCCCGCCTTATTTATGACAGCCGTATGCTCCACCTATATATTTATAGCCCCCGAAGGCTTAGGCTTATCGGCACAGCTCTCGCAACTGTCGGGTTTGGCTGTCGCCCTGGCAACCTTTGCCGCCTTTATTGCCTGGAAAAGAAAAATAAGCTGATCCGGCAAAGCGCTACACGCCATCATCACCCATAAACGCTCCCCGGGATGACTAATCCCGGTTTGGACTACTAAACAAAAACGCGGCTTGCTCCGAACAAATGCCGCGCGGAAACGAGCAAATGCCACGCGGAAACGAACAAATGCCACGCGGAAACGGGAGAATGCCGCGCGGAAACGAGCGAATGCCACGCGGAAACGAACAAATGCCGCGCGGAAACGAGCAAATGCCACGCGGAAACGAACAAATGCCGCGCGGAAACGGGCAAATGCCACGCGGAAACGAACAAATGCCGCGCGGAAACGA
>JAITRG010000122.1 GCA_031288515.1 Tannerellaceae bacterium
GTAAACGGCGGCAAATACGGTTAATCCCCGTAACTGTTAATTCTACTTTAACACATTAATACTTTCTCATCAAAAGCATAAAGCCCCCGTCCCCCTCTTCAGGCCCATGTCATTAACCCCCCTCTTCAGGCTTGTTTGGCGCTATCTTTCAGCTTCCAGCCGGTTTATAAGCGCTTACGTATGAACGGCTATGGCTGAAAGAAGACCTTTCAGCCTCCTTTCAGCAAAAAAATACGGGGCCGGTAAAAAAAGGAAAAAAGTTATTGCGCCCTCTTTTCCAAACCATTATGATGACTTTAGAACGCCATTGCGATGTCTTTGGTAAACCATTGAAAAGACTCTGATGAAGCATTGCAAAGACTAAAAAAAGCGCTATGACGCCTTCAACAAATCATTATTATGGTTTGGTAAAGAGTATCTATTGGTTTACTAAAGGCATTATAATGGTTTACTGAAGACTGTATAATGATTTTTTTATGGAATAAATCCCTCTCTTCCGGTTTCCTGAAAGGAAGCTGAACGGTCTTTCTTCAGGATTTTCATCCTGTAAACCAATCCTTTGCAACAAAAATGAAAGATGAAAGGAGAGGTGAAAAAGTATCGTTTAGCAGGGGCGTTTTCCTGTTGAAAAAGCAGTTCCCGGGCCGGTATCAGGTTTAGCTTCTTTCTTCGCACGTTTTTTAATCTGTTAAAGTAGAATTAAGTCCCACGTTTTTTTATTGTATAAACATACCCTTATGAAAATGAAAACACGTATCGGACAGGTCAGCGAACAGGAAAAAGAAGAAATACGCGCCTTATCCAACCATAAAAACACCCTGATTGAGTTGTCAAAAATAATAGAAGTGAACGACGGCAACAGGCCGCAGTATGAAAAATCAGTAAAAGATATCGTAGAAGCAAGTATTTGTTTTCAGCAATGGTGGGACGATATGGAAACAAAATACCAATGGAAAAAACATCCCGCCGGAAACTGGGAAATTGATTTCCAAACAAATAACGTCTACCTCGTCGTCGAATAAACGTTATAGCAGCTTGCGCAAGGGAGCTTCCTGCAACAGTGGAACGTAAAGACAAGCGACATCCCGGCCCCGCTAGTTGTGTTACTGCCTCAGCGGGAAATTTTTAGCTATTTATTAACAGCTTCGTAATCGTTTCGTTTTTTCGTTTTCGTTTTTTTATACCGGAATTATTAAAACAAAAACAAAGATTATGAAGAAAATGCTACTATTATGGTTAGCGCTGTTGTCGTGCGGATTAATTGCGCGGGGCCAGTCGAGCGGAGTGATTTCGGGGACGGTGACCGATGCAACCGAGAACCGTAGTCTTCCGGGAGCAATACTCAGACTGGACAAGTACAACCGCTACACCATTTCCGATCAGAATGGATATTACGAATTTCTTAACGTGCCGGCAGAAGGTTACTCGGTAGAGGCGTCGTATATGGGATATAAACCCGAAACCCGGCACGTCGAAGTAATATCGGGAGGGAACAGCGTAATCAATCTCGTTCTCACTGAAGCTCCAATGTCTTTAGGCGAAGTAGTGGTTATGGGAGATGGATTGCGCGGGCAGGCAAAGGCGCTCAACACCCAGAAAACCAACGACCGGATAACCAACGTCATCTCTGCCGACCAAATTGGGCGCTTTCCAGACGCCAACATAGGCGACGCTCTCAAGCGTGTGCCGGGCATCGCCACGCAGGGCGATCAGGGCGAGGCGCGTAATATTGTGATACGTGGTTTGGCTCCGCAACTTAATTCGGTAACGCTGAACGGCAACAGGATACCCTCTGCCGAAGGCGACAACCGCAATGTGCAAATGGACCTTATCCCCGCCGATATGGTTCAGGCAATAGAGGTAAGTAAAACGCTCACAGCCGATATGGACGCCGACGCCATCGGCGGTTCGGTCAACTTGATTACCCGTGCAGCCACAGGCGGACAGCGTATATCCGTTACCGTACCGGGCGGATACAATCCTATCCGCGAAGGGGCTACTCATGGCGGATCGCTGGTGTATGGCAATCGCTTCTTCAACGACAAACTCGGCGTGGTAGCGAGCGGTTCTTATCAAAACAAGGACTATGGCTCAGACAATGCCGAAGCCGTATGGGCAGAAGACGACAACGGCGGCCTCTTCCTGGAAGCGATGGACATCCGGAGATACGACGTGCAGCGCATCCGCCGTAGCATCGCTCTCAATACCGACTGGAAGATAAATCCGTCCAACACAATTACGTTCGACGCCATATACAACTGGCGCGACGACCTGGAAAACCGCTTTCGACTGGGCTATGAAGCAGAACCCGAATACGATGACGCCGGAAAGCAGACCGGCTACATTGGCGAAATACAGCGTGAAGACAAGGCCGGTATCGGCAGCAAAGCCAGGCCCGGACGCCGCCTCGAAATCCAAACCGTTCAGAGTTATGCGCTCGGCGGGCAACACCTCGTCTCTCCCAAGTTCGACCTCGACTGGAATCTGAGCTATGCCCGAGGCGTAGAAGAGGCTTCAAACGAACGCTACATCACCTTTACGCAGGAAGATGTAAAAATCGTTCAGGATATCAGCAATCCCGAGCGCCCTTTCATCAGTTCGCCGGATCAGCATATCAAGGATTTCTCTTTAGACGAGCTCACCGAAAACAACGACTTCACCGCCGAAGACGAACTGGCCGTCCGCATCAACGCGAGAGCGCCGCTTTCAGTCATCGACGACCAGAAAGGACGTTTACGCTTCGGATTCAGAGGACGATTCAAAAGCAAAGAACGCGACAACGACTTCACGGAGTATGAACCTGCCGGCGATTTCCCCAGCCTGGCAGACCAGGCGCTCACGTTCAACGCCCCTCTGCTGATGGACGAACGCTACATACCCGGTTCATTCTTCGACCCCAAATACGTTGCCAGGCTCGACCTGAAGAACTCCGCCCTGTTTGAAGGCGAGGATGCTCCCGATGAATATATGGCCGACAATTACAAAGCCGGCGAACGCATCCTGGCCGGTTATCTGCGCTGGGATCAGAATTTTACCGGAAATCTGGTGATGACCCTCGGCGTGAGAGCCGAACACACCCATATGGAGTATGAGGGGAATTTCTTTGTAGAAGACGAGTTTGAAAATGCCCGCAGCAATAAGTTCAGCAACGACTATCTGGATATTCTTCCCAGCCTCTCTTTCAAATGGGACGTTCGCGACAACCTTATCCTCCGTGCGGCATTCACCACATCGCTGGCACGCCCCAACTATTACGACCTCGTGCCTTTCGCCAATATCAACCGCGAAGACAGAGAGATAGAAGCCGGGAACTCCTCCCTTGCTCCTACTTACTCCTATAACTTCGACCTCATGGGCGAATACTATTTCAAACCGGTGGGATTGTTCTCCATCGGCGGATTCTGCAAGAGCATGAAAGACTTCGCCTATTTCTATTCTGACGCCGACTATACCCGGGAAAAGTTCGCCCGCGACTTCCCGGGCATGGACAATCCGATAGATGCAGGCGAACGCTGGGAATTGCTGCGCCCGATGAATGGCGAAAATGTCGATATCTTCGGCTTCGAGGTTGCTTTCCAGCGTAAACTCGACTTCTTCCGTTCCCGGTTCCTGAGAAACTTCGGAGCCTATCTGAACTATACTTATACCGGCTCCAGAACCAAAGGCATCTACAACGAAGATGGCGAACAGCGTACCGACGTCAAACTGCCGGGAACGGCTCCTCACATGTTCAACGCATCGCTCTCGTGGGAAAACAAACGCTTGTCGGCACGTGTGTCGCTCAATTACACGGGCAACTACATCGACGAAGTAGGCGGTTCGGAGTTTGAAGACGTCTACTACGACCGTCAGCTCTTTCTTGACGCCAACGCCTCGTACCGGATTCTTCCATACATGCGCGTTTTCGCCGAAGCCAACAACCTGACCAATCAACCTCTCCGGTACTATCAGAGCGGGGTCAGAAACCGTTTAGTGCAAATGGAATATTATAAACCGACATTTAATTTAGGACTTAAATTCGACATCTGATATGAAAACAATATTATTTCCGATACTGATACTGATGATGGGCAGTTGCTGCAAGACTAACGTAGCAACAGACGACAGCAATAAATTATCCGGATTGCCCGGAGATGCGTTCAACTTTATTATAGCCAGCGACCTTGGACGGAACGGCTATTATCTGCAGAAACCCATTGCCGGGGAAATGGGGCTGCTGGCCGAACGGGAGGATATGGAATTTGTAGCGGCCCCCGGCGATGTACACCACTACCTGGGCGTGCAGAGCGTTGCAGACCCCTTGTGGATGACCAACTACGAACTCATATACGATCATCCCGAATTGCAGATAGATTGGTTGCCCACGCTCGGCAATCACGAGTATCAGGGCAATACGCAGGCTGTGATAGACTACTCTGCCGTCAGTCGCAGGTGGACAATGCCTGCCCGGTACTACACCCGCACATACGAAGTTGAGGACGGCGCATCCTTACGGCTCGTGTTCATCGATACGGCGCCGCTGATGGACAAATACCGCAACGACGAAGAATATCCCGACGCCGGAAAGCAGGATATGGATCGCCAGTTGCAATGGGCAGATTCGACGCTGACCGCCTCGCATGAAACGTGGAAAATAGTGGTCGGACACCATCCCATCTATGCGGGAACCGACAAGGACGAAGAGGAACGCCGCGATATGCAGGTACGCCTCGACCCGATTCTTCGCCGTGGAGGAGTAGATTTCTATGTATGTGGACATATTCACAACTTCCAGCATATCCGCGTAAAGGATAGCGAAATAGATTATATAGTCAATTCGTCCGGCTCATCGAGCCGCGAAGTCGTACCCGTCGAAGGACAGGAATTCAGTTCGGGCGAGGCCGGTTTTTCAGTAGTTTCCGTCACCCCTGATACGCTGAAACTCATCATGCTCAACCAGCATGCCGTACCCATCCACACCGTGCAGCGGGTAAAGAAGCAATGAGATAAATCCTGATCCGGGAAGATATTCAAACGTATCGCCCGGAAGCCTGTCTCTGTTAAACTGCCATTAACTCGTCGGGCAGGAAGAGTAAAACCTCTCCCTGCCCGATTTGTCTGAGAAGAGAGGGCATATTCCAAACTACGCTTTTGGATACGCCCTCTTTCCGGTTAGTTTATTAAAGGACGGCGAACTTGCATATTATCCTTTCTCCATTCTTCTGCGCGGAGAGGATGTATATTCCTCCGGAAAGGCGGAAGGCATGCGTCTCGTCGGGCGAAGCAGGACGAATCGCGCGCAGGCGCTGTCCGCTCAGGGCAGTTACGTAGCAGTCGTAGCCTTCGAGGTTCAGCAGGCGCAGGACGCCTTCGGCATAATAGACTGAAGGTTGCCGGCCGGCGAGCGCCTCGACGTCCGTCGGCGTGGAACGCACGGTTACGACGCAGGTTGCCGACACGGAGCCGATACTGGCCGCGATGGTACTTGTGCCTTCGGCAAGAGCTATCACTACGCCTTCGCTCGTGACGTCGGCCACGGCGGTGTTCGACGACGTCCAGACAACGGTCTGCCCTGCCAGCGAACCGGAGGCAGCGGCCGTCAGCGAAGCCCTTTTCAGCGGAGCCAGCAGCAGGGTAGCCTTGTCGAGCGTCAGGCTGCCGGCCGGTTGAGGAGGCTGGGCGTTGACGGCTACCGCACAGGTTGCCTTGAAGCCGCCATCGACGGTGGTAGCGGTAATGACGGCCACGCCGGGAGCCCGGAGAGCCGTGACGAAGCCGTTGGCGTCGACCGAAGCCAGGGATGCATTGTCCGACGTCCACACGACGTTCCTGTTCGTGGCATTGGACGGGGAGACGGTGGCCGCGAGTTGCAGCGTTTCGCCTGTCATGAGCGCGGCCGAACTGCGGTTCAGCGAGACGCCGGTCACGGGATACGTAACGACGCTCGCTTCGACGGCGACGGCAAGTTCGCGCTCCGCCACTTTGCCGTTGGAATTGAACTTGAGCCTGAGCGTGGCAGACCCTTCCCTGAGCGGGGAGAGAAAGAGCGTGTCGTGGCGGATAAAGGCTCCGAATATCCCGTCGTCGCTAATGGAGACGATGCTCTTGACGATGGCGGCGTCGAGGTTGTCGGCGTCGCTTACCTTATCGCCCAGATAGATGAAGGCGTCTTCCGTAAGGGAAATATCCCCCAGGCTGGCGCTTACTACCGGCGCCGCGTTGTCGGGGAAGACGGGGATGGACGAGAACCAGTAGTTGTTTTCCATCGGATACGTCTCCAGTACCTCGCCCGTAGCGGAACTGATCCGCACCGTGCGGTAGTAAGGCTGGCCGTTGGCGCGGAAGAGGGTGACATAAATCTCGTCCGTCACAGGATGTATGCGGACGCTCGAGCTGTAGATATGCCATCCTCCGTCGTCGTAGGCGCGAAGGTCTGCCAGGAGTTTCTGCTCTTTCGTATCGATATTGTATTCATACAACTCGGAAAGGGGCGCGAACATATAGGCGCCGGTAGCGGCCCAGTACAGTTTGTTCTCGTTGATCCCGGCAAAGCAGGCGTCCGGCGTCCAGGCATACCAGGACGCTCCGACGCCGGTGTCGGGAGCGATTGCCACGTGGGTCGTATCGAACGTAAAGGGATCGATCCGTACGAAAAAGTCGGCGCCCGGAGTCAGACCGGAACGTTCAACGGCTACGCTGGCCCATAAAGAACCGTCTTTCGCCTGTACGATGGAGCCGTAAACGCCCTCGTCGTACGGGGTTTGTTTTTCGGTAATCTCCGGCGCTCCAATCACGGTATGCACCCGGTCTGTTGCGGCGTCGATGATGAGGATACCCTCTTTCTGGTGAATGGCAAACACATTATCGCCTGCCCGGAGCATCGTGCCCGTCTGCCCGGTATAAAGGCCGGGATTGCCGCCCAGTCCGGGGTCGTCGCCGCCCTGCGGGTCGCCTTCCGTGCCGGAGACCTTTCCGCCCGTCAGTTCGTGCGTATCAAGGTTGATGATATAAATACCGTTGGAGGTGCCGATGTAGCCCTTGTGTTCGTCTACGCCCAGGAAGCTGCGCCCGTCGGCGATAGACCGTCCGTTCTCATCCGCCGCCAGCACCCTGTGCTCCTTCGTCACCTTCATGGTAGCGGCATCGGCTACGGCCAGGCGGCTGCCGGGCGTGGAGGAGGCTCCGGGGTCTGCCGCCTGCTTGGACGTCAGATAGAACTTGCCTCCGTAGATAGCGCCATGCTGCGCGGTGGCGCCCAACTGGATACCGGCGCCGGCATTTTCATGCCGGATGACCCTATAGTTCCATTTGCCGGTTTCGGGGTAGAGGTAGTTGAGGGTACTGTTGTTATGCCCGAACCAGTCTTCGTTCACGATAAAGACGCCGGTCGTATAGTCGGCTGCGTCCACGGCCACCTCGCAGACGTCAGTCAGCGCTGTCCCGTCAATCTGTACGGTTATTTTGGCGGCGCCTGTGCCCTTAGCCGTTACAGTCCCGTCCGGGCCGACGCTTGCTACGTCTTCATTATCGCTTGTCCAGGTAAGCGGCTTGCTGCCTGCCACGGCGGGAAGGATGGACGCGTTCAGCTTCCTGTCGTAGCCAAGGTCTAACGACAGGGCGGATATGTCCAGCTCAACGCCTTCGAGAGGGAAGTCCCCTGCCACGGTGAGCGTAGCCGAAGCCGTATGCATATCCTCGCTCGTAGCCGTGATGGTGGTCTCGCCTTCTTTAATCGCCTGAATCACGCCTTCGGCAGTGATGGTAGCGATGGCCGTGGCAGAGCTATTCCATCTTATCGCCTGTTCCGAACCCCAGGGAAGCAGCTCAGCCTTAACGGTACGTGTGGCTCCGGCGGCCAACTGATCCCCGTCCCTGAGGTCTATTATAACGACAGTTTGTTCCGACGACGCCTGCACGGCTCCGCTATGCGCTGGCGTCGAATAGTCTATCGTATTTCCCAGCAAATCTTTTTCGGGAAATGAAACGCCATCGGGCAGGGCGACGTCTGCGGCGGCATTGGCCGGCAGGCGCCGGTAAGCTTCGCCATCCGCAAGCGCCTTGTACACGCCTCCGTGGAGGACAAGCGGATTTTCCATATCAGCGTCCACTATATCGGTTGCCTGCGGAGTCCACGGCAGAGTACCACTATCTCCTTTTACCACATTATAACCGTAGGAAGTAACAGATGATATACCATAAAATTCTCCTTTGGTACTCTTACCCACAATAACACAATTGGTCAATGTAATCCGTACATCGGCCTCAAATCCATCGTCTGCAAACTCATTCGATATTAAACCGTATTTTGGTTTTTCAAAACTCTCAAACGTACAAGAAATAAAATGAATATCTAAATCTCCTGACCATGTTGTGTATGCACTTCCACCTTTGACTGACGTAAAGGAACTACCCTCTACAATAACCTTCACCGTGTTCTTGAAACCCATTCCTGCATCCATACGACAAAAAAAATCAAACAGTGACGTACCATTGGTTGCGTTAGGTCTGCTAAATGCACAGTTCTTTACATATACTGGCTGGTCGATGTCTTCAGAACCCAATGGTCCTTTGACAATAAGGTTTTCCAACCTGTATCCGCCTCCCCTAATAGTAAGAGTCGATTTGGTTCTTGCGCCGGGGTCAATTACCACACCATTTCCAATTACGGCTATGTATCTGCCTTCCACATTCGGAGTAAAAATACCGGCTGAAGGAAAACCTGTAATAACCGCATTCTTCAGCGATTCGTCAAACATAATGGTATCCTGGTTTTCTACGCTCTTCCATATCTTCTGAAGCGATCCCTCGCTGGTATCATTCAGTTCGGTTGTCGTAACCAGGCGAATCCTTGCCAGCGCGTTTTCCGTCGTAAAAACGAGACATAAAAACGAAAGGAAAAACAGATTCCTTTTCATGTGATTCATTTGTTGTATTGTATTTCTGATTTGATAATACTTCACGCAGCAAGCGTCCCGAAGAACCATGCTGCGCGAAGCTGATTAATTAATTAAAAAACTGCAGGAGTATAGTTTCCGCTCATATCTCCGGACCAGGCGGAAAAGACCCAGCCGTCCACACTCCGGTTCTGCAGGATACGTTGAGAAGCTCCAGCTCCGGAATAACCGAATCCGCCTGTCAGTTCGTCCTTCACATAGAAAGCCCAATAGCCGGTATACCAACCGGACTGCCAATGGTAATCAGAAACATTCCGTCTTAATGACCACCAGTCAAAATCATAACAGGCATAACCGTAAACATCATAGTTGAACGGATGCTCGATAACGCCAGTCATATCTGATTCCTCGATGGCTGCATCAATATCTGCCTCAGGGTCTTTTGGTGCATGGGTTTGCCCATAAGGAGTAGGAAATTCAGCGCCCGGATCAAACGTAAAATTAATACTGGGGTCCTTTTTTACGCTTTCCAAATCATAACTTAAAGGCACACGCGACCTGACTGCATAATTATATCCAAAACCGCCGACAGCGTAATTGAGCGTATCCTTCGTAGAAACGGAGATACCGCTGTTCAAGAGCAAAACAGACAAGCGTTGGTCTGCTGCGGCTACCTCGCGAAGCATCTTTTCACTGGAAATTGTGTCTGCCCGGTTGAAGATAAAACCCCAGGCGAGGATGCTGTCGCCTACTGTCCACTCTTTATCGTCCGTCCATTTAATAATCAGCACGGCGGTATCCACGTTTGCAGAAGTGGCAGTGTTCACAAACTGGAGGCCGTCGAAGGTAACGCTGTCGGTAGGCGTAGCCGTCAGGCTTGCCTGGGGATACTCCCATTTCCCTTCGGAATGTAACCTGGTTAGCAACTCGTGCGGGTGGCCCTGCGCTTTCACTATCTCTTTTTGTCGCTCGACAGTACTGCTGTAGTCCTCTCCTTTTTCCTGGTCGGTACAGCTTACGGCAACGGCGCTGACGAACAGCGCAACGAAGAATCCAAAAAACTTTTTCATCTTTTCTACGTTTTAAATGAAACAATACTAATTATTTAAATGTCCCCCCTCCGGGGGAAAAGTTGTTTACAGTTTCCGGCGACAAATTCACAGCAGGGAAAAAGCCGCCCACAGTTTCCGGCGACAAATTCACTGTAGTGAAAAAGCTGCCGGTAATTGTTTTGCCTCAATATCTCCGAGATATTTGGCTACCCACAATTGTTTTACCTCAATATCTCCGGGCGATTGGCTACCTACAGTTGTTTTACCTCGATATCTCCGGGCGATTGGGCTACCTGCAACGGTTTTGCCTCAATATCTCTGAGCGATTGGCTGTCTACAACTGTTTTGGCTCAATATCTCCGGGCGATTGGCTGCCTACAACTGTTTTGGCCCGATATCTCCGGGCGATTGGGCTACCTGCAACTGTTTTGCCTCGATATCTCCGGGCGATTGGGACAGATACAATTGTTTTCCTTCGATATCTCCGGGCGATTGGGACAGATACAATTGTTTTCCCCCGATATCTCCGAGCGATTTGGCTACCTACAACTGTTTTCCCCCGATATCTCCGGGCGATTGGGGCAAATACAATTGTTTTCCCCCGATATCTCCGGGCGATTGGGGCAGATACAATTGTTTTCCCCCGATATCTCCGAGCGATTGGGCTACCTACAACTGTTTTCCCCCGATATCTCCGAGCGATTGGGCTACCTACAACTGTTTTCCCCCGATATCTCCGGGCGATTGGGGTAGATACAATTGTTTTCCCCCGATATCTCCGAGCGATTGGGCTACCTACAACTGTTTTCCCCCGATATCTCCGGGCGAT
>JAITRG010000128.1 GCA_031288515.1 Tannerellaceae bacterium
GCCGCCCTGTTGTACTTTGGGATTTTGCCCCTGCCGGGCTGCGAGTTCGGCAGCCGGATCGACACGGTACTTTTCAAGTTCTTCGGGAGGAAAGTCCATTTTGACGAGCTTGTTAAAAACACTCTCGGTCATGATAAAGACTTTGCCCACAGTGTTTGATAGCCCCGAACGTGCTGGATCGTCCGCCTGTTCCAGCATCTTTTTGAAAAATGCTTCAATGAAAGAATCGTTCGTGTTCACATTGAGCATACTGGCCAAGTTTTGCTTTGTGGGTTCGGTAGTCTGAATATTACCGTCCTTATCCACATTGGTAACGGCTTTCAATTTGCCGTCTGTTGCATCTTGAACGAGCATTACTTTTTTGGCATCGTTCTTTAATTTTTCGTTCATATTTACGAATGTTTTTAGTTCGCATCAATAGCGATGCTGGAACGAAATTAGATGTAACAGGCTGACTGGCAAAGGGGTATTAAGCCTCCGGAGGCTTGCGGCAAACAACTGGCGACTTGTGGCAGCAAACTCCTGTCATCGAGGAAATCAGGCAGGCGGTTTTTCTCCTTATCCGGGAATATTGCCTACCTTTGCATAATATAAGCTGCGCCTCAGCCATTTATGAGCAAGCTCACATGGCGTTCGGCTTGCATTATATTTGGAGAGATATATTTTATGAAGTATGATTGAGCAATTTTATTCTATCAAGCACTTGTCCACCGAACAGTTGAGGGAACTGTTCTCATCCTACCGCAACCGGGGTTGGGTGGATTACGATTACTATAAGTTAATGCCCGAAGGCGTTACTCCGCCGGAGCTGTCAGATGAGGAAATTCTGTTTAATATGGACGGAGCCAATTCGCACAATTATTTCGTATTCATGCAGGGGATGGAAGATGAGAAAGACGGGATAATGATAGGTTTTGGATTAACGGATTACCCGTCATTCGGGGTATATCTGCATTTGGATGAGAGCCTGTTAGATGAGATAGTGGAGAAATATAACCTGAAAATGAGTGATAAATCCAGTCAGCATTTTCCTTTCTTTGGGAAAGGGAATGAATATTGGAATTGATACTATAATAGCGTATGGCGAAAAAGAAACGACAGGGACACTATTGTAAAATCTGCGGAGAAACTAAAGCCAATGAGAAGTTCAGTGGAAAAGGACACGCTACGCATATTTGTAAGGAATGTGTTGCTTTACCCATAGAAAGAAAAAATGAGTTACAGCGCATAAACAAGGTTGAACGGATTTCAGAAAAATTTCGTCTTACGAAAGAAGAATGGGATTTACTTGAAAAATACTCCAAAAACAATAAATATCCTGAATTAAAGGAATATGCTGCCGATATATTGGCGCACCACCGTCAAATGCAGGAAGACCGGAAACCACAAATTGAAGAAATCTTATACAGCGACCTCGAAGATGAGTTGAAAGAGGAAATAGATGAGCATTTATATATTGACTTCGATTTTTTTATAGAAGAAAAAGGCTTTGTCCCTGAAGAAAAACATCTGAAAAAGATTACTAAAGGAATAATCGACACATATATAAGATACTCCTATTTGCGTATCATCCCGGACGATGCTTGGGACGAACGAATGAAAGAGGTCTTGAAAACAGTTGTTGCCAATCTTGAAGAAGACGGTATTATTCCACAATCATACGAGAGCAGCCTTATATTATTTGAAACAGAAAGGCTATGTGTCAGCAAGTTCACAAGAGATGATCTCGATTCTTTACACCGGATTATGGAAAAACCGGAAGTTATGTATGCTTGGGAACATGGGTTTACTCGTAACGAAACGCGAAAATGGATTAGCCACCAACTTACCCGGTACAAAAAAGACAGATACGGCTATTTTGCTGTTTTTCTTAAAGAATCAGGAGAACTTATCGGGCAGGCAGGATTAATGAAAAGTGTTATCGGTGGCGATGAAGTTACCGAACTTGGATTCATATTTGATAATGAGTTCTGGGGTAAAGGGTATGCGACAGAATCAGCAAAAGCGTGTCTTCAGTATGGTTTTGAAAAACTCGGACTGAATCAGATATATTGCAGCATACGCCCGGAAAATACGGCTTCTATCCGTGTTGCCGAAAATCTGGAGATGACGAAAACAGGAGAGCATACCATTATATATAATGATATAGAAATGCTACATTATATATATGTATTGGAAAAAAATGATTTCCAACTATTATTATCTTCAGGAGCATAAAATTTTAGTGAATTAAAATGACTAAACAACAAACTGAAAAAGAACCCACTACTGTTTTTACATCCGAAACTCGGAAATTAGTGGCGACGGAACATAACGGTAAATGGGGATTCTTGGATGCGGCGACAGGCGAAGAGGTTGTACCATTCATCCTCTGAAGGAATGGGAGGTTGGTGGATTGTCTTCCTTCCAAAAGAGATGGCAAAAGAGATAAGGGAGAACCTTAAATTTTTAGAAGAAGGCTGGGGACGATTGAAAATAACGGCAAAAATCGGAAACAGCCAATGGAAAACTGCAATCTGGTTTGACACAAAGAATGACACTTATTTACTGCCCCTTAAAGCAGAAATCAGAAAAAAGGAAAATATTGAAACAGGACAAGAGATAGATATTATAATCTGGATTTAAGGTGATCATACATATAATATTATGGATAAGAAGAATATACCTGAAAATATAGATGCTTATATCGCAGAGTTTCCTTTGGAAATACAGTCGGTAATGAATGAAGTGCGTAAAATAATCAGGGAAGTTGCTCCGGAGGCAATCGAAGGTATAAGTTGGGCAATGCCTACTTTCAAAATAAAGAAGATACTTGTACAGTTCGCCGGATTTAAAAATCATTTGGGTTTCTACCCCTATCCTGAAACCATAGAGCATTTCCGGGATGAATTAACCTCGTATCATACAAGCAAAGGAGGAATTCAGTTTCCATATAATAAACCGATACCTTTTGACCTGATTAAACGTATTGTCAGTTATAACCAGGATAAATTAATGGAGAAATAAAAGTCAAAAAGCAAGAGCCGCAATCTGATTAAAAATTACGGCTCTTTTCGTTTTACTCCTGATCCGGTAACAGATGGCAGAGTATCGGGTCGTTCTTAATCCTTTCGAGTTCATTTTCGACTATCTGGCGAGTTTCTTCTTTGATGCGGTCGTAATTATTCTTAACCATTTCCTTCATTCTGTCCACTCCGTCCTCATCGACAAAATTAGTGATAACGGGTATCTGCTGATACCGGGTGGTTTCTCGTTTTACCCGTTCATTGTCCACTACTATTTCAGCATGGAAAATCTTTTGCTCTATGCGCTCATCAAAATTATCCGCGATTGCTCCTACGAACATACCTTGTGTCAAGTTAGCTATTTTGCTGGCAGGGATTAGGCTGTCGAGCTGTGTGGATATGGATGTGGACTTGTCGTTACGGTTGATGGTCATAGACTGACGTTTCTGTAACACTTTCCCGAACCTTTCACTAAGTGTTTTAGCTGTATCTCCCACCACCTGACCGCTAAAAATATTACCGACCGTGTTCATCACTACGGCGGCTTCTTTATCACCATAGTCGCGCTTTAGCTGCGAAAAGTCCTGAAAACCGAGCAATACAGCTACTTTATTGCTTCGGGCAGTGGCTATCAGATTATCAAGTCCCTTAAAATATATAGTGGGTAACTCATCAATAACCACACTACTTTTCAGTTGCCCCTTTTTGTTGATTAACTTCACAATACGGCTATTATATAGACCGAGTGCTGCGCCATATATATTTTGCCTATCGGGATTGTTGCCTACGCAAAGGACTTTAGGTTCTTCGGGATTATTTATATCCAGCGAAAATTCATCGCCACTCATTACCCAATAAAGTTGTGGCGAAATCATACGGGAAAGCGGTATTTTCGCCGATGCGATCTGGCCCTGCAACTGCTCAGCAGCACCACCGAGCCACGCATCCATGAAGGGAGAAAGGTAGTTCTCCAACTCTGGGTAAGAGGTCAGTATTGGGAAAATATCTTCATAGCGTTTATTCAAAAATTCGATGGCATGAGGAAAGGTACAATACTTTCCGTCTTGATAGATGCGTAAATACCATATAATAGCGGCAAAAAGGATAATTGGAGATTCCACAAAGAAATCACCCTGTTTCTGTACCCATGTCCGGTTCAAATTTAGCATAATGGTATAGGCTGATTCGTAAGCATCGGCTATGTCATTCATAAATGATGGATTAAGTGGGTTACAGCGGTGCGAACGCGAGGGGTCGTCAAAATTTATCACAAAAAAAGTAGGTACTTTCTTATAACCACCCTGATTGTTCAATAGATGGTTATAAGCTATTGTCGAAAGGTCGGGATACTTGAAATCATAACAGTAAAGTGAGAATCCTTTCTCAATTTGCTGCTTTATGTATTGATTAACAACAGCATAACTCTTGCCCGATCCGGGAGTTCCTAACACTATTGACGCCCTGAATGGGTTTACAACATTGATCCAGCCGTTGTTCCATTTCTTTTTATAATAAAAGCGTGTAGGCAGGTTTACCGAATATTCGTTTTCCATCAGGCGGGTTTCCTGTTGAAAGGATTCGTTCTCAATGTTGAACGGGTCGTCCATCATGTTATTTTTGAGTAGGCGCGACATCCATGTTCCGCCCATCAACAGGAAAATATATCCTATGGACATCGTAAGTATATAAAAACCTGCGTTGGCTTCCAGCGGTAATGGTAAATCCAGTAACCACCAGTTAAAAAAGAACAGCACAAAACCCGCTGAAAGAAAAACAATAATTTTGTTCCATGTGATTTTTTCTTCCTTAACCCCTTTTGTTCCCAGACAGGAGAGGGCGAGGAATACTACGGTAAAAAGTTTAGTCCACAGAATGTTATGGAATAAACCCGCTGTGCGGTCGAAATTAACGAGTATCTTATCGACCACGCCGATATTAATACCCCAATTTACCATCTGCTGGTAACAATACCAGTAGATGTTGATTACTACGAATAAAATACTGAGGGCACGCATAAAGTCCATGACTTTAGCCAATCCCCGGAGATCATCTTCTTGTTGCATAATAAAATCGCTTTAATGGGTTTGAGAAGCGAAAGTATAGAACAATCAGATGCAATTAATTGATATTTAGATATGTAGTAGCTTTGGGCATTCAAGTGGCAATTTGTGTCTTATGGGCACAAAAAAAGTCCGTATTTTGCTTTGTATCGCAAATACGGACTGAATACTAAATTAGATATAATCTATTCTTTCACTCTTTTTTTAGAATAGAATATTGTCGCATCAGGTGAAAGAAAAAAATCGAATGTTTCCGTAACCCTTTTCTTGGTCAGCGGTTCGTCGATTGTATAAGTACAGCGGACTACTACTGCCAATATTTCATTTGTATCTCTGCTTTCGTACTTTGTAAGTTCTCCCGGAACACTTTTCCTAAGCGCATCAATCTGTTCTCTTGTTTTGTCAATGCTGGACTGATAAGAATTTATCATCGTTTGGGAAGGTCTGCTGGCAGCTTTTGCTTTTTCAATGCTTTCAGTAAATACGCTGAGCGTTTTTTCAAGCGAGGCCATCTGTTTGTTCCTTTCCGCATTAAAACTGTCCGTGATAATTTTAATGCTGTCGGCAACACTTATCTGTCTGATTTCTTTCAGTTTATCAGCCTTAAAATTAAGGTCGATTTTTACACCCCTATCTGTTTGCACAACATCGGCAATCAGCTTTTCATACTTGCTTGGCGTTCCCCCACAGGAAAACAACAAGACGAATAATGGTAATAATAAAATCCTTTTCATACCCATATATTTTTAAGTTCGTTCTTACTATTTTTTGTCCTTGCCTTTATCCTTGTCTTTCCCTCCCGGCTTTGTATTGTCCATCCGCTTGCGAATTTCTTCCCGCAAACTGTCGAGGAAAGGTGTAGGTTGGTTGCGGATACGCATATCATAGAAGTTACGGGCAATATTATTGCCAAGGTCTATATTGAAAATACTTTCAAAATAAGCGGCTATCTGTATCAGGGGTATCTTTCCATTATTGAAACAACCTTCGGTATCAAGTGCATAGATAAGTTCGATGAGGTCGGTTTTGCTTCCTGTCCAGGTAAGTTTTACTTTCGGGAAAGAGGTACTGCTGGGTTTCTGCATATAATTATCCAACTGCTCCAATTCGGATAACAGATATGCCTGCAACATATCATTTGCCATAATCTTGGCAACTTTGAAATCGGCATTAGTTGAAAACAGTGGATCTCGTTCATAATAGAACGTCTCCAGATATTGTTCCGTATCGGGTTTACCCCGTACAAAGTAAGCGGCATCCAGATAGGTAGCACCGGAACGATAATAACGGTAAAAGTCCAGTATTTTATCGTTAAATTCCTGAATTACATCCAGTTTCTTTTTCAGGTACTCTTTCTGTGCTTCTACACTGGCGACAGGACGGTGCATTTCGATGTTATACACTTTGCGATAATAGATAAGATGACAGAATATCTTAGGTTTTACTTCTTTGAAAAAGAGAATTTCTTCGTCTTCATCCCTAAAACTGTAACCAGTGATAAATTCTTTTAACTGGTCGAAGGCATCGCCCAGAACATGGGAAGCATCGAGGGATTTTTTTAAAATATTCATATCTTCTGCTTCGATTCTCTCGATTTTTTTCCGTACTTCTTTTTGGAGTTTATCGACAAAATTTATCATAACATTTTTAGGTTGATAAATGATTAATACTGATTTGTTCTGAAAATTGATGTTTAAGATTTTATTCTACAATAAAACGATATTTAGCACAACCTGTACCGACGCCCTATTGTGAACAATTGTTCCAGTTATCGACTTGAAATATCTCATGATATAAAATCAACTATTTTTCCCCGCTTGATACGCCTGTAACATAGCGGGATTATTCACAACATCACCGACATTCCACACGCCCAGACCGAAGATCATTCCTGCTTCTTCCAATCCGGTAGCACAAGCAAGAAAACCCCGGAAATCCGAAACTGTTCCTTCTACCGCACTTTGTTCGGGGTCGGCACAGGTAGCAATAAAATAGATTTTACCCTTAAATTCCCGATAACGGGGAACGGTACGGTCTATGAATGTTTTCAGTTGTCCATTCATTGCGTAGAAATATACAGGCGTGGCAAAAACCAATACATCGGCATCCACCATTTTCGTGAGGATTTCGTTCATACTGTCCTTTTGAACACATTTGCCTGTTTCGATACAGTTTCCACAGCCTATACAGTATTTTATCTTTTCACTACGAAGAAAAATCTTTTCGACATTGTGTCCCGATTCCCATGCTCCAAGAGTAAATTGGTCGCACAACAAGTCAGAATTGCCACTCTTACGCGGACTTGCCGATATAATAAGAATCTTTTTAGCCATGATCGTACCTTATTTAAAGGTTAAATGAATTGAGCCAAGTATTTAGCCGTTTATCTAACCGTTCTGTACCCATAGAGGTGGGGCGTGTTAAGCCTAATTCCTGAAGAACAATAGCTCCACTGTTTCGAGCATTTTCCGTAAAATCTTCTTTATAACGTCCGGGAGTTCCGGCATCTGTCCAGAATGGGGCAACTTCCTTTCCGGTTAAATCTGTTTGGCGTATGTAAGCTAAAAGAGGGGTGGCAATAAGGTCAGACCATACCGGGCCACCGATTAATATCAGGCTGTAAGAAGAAATGTCGGGAAGTTCTCCTACAAGTACCGGCATATTTCCCGATTCACGTTCTTCCACTGCACGGAAATGAGTGGCATTTCCGTCCGTCGGGTACGGATCGGCAGGAATTATCTGATAAATATCGCATTGGAGTGTACGCTGCATCCGCTCGGCTACAGCCTTGGTTATTCCCGACCACGAATAATATACGATTAATACTTTTGTATCAGGGTTAGGCTCCACTGTACCGGAACCTAAATCATTTTTGTCACATGACATCGCAGTCATCGGAGTTGCAGCCATTAGCAGGTATAAAAGAAACTTTTTCATTTTTCTAAATTTTATTGGTTTATTAATTCCGTCCACCGCCTAATGCTTGATACAGGTTGATTACACCCTGAATTTCATTAAAGCGGTTGGATACTTGTAATAATTGCGCTTGTAACAGTGTTTGTTGCGCTGTCAATACTTCGAGGTAAGTAGTGCTACTGTACCTCATCAATAACTTTGTACTATTGGTTGCTGATTCTAACAGTCCAATTTGTTTTTCGTACAAATCTACTTTCTCATGAGCCGATTGGTAAAGTGTCAGCGCATTGTTTACTTCCACACCCGCATTCAACAGCGTTTGTTGGAATGTCAGTTTGGCTTCTTCCTGTTGGGCTTTGGCTATTTTCAAACGGGCCTTATTCCTGCCCTGATTGAATATTGGTTGCGTGAGCGAACCGACAGCCTGCCAAAGTAATGCGCTCGGATTGCTGATAACCGCTCCACCATTGTTCGTCCACCCTGCACTGCCACTCAATGTAATGGACGGATAAAAATATGAACGTGCTCCATTTGTTGCATAGAAAGCCTGTTTCAGTGAAGCTTCGGCACTTTGTACATCGGGACGATTGGAAAGTAATTGCAGAGGGATTCCAACCGATAATGTTGTAGGTAGCGATTGGTTTTGAAGCTTATTCCGAACAACGGTATGTGGAGTTTCAGCCAGTGTTAAACACAGTGCGTTTTCCACTTCTGCGATTTGTCGTTTCAGATCTACAACAGTGGCCTCTACCGAAAGTTTGTTGGCTTCAGCTTGCGATACGGCGGCTTCGTTTGTTTCTCCTGCCGCTTTCAATGCACGCATTGTTTTTACATTTTCTTCCCATAAGGTAACTGTGTGAGTAGTGATCTCCAATTGGCTATCCAACATCAGTAGCGTATAATAGGAATTAGCAATGCTGGCTACGAGTAATGTTTGTACTGCTTGGCGGTATGCCTCGCTTTGTTCCAATGCCGCCTGTTGTCCACGTTTAGCATTAGTCAATTTACCGAAAATATCTATTTCCCAATTAGCAGTTATCGGAAGTTGGTAGGTTTTTGAAACCGGACTACTATCAAAACTGCTCACTGTTCCCTGCGGATTCAACGCCACAGAAGGGAAATAGGATAGTTTAGCCGCTTTCAATGAAGCTTCTGCCTGGGTAATACGCAAACGTGCAATCTGTAAATCGGTATTGTTCTGTAATCCTGTTTGGATTAACCGTTGCAAAAGAGCATCGGTAAATACTTCGTTCCATTGCAGATTGCCGATAGTTGTCGTATCAGTCGTCGCAACACTTTCCCCGAACAAATTGTCGGTTTTTACGTCAGGTCGTGAGTAGGGTTTATATATACCGCAACTGCTTAGTGCTATTGCAGCGAATGTTATAATGATGATTTTTTTCATTGCTTATCCTCCCTTGTTTTTTTCTCAATACTGTGCTGTTCGATCTCGGATGCAATTTGCATATTGCTTGTTTCAGAAACTTTCATAGAGCGGACTTTTTCATGTAACCATTGAAAAATAACGAATAAAGATGGCACAAGGAACAACAGTGCAATCGTACCGATTATCATTCCACCGACAACGCCAGTACCCAACGAACTATTACCATTAGCACCTACCCCCGATGCAAATACCAACGGAAGTAAACCGAAAATTAGGGATAAAGCAGTCATAAGTATGGGGCGTAAACGAGCTTTAGCAGCAGTCAATGCAGCCGTAGTAAGGCTCATACCTGCCCTGCGCCTTTCCGCAGCGTATTCGGTAAGTAGAATAGCGGTTTTTGCCAGTAACCCAATCAGCATGATTAAACCTGTTTGCAAATAGATGTTATTTTCCAATCCCATTGTTTTAGCAAACAGGAAGCTTCCCATCAAACCTGCCGGTACACTTAATAATACGGCGAAGGGTATCAAAAAACTTTCATAAAGCGCACTTAATACAAGATATATCATTAAAAGACAAATGCCGAAAATAATAATCGTCGTGTCGGATTGTTCATTTTCTTCGCGTGTTATACCACCGAAATCATAACTATATCCTACGGGTAATGTATTTACTGCTGTTTCTTTCACTGCATTGATAGCTTCGCCCGTGCTGTAGCCAGCCGCAGGTGTAGCGTTCACGGCAATTGAACTATACATATTGAAGCGGTTTAACGATTCAGGGCCATACGTTTTTGTCAGGGTAACAAACTGGCCGAGCGGCGCCATTTCGCCGTTGCTGAGGCGCACGTAATTATTATCCAGCGATGCTTCGTTCATACGATATTGCGGGTCGGCCTGAACCATTACGCGGTATATTTTTGAGAAGCGGTTGAAGTTCGACGAATACGTCCCCCCGTAATATCCTGCAAGCGTGGACAGCACTTCATCAGGCAAAATCCCCGCCCTCATACATTTAGCGGCATCCACGTCCACCTGCCATTGTGGATAGTTTACATTGAAGCCTGAAAAAGCCAAATCTATTTCAGGACGTTGATTTAACGCCTCGATATACTGTTGCGTGACATTGTAGAATGTATGTATATCCCCGCCCGTCCTGTCCTGCAAATTTATATCTAACGCATTTCCCATACCATACCCCGGAATCATACCCGGCGACATGGCAAATAATGTTGCGTCCTTAATATCCGCTGTACGGGCATATATTTGGTCGATAACGGCCTGTATTTGGTCTTCCTCACCTTTCCGTTCGTCCCACGGTTTGAGGCGGAGGACAAACGACCCCGAAGTGCTTCCTTCGCCGCCGACCATGCCGTAGCCAGTGGTTTTCATCGTATGGGCAACCTGCGGAATACTTGTGATACGTTCCTCTATCCGTTCCATAATTTCATCGGTAACAATTAGCGAACTACTCGGTGCGGTGACGATGCTGGCAAACACCACTCCCTGATCTTCTTCGGGAACGAAACCTGTCTTGGTAGTATTCATCAATACTGCAAGTAATGCGACCGAAGCGATAAGCAGCGACCATGTGAGCCATTTACGTTTGATGAAAAACAAGGCGCCTTTCTTATATTTTTCCGACATGACGTTAAATGCGGCGTTGAACGCTTTACGAAAACGTGCGGCAAAATTATTTTTCTGCGTACCATCTTCGTTCGCATAGGGCTTCAATAGCAATGCGCATAAAGCAGGGCTTAGTGTCAAAGCGTTGATTGCAGAAATACCTACGGCGACCGCCATTGTAAGTCCGAATTGCCTGTAAAATACGCCCGAAGTACCGCCCATGAACGACACGGGAATAAACACTACCATAAATATTAAGGAAGAAGAAATAATAGCGTTGCTGATACCTTTCATAGCATCGACGCTTGCCATGTAGGATGAACGGTAGCCCACATCGAACCGCGACTGCACCGCCTCGACGACCACTATGGCATCGTCCACCACCGTCCCAATAACCAACACGAGGGCGAAAAGCGTAATCATATTGACACTGAATCCTGCCAACGCCATGAATGCGAATGCGCCCACCAACGACACGACGATTCCCACCAACGGAATCAGCGTAGAACGAATGTCCTGCAAAAACACATACACTACGAGGATAACCAGCAGAATGGCTTCAATCAGTGTCCGAATTACACTGTTTATGGACGCATACAGGAAGTCGTTGCTGCTTGTTATCTGTGCAATAGCAATCCCTTTAGGCAAACTTTTGGACGCTTCGGCAAGATAAGCGTCAATCTGGTTGTTTGTTTCCGTAGCATTTGAACCTGACGTTTGATATATCATGCACGACACACCCGGATGTCCGTCGAAACTTCCAAGAAAAGAATACATATCCTGTCCCAATTCAACATCGGCCACATCTTTCAATTTCAACACTTCGCCGTCGGCTGTGCTGCGGATGACGATTTCGCCAAATTCTTCAGGGGTTGTCAAACGGCCTCGGTATTTCATCGTGTATTGGCGAGCTTCGGTAGAGCGTTCGCCAAATGTTCCTGTAGCCGCTTCGATGTTTTGCGTTGCCAATGCTACGTCTATATCCGAAGGAACGAGCCTGTATTGTGCCATGACATCGGGTTTCAACCATATACGCATGGAATAGCTACTGCTCCATACCTGTACGTTGCCTACGCCTGAAATTCGCAGTATTTCGGGTTTCATATTGATGTCGAAATAATTCGACAGGAAATTTTCGTCGAACGAATCGTCGGGACTGTAAAGTGAGAAAATTTGCAGCGTACTGTTCTGCCGCTTGCTGACACTCACGCCAACCTGTGTTACTTCGGCAGGCAATTGACCAATAGCCTGCGATACTCGATTTTGCACGTTTACCGCCGCCATATCAGGGTCGGTTCCCTGTTTAAAGTAAATACTTATCCACATCGACCCTGTGTTGGAAGCGAACGAAGTCATGTAAGTCATATCTTCTACACCGTTAATGGCTTCTTCCAGTGGTGCGATTACGCTTTTTTCCACAGTTTCGGCGCTTGCGCCGTTATAACTTGTGCTCACGTAAATAGTAGGCGGAGCAATGTCGGGAAATTGTTCCACAGGAAGGCTGGATAAACCGATAACGCCCATGACCACAATCACAATGGAAATAACAGCAGAGAGAACCGGACGTTCTATAAATGTTCTTAAATTCATGAATACCTCCTTATTGATTATATTTTACAACGATTGGCGTATCTTCACGTAAAAGTCCCACACCTTCGGAAACAATTTCATCGCCGATAATCAGCCCGTTGCTTACGATATAATCTTTACCCCCGTTTACACGCTCCACAGCGATTTGAACTGATTTTGCTTTGCCGTCCACCACCTTATAGGCAAAGATTTTATTCTGTATTTCGTAAGTTGCAGTTTGAGGAATGACAATGCTGCCGTTGTATTGTACGGGAAGAATCACATTACCCGAACTGCCGCTGTGCAGCAAGCCTTTTTCGTTGGGGAACATGCCACGCACGCTCACCGTTCCGGTGGTGCGGTCAATCACGCCGCTAATGGTTTCGACCGTCCCTTTCTCATTATACAGGGATTTATCGTTTAATTGTAATTCAATGGCGGGCATTGATTTCAACGCCTCGTCTTTGGAACCGTATTGGCGAACCAAATTCAGGAATTGGTTTTCGGTCATTGAAAAATAGACGTACATCTCGGAATTATCTGAAACAGTTGTCAGCGGTTGCGGCATAGTGGCACTAACCAATGCACCTACACGATAAGGCAAATTGCCAACCACACCGTCACAAGGGCTTTTCACTTCTGTGTACGACAAATTATTGGCAGTGCTTAAAGCCTGCGCTTCGGCTTGGGCTAACTGTGCCTTAGCTGTCAGCAAATTATTTTCGGATGTTAGGCGTTCATATTCGGACACCACATTTTGATCGAATAATTCCTTCTTACTATTGTATGACAGTTGTGCAGAGGAAACTCCGGCACGGGCAGCTTCAACGTTGGCTTTTGCTGTTGCCAAAGCCGTCTCATAAGGAACCTGATCAATAACGAAAAGTATTTGGCCTTTTCGTACTCGTTGTCCTTCTTTCACGCAAAGCTGTGTAATAAAGCCCGACACCTGTGGGTAGATTTCAATATCCTGCTTTCCGCGAATGGAAGCGGAATAAGAAGATGAAGCAATTTGGTCAGTGGATGAAATTTTGATTACGCTATATTCTGCCGCTGTTTGTTGCGCTTCAGTTGATGTGTTTTTGCAACCTGAAACGAGCAGACATGCAGAAATAATTATAAATACGGGAATTATTTTTTTCATTTTTCTGGATTTTACTTTTTAAGAGAAGCCATATCAATCACAAAACGGTATTTTACATCGTTCTTTTCCAACCGCTCAAAAGCTTCATTTATCTGTTGAATATTAATAAGTTCAATGTCGGCAGTGATGTTGTGTTCAGCACAGAAATCAAGCATTTCCTGCGTTTCCCTGATACCACCGATATTAGATCCCGCCAAACTTTTACGACCATGCACTAAACTAATAGCATATATATCGAGCGGTTTTATAGGCAAGCCAACCATAATCAATGCACCGTCTGTCTTTAGAATATGCAGGTAGCCATTTGCATCATGGTTTCCCGATACAGTGTCGATGATTATGTCAAATTTACTCTGGCTACTCATCTGTTCGTCGTCTGTCGATACTATTACTTCATCCGCACCTAAAGTTTTAGCATCAGATACTTTCGATTCTGATGTAGTAAATGCGACA
>JAITRG010000151.1 GCA_031288515.1 Tannerellaceae bacterium
TATGTTTATCATTTCTTCCACAGGAACAAAGATATGTGTTTTTTTTATAAACGTTTTCGATTCTTTGGCTTAATGCTTTTTTTGAAGTACCTGAGTAGTTACAAAAAAGTTTTTGTGCAATTTTATTGCACGGAATACGGATACTTTTGCAATAAATAAAACAAAAATCTTGCAAGAATGAATGTTTTGAAAGGTATCCGGAAATCTTGAGAGCCGGAAAGCGGATTGTCGAAAATCTTAAATAGAGTAGACAAACAATTTAGATACATTTATTTTAATGGAAAAATTGAATTTGAAGAGCTTGAATGTTCTGGAAATGAGTACAAGTGAGATGAAAAAAGCAAATGGAGGACGTATTTGCTTCGTAGCAAATCTTTTGATAGGGACGTACGATTCATGTTCGTCAGATCATTGGAGATGGTGTTGGGAATAATAATCTGAAAGAGACTGATCGAAATATAAAAATTTCGATCAGTCTCTTCTACACTTTCTTAGTTTTATGGAAAAAAGTATATATTTCTTATTTGGTTTTCTTTCTTGCTCTTTTGTTGCTAACGCCCAAATGCAAATTCAGGGGACGACAAAAGATGTTAAAGGTAAGATTATTGAGTATGTCAGTATCGGATTTGAAAATAAAGGTATTGGAACCGTTAGCAATCAAGATGGCGTCTTTTCTTTGATTGTTCCGGATTCTTTGAAAAACGAATTAATAACGTTTAGTCATATTGGCCATATTACCAAATGGATATTGCCAGGCGAAATAACCGGCAACAGGGTAGTTGCATTGGAAGAAAAGATAAATGAACTATCCGAAATCACCGTTCTTCCTTCCAGAATATCATCAAAATGGTTAAGAAAAGGTTTAAAGGTACAGGTATCGGCTCAAATTACAGGTTCGGAATTAGAATTAGGAGGCGACTGGGGTATTTCCTGGAATATAAAGAAAAAGAGCCTGTTAAAACAAGTTCGATTTAAAATAACAGATTGCTCGTATGATAGCGCCGTCGTAAGTATTAATATTTACAGGTTTAACAGTAGTACGCAAACGATAGGGGATAGCTATCTGCAAAAGCCATTGTATAAAACTGTATTTATGAGTAAAAAAAGCAAACAGTACAGTATTGATATTCCCGAAAATATACAAATAGACCCATCAGAGGTTCTCGTTTCGCTCGGTTCTGTCCAATTTTATGGGAAAGGTAATCTCAATTGGGGGTGCTATATCGGAACCGGCTATTTAAGAGAAACAAGTTTGGCAAAAGTAGAAAAAATTCCTTTTAGCCCGAATATATCTATTTTAGTGCAAAACTAACCCTCGCTAAACAGTATTGGTTAAAATAGCATAAAAACGAAGGGGATGCACAGCAGGGATGTGCAGTATCCTTTACATTTGTGAAATAATCTTATACGAATTGTCATGGATAAAAGAAAAGTTTTTGGCTGTTTATTGATTGGTTCTGTCGTTTTCAGTTCTTGCGTGAAGGAAGAAAAAGCAGAAACGGCGCTGGAGAATCTCACACAATATGTTGACCCCTATATCGGGACGGGCGACCACGGGCATGTGTTTATGGGCGCGAATGTGCCGTTTGGCCTGGTGCAGTTAGGGCCGTCTAATATCCCGCAGGCATGGGACTGGTGTTCGGGGTATCATATTTCCGATTCTACGATTATCGGGTTCAGCCATATGCACCTCAACGGTACGGGCATCGGCGATTTGGGCGATATCAATTTCATGCCGGCCATCGGCGAGGCGAACCTTAGCCGGGGAAGCGCCGCCGACGATTACAGCACGGGGAAATTCTCTCTGTTCGACCGGAAAACGGAAAAGGCAAAGGCCGGTTATTACGGCGTGCATCTCGACCGGTATAATATTGATGTAGAACTGACCGCTACCAAACGGGTAGGGTTCCATAAATACACCTTCCCGGCGTCGAACGAAGCAAAAGTGATTATCGACCTCGAAAACGGACAGGCTTGGGATATGCCGGTGGAAGGATATATCGTTCAGGAAAATGATACGGTAGTATCCGGTTATCGTTATTCCAGAGGCTGGGCGAACGACCAGCGGGTTTTCTTTACCGCTGTCTTCTCGAAACCAATGAAGAATTTTGTCGTTTCGGAAAAGAATGAAATAAAAGAAGGCGCCAGCCTGACAGCCGCGAGAACATACGGGCAGGCCCTGTTTGATATGAATGACAAAGAAACGTTATATGCCAAAGTAGCGCTTTCGCCCGTAAGCATTGAAAATGCGAAACTGAATATGCAGGCGGAACTTCCCGGCTGGGATTTCGAACAAACGATTGCCGACGCCGATAAAGCCTGGAATGAAGAACTGAACAAAATCAGTATCGGCGCCAACGACAGCAAGGTAAAGCGTACCTTCTATACGGCTTTATACCATACAATGATTGCCCCGTCTGAATTTTGCGACGTAAACAATGATTATTACGGCGCGGATAAACAGATGCACAAAAACGGCGCATTTAAAAACTATACCACGTTCTCTTTATGGGATACCTACCGTGCTGCCCATCCGTTGATGACGATTATTCATCCCGAGAAGATGGGCGATATAATAAATACGATGCTTACGATCTGTCAGGAGCAGGGCAAACTGCCCGTATGGCATTTGACGGGATGCGAAACGAATTGTATGGTAGGCAACCCGGGCATATCGGTAGTGGCAGACGCTATCCTGAAAGGATACGGCGGGTTTGATAAGGAACAGGCTTTCGAGGCTATGCAAAATTCGGCCATGCTCGACGAAAGGGGTTTGAAGTATCTGAAAGAATACGGCTATATCCCTTACGATAAGGAATCGGAAGGATTATCCAAATGTATGGAATATGCCATTGCCGACTGGAGTATCGCCCAGGTTGCCAAGCAAATGGGCAAAACCGAAGCGTATGACTATTTCATGGACCGGAGCAAATCCTATAAGCGTTATTTTGATAAGGAAACGCAGTTTGTGCGCGGCCTTTCGTCGGAAGGTACGTTCCGTGCACCCTTCAACCCGTTTGAATCGATTCACGGCGGCAACGACTATACCGAAGGAAATGCCTGGCAATATACCTGGCTTGTTCCGCATGATATAGAGGGACTGATCGATTTGTTCGGCAGTAAGGAACGCTTTATCGAAAAGCTGGATTCGCTCTTTATCGTAGAAGGTTCGTTAGGCGAGCACGCCTCCCCGGATATCAGCGGGCTTATCGGACAGTATGCCCACGGCAACGAGCCAAGCCATCATATCATTTATATGTACCCGTACGTAGGCCAACCCTGGAAAGCGGCAGACAAGGTAAGGGAAGTTTTATCCGTTATGTATAACGACCGTCCGGCAGGCCTTTCCGGTAATGAAGACGTCGGCCAGATGTCGGCCTGGTACGTCCTCTCCGCGCTGGGAATCTATCAGGTAGAACCGGCCGGCGGCAAGTATGTTTTCGGCAGCCCCATAATAGACGAAGCCGTTATCAGGGTAAAAGATGGCAAAACATTCCGTATCATTGCCCACAACAACAGCGCAGAGAATAAATACATTCAAAGCGTCAAACTGAACGGACAACCATACGACAGCTATTTCATTAATTTCAAAGACATAGAAGCCGGCGGCACATTAGAATTTGAAATGGGAGCCACGGCGGTAGAGCCCTGAACTGCGATAAAGAAGAACAGATGATCAAACGGCTATTTAAGAAAAAAGATATTTCCGACGTTCTGAATGAACCGGAAGAGAACAAAGGTAAGCTTAAAAGAAATCTTTCTGCCCACAACTTGGTTGCTCTGGGGATTGGCGCTATTGTAGGGACGGGTATTTTCGTCATAACCGGACAGGCTGCCGCCCTGTATGCCGGCCCGGCGTTGACGGTTTCGTTTCTTATATCCGCCCTGGGATGTGTGATGGCCGGTTTATGCTATGCCGAATTTGCGGCGATGATACCCACATCGGGAGGCGTTTATTCTTATAGCTATACTACTATGGGAGAAATCCTGGCCTGGTTTGTAGGTTGGATATTAGTGCTCGAATATCTTTTTGCCTGTTCCAGCGTGGCCGTTGGATGGTCGGGGTATATGTTGAGCTTATTGCATGGATGGGGGATTCCTTTTCCGGAACAATTGGCCGGATCCACGTTCGACCATTTATCCGACGGCCGTTGGGTGTGGACGGGGCGTATGATTAATTTCCCGGCTGTTTTTATTATCGGCGTTGTTTCGGCTTTCCTTATCGGCGGAATCAGGCAATCGGCTATTGTCAATAATATCATCGTCGTTATTAAAGTGAGCGTAATATTGCTGTTCATTGCTTTTGGATTATCTTATGTGGATACGGGCAACTGGACGCCTTATATTCCCGAGAATACCGGCGGGTTTGGTAATTTCGGCTGGACAGGTATTTTCCGTGGGGCGGCGGTTGTCTTTTTCGCCTATCTTGGTTTTGACGCTTTATCTACTACGGCGGGCGAAGCGCGTAACCCTCAAAAGGATATGCCGAAAGGTATTTTGATCTCGTTGCTGATATGCGCCTGTTTGTATGTGGCGGTAACAACCGTCTTAACGGGGATTGTTAATTACAAAGAATTAAATGTAGACGCTCCGATTGCGTTGGCTATCGACCGTGCGGGAGCAGGATTGGCCTGGTTGAGCCCCTTTATCAAACTGGGGGCTATTGCAGGCCTTAGCTCCGTGATTTTGGTGATGATGCTTGGCCAGTCGCGCATCTATTACTCTATATCGAAAGACGGATTATTGCCCGAGCTATTCTCTAAAGTGCATGATAAGCATGGCGTTCCCCATAATGCTACGCTGTTTGCAAGCGTTGTGACGGCGTTGATTGCCGGCCTCTTCCCTTTGCATGTGCTGAGCGAATTGGTTTCCATCGGAACGCTGACCGCTTTCACGATTGTTTGTATTTCCATTCTTATATTACGCAAAACGCAACCTGACTTAAAACGTCCTTTTAAAACGCCTCTTGTCCCGTTCGTACCCCTGCTGGGAGCCGTCATTTGTGTTGTACAGATGGCGTCTTTGCCTTGGGATACCTGGGCGCGGCTGATAGGATGGACGGTTTTCGGATTTATCATCTATTTTGGATATGGGTTAAAACACAGCAAATTAAATGATAAGTAGCCCGCGGAGGATTATAATATTTGCAAATGGAATATCCTGGAAATACCGGTTACAATAATCTGGATACCAATACAGAACGTGATAAATGCAATTATTTTATTAAGTACCATATTACCCGAACGCCCAAGCTTCTTCATCAGGCGGGTTCCTTGCGACAGGAAGATATAAAGTATAACAAGCAACGAGATAATGGCAAGGGATATGACTGCATAATTGAGCCCGGTGGAAAGAACGTTCCCTTTCACAACGGCAGAAGCCATTAACGTAAATATAACAGACATGCTGCCGGGCCCCAGGCTGATAGGGAATGATATCGGGTAAAACAGCTTTTTTTCTATATCGTCCGTATTGATCTTATCCATCGCCTGCACCTTTTCCGTTTTCCCGGTTCCCGGATCCGAAAGCCATTCCAATCCTGTTTTACAGATAATAATCCCCCCGCCTAATTGTATAACGGGTATGGCTAATCCGAAAAGCAATAAAATGAGATGTCCGGCCAACAGGCATCCAATACCTGTCAATATACAGTTGGCGATGATTTTCTTTACGTAAATCTTCTGTTGCATATCGTCCAACCCTCCTAAGAAACCATTTACAATGAAGCCCGTTCCTATTGGGTTCATTACAGGGAACAAGGCAATAAAAGAAGATACGAATATGTATATATAATCATGTATAGACATAAAAAAACAAGCGCTTGTATTATCAATCAAGCTACAAATATAACATATTAACGGATATAAATGTTTTTATCCGGCAGGCTTATTTAAAGGATTGCAGGACGACCGGCCCCAGCAGCCCGCTTTCCCTCAATGCCTCCTCTTTCTCCGGCCCTGCAATAACCCATGTTTTGCGTTGCTCTTCGGGTTGATTGGCGTCATAGACAAGCCGGTTGAACCACGTGCTTGTTACTTCCACCTGCAGCGTATTTTTTCCTGATTTCAGGGCGTCCGTAACGTCGAGGCGGTAGGGCGGCGTCCACAGCGTGCGCAGCTTTTTTCCGTTCAGCGTTACCACTGCTATCATTTCCACGCATCCGAGGTCAAGCGAATACGTTTCGCCTTTCTTTACTTTTCCGGCGTCAAACGCAGTCGTATAGGTCGCCGTCCCCGAAAACGCTTTGGCTTCGGGCGACAGGTCGAGGTCTTTCCAGGCTTTCAGTTCGGATATATTGAAAGAAGCGGGAGCGTCCCATCCGGGCGGAAACGTCAGCGTCCACAAACCGGAAAGCGTTCGGGCGGCGGCGGCTTTACGGGACGCCGTTTGTTTGGCGGGCGCGGATGTTCCTGTCCTGAAAACGATAAAGCAGGAACCGGCGCGTTCAAGGTCGAAGCGGATAGAAGTACGCCCGCCGGCGCGTCCGATGACGTCGGCCGGCATGATTTCGCCGCTTACCGGGTCCCACGCTTCGGCGTTTCCGGCGTGGTTAAAACTGAGTTCGCCCTGAAAACCGCCTCCGTAAGGCGCACAAACATAATACCAGTCGGCGCCTTCCGTCCGGCGGTGCAGCCACAGGGCGTCGCCGCCCGTTACGTCGGGAGCAATCGCCAGTTTTTCCAGGGCGTCGCCGATGGTTGTCCCGGAAATTACTTTGGCGTCGCCGATGGTTGTCCCGGAAATTACTTTTCCCTTGCCGACGGCGCGTATATTTTCCCCGCGGGCATTCTCGCCCCACAACTCGCGTACGGCTGCATCGAAACGGCGTTGTGCCGCATCGCCGCCGGTAAGCGTCGCGAGTCCCTGCGGCGCATTACCTGCAACCGTGGCGCCTTCGCGAACCAGCTCCAGCAGTTTCTCCAGCGTTTCGGGCAACATGCGTTCGTTGTCCGGAAGCCATATCATACGGTAGGCGACGCCTTCCGGCGTAACGATGTTTCCGTCGCGAACGGCAAGCCGGGCGAGCAGGACGTCCGGATTGCAGTAGTCATATTTGTAGCCTTCGGGAAATGGCGCGCGCTGATCGGGCTTGTGGTTGATTTCGTCGCCGAGGTACCAGAGTACGTCGGAAACGGGTTTACCCCGTTCGAACAGATAGTTGAGGCGCGACAGGTAGGCGGTAAATGCCGGAGCATGCTTCCACCACGTCTGTCCCCGCAGGAAAGGCGTGCCGATCCCCGAGCCGAACGCCGTTCCGGGCGGCAACCAGTCTGTACGCGGATTATGCGTGTAAGTATGGAATACCGGATGCGTTACTCCCTCGATGAAATTAAGGTTGGCGATTTCTTTCAACATACTTAAATGTTCATCCCACGTGAGATTGAATGAGGTGAACGATTCGGCGGAGACGCGCGGCTTACCGTAGAGGCGCGCTGCGGAGACCGTCGGCTTAATGGGTTTGAAGTTGACGGAACCGACGGAAGAGTCGGCATATGGCTGCCAGAACTCGCACATCGGCACGTCGGCGTATTTGTAGTATTCCATTATATCGGCGGGGAAAATATCCCCGGCTGCCGTCTCGTATATCACGCTCATTCCGTTTGCTTTTGCCAGTCCGGCCATCCGCCCGAAAAACTTACCGGCAAACAAATCTCCGATAACGCCGCGCCAGTCGCGCAGAAAGCGGGCGGTCGTTTCATGATCTCCAACCACGTATCCGAATACGGCCGGCAGCCATTTGCGGAGCGGATAACCCGTCCGCTGCCCGAACTCGGATTCCATGCGCGGCGTCCACGTCTGGGTTTTACATTCCCAACTGTCCATCAGCATCCCGTTCAGCAGTCCGCCGGCGAGCGGGCCATTGGCAAGGCGGCCGATATAATTGGCAAACTGAACGTTCGGCCCTGCTTCCGACAATTTGTCGCATTCCCAGCCGGTACCTTCCGGCGGAGCGGGACCATTCTTCATACCGGTATTCACGTGGCCTGTGCGCAGGATCGTCCATTGACCGCCCGGCGCATCCCAGTTCAGGACGCCGGAGGGAGACATCGACGGCGTAATATCGATAATTTGTCCGGGATCGACGAATGTTGCGGGCGACTGCTCCGGGTGTTCGCCGGCGCGTACGATGCTGCGCAACGTCCATCCGGCTTCCGATTCCCAATTGTTTTTCCGGGCGGCGGTATACAGGCGAAGCGAACTGATATTCATCTCATGCCGGTTGGCGATGGTAATGCGGTAGACAGACGCTCCGCCGGTATTTCCCGGCAATTCGTTACAGGCTAACGAGATCGGGCGGTCGTCTTGCCAACTGGCTTGCGGCAACGGCGTATGTATTATTTCCTGTATTTTCCCATCGGGAAGCGCCGCCTGTACGCTCACCGTCGCGCCGGGTTCATAACACCAGGCATGATTGAAGCCCTGAACGCTCGAAAATTCAACGGTGCGAAGCGTCACGGCGTCGGGAAACGTTACTTCTATCCAATGCGGATTGCCATCCGGCGCGGGAGGCAGTTTAATGTTTTTTTCCGTATTGCCGCACAAAAGGCCTTCCCATTCCAAATCCATACGGTTGCTTTTTACCGACTGCGGCACGAGCGGTTTGCCGGTATCGTCCTGCGGCGTGGGGAAAGCGAGGACGGCAATATCCCTGTAGTCGCGCCATGCTTCATCGCTCGGCCCGGGCAACGGCAACGTAGCGGAGACAGTCTTGCCGCCGCTTATATCCGTCCGGCTCCACGCGAGGTGGCGCATGGCGTTAGACGGCTCTATCCACGGGCCGCCGGACATCGCCCAGCCGGGACAGTTCTGCATCGTAAAGCGCAACCCCAGCCGGCGACATTCTTCCGCCGTATAACGCACGGCGTCGTCCCACGGTTCGCTGAGGCAGGCAATCTGCGGTTCCACGCCCGGCCACGGCCCTCCAAACTGCCCGTGAAAAAGCTGTATGCCGGAAATCCCGGCGCCGGCAATGGCCTCCAGATCAGCCGTAATACCTTTCTTTGCCACGTTCCCGCCAATAAAATGAAACCATGTCTCCGGATGATAAACCGCAGGCGGCGACTGAAACGCATCCCTGTCGGCGCCATCAAAAGAACGCCCCAATTCCTGCGCGGAAGGAACTGCCGGCGCCTGTGCCTGTAATGTAGCGATTGTCACGGACGCCGTAATCAAAACCGACGTCGCAATGAGTTGTCTTGTGTTTTTCATATAATCTGTTAAATCAACGGTAAAGTTAGCGTTTATTTTTGAATAAGCAGGGCAACGGCACACGGATTACGCTAAAGTAAATTTTTATCAACTAATTCTACTTTAACGCATTAATTCTTTCTCATCAAAAGCGTAAAGCCCCATCCCCCTTATTCAGGCCCATGTCATTACCCCATTACGCAGGCTTGTCT
>JAITRG010000163.1 GCA_031288515.1 Tannerellaceae bacterium
ATCAACTGTACGGCGCAAATTCGCGCGTGCTGGACATTGCCTTCTATACGGCCGGGAGCTATCAGATAGTATGCCGGGCTACCAATTCCTGCGGACAGGGCGAGTATACGACCTCCGGCGTGAACGTCTACAACACAGGCAGCTATTCGATAGCCTATCCCAACCCGGCGTCGGGCGCCCTGACGGTCAGCTTCAATCCCGAACGGGTGGCGCAGGCTAAAGCCTCGTTGCAATCGTCCGGAGGCGTGCAGACGGCAAAGCGCGCTTTCCTGCTGAACATAAAACTGTATAATGATTCCGGCGCCCTGCAGCGCGAGGCCGCTTCCACGGGCGAAAACGTAACGCTCGACGTCTCCGGCTTGAAGAACGGTTTCTACATTCTGCACGTCCACGACGGGACAGCCGGCAAGCCCGAAGTACACAAGATTATTGTAAATCATTGAAATAAAAATAGCGTTTCCCGCATGGAAGGTATCTTTTATACGCTTTCTTATGTGGGAAACGCAAAATATATCCGGATAATCCGGGCGGCGCGCAACGGTTTACCGAACGGGGCAGTTTACTTTTTTGCCTCCAGTTCGGCATGAAGGCGTTCAATTTCGAGGCGCTGGCGTTCTACTTCCTGCATATGCAATTCAAAGTCTTCGTGGTGCTGCTTGTCGAGCCGGGCAATAAGGTCTTCCGTACTGAGCGGCATGGAAAAGGTAGGCGAGCTGCCGAATACCGGTTCGTCGTCTACGTGCTTGAGGAAGGCCGCCTTGATGGCAAACTGCTTTCCATGCGAGCCTTCGGGCATCTGGATGTTGTTGTGCAGGCGCGGCGTTAGCTGCCGGTATACTTCCCTGTCTTCATCAACGGAAGTGATTACGATAACGGCATTGTTCACTCCCCGAGGCCATCCGTGCACTACCTGCGCCGCATTTTCGCCGGCAGACTGGTCGATCACCACACGTATAAAATCTTCGTTCAGCACGCTTACTTTCACTTCCGCCATGGATGTAGTAGCTTCGACGCGCAAGCGCTTCCCGCCTGTTTCGCCGGGCAGGAGGAATCCTAATTCGTGCACTTCGTCGGCCGTCATATTACCGGCTGCATAGCCTCCGTATGCCCATATCTTTATCTGGACGAGGCAAAGGCCTACGCTCGATTTGAGCAGCGTGTTGCGGATGGCCCGGTCCATGGGCGAACCTGCGGTGGTACGGCATCGCTTTATCATGACGTCCAACTGCTTGTGGTTGCTTTCGAGTTCTTTTTTCACATCGTCAGGCAGGGGCCAGGATGCGGCATACCTCCCGATGCGTTCCACTACGTTGTTGATGTTGCTGAATTGTTCGTCGATACTGCCATGCCATCGCCTGCAAACGGCAAGGAGGGCTGTCGTAATTGTACTCTGATTTTCCATTTTCCTGTAAATTAGCTGTTTAACAATCGGTTATTTTTTTTGTGATAAGGAAGTCTTACGCGATAAAAATACAAAAATTACCACAAACAGTCACTCCTTTCGCGGAAATTTTTTTCGTTATTTTTTTTTTCGTATCTTTTTTTGAAAAAAGCGCCTGGGAAATTTTTTTAATTCCACCCGTAACGGTTTCCATTTCTTCCGTGATTGTTTTTATTTCACCGTAAAAAATAGTCATAAAATCTTTTTTTATTTTCATAAAATCTTTTTTTGTTTTCATTTCTCCCGTAATTGTTTTCATCACGCCCGTAAAAAAAAAAATCACGGGCGTAATTTTTTTTTTTACGGGCGTGATTTTTTTTTTTACACCCATGGATTTTTCATTTTTCCCCGGAAAAACAGGAAACCCCAGACCCATGCGTGCCATATCATTTCCTGTTCAGGCAAAAAAGGAAGCCCCAGGCCCATGCGTGCCATATATCATTTCCTGTTCAGGCAAAAAAGGAAGCCCCAGGCCCATGCGTGCCATATCATTTCCTGTTCAGGCAAAACAGGAAACCCCAGACCCATGCGTGCCATATCATTTCCTGTTCAGGCAAAACAGGAAGAAAGGAATGGAGACATTGAAATAAGAAATATCAAACTCATCGCCGAATAGCGTATAATGAATATCGCCGGATAGCGTGATTTCTACCCCTACCGACGCTATCAGTAAAAAGAGGAACAGCCCCGAAAGGAAAAAACAGTCGCGCATCGTTTTCCATCTGAGAGAAGCGGATACAGTCAGCGCAAACAGAGCCGCCGCTACCCATATATTCCCCTGGCGCGCCTGCTGGAGCGCAGGATTGTATTCCGGATGATTCAGTATGCCGCGCTCGCCAAACAGAAAAGGTATAAAGGGAACCAGCGCTCCCGCAACGGCTAATAAGGCAAAACATACCTTTTCCTTTGTAGCCAGCCGCAGAAAATGAGGGAAAACAAAAAGGAAAAGCGGTATGGCTACCAGCATCTTGGTACATAGAAACAAACCTGTAACGGTTGCCGTCAGATACAGGCGCTTCGACCATAGTTGATAATAAAACATGGAAGATAAAAACATATACGCCAAAAGCATATTGCACAACAAGTCGCTTCTGACGGACATTTCCCACCAAAAGCCGGGCGAAAGAGCCAGCAAAAGTATAAACGCTCCGCCGGCAAGACGCTTTCTGCTGAAATAAAGAAATACGAAAAATACGAACAGACAGAATAACTGCCCGTATCCCGTATCGCCCAGTAAATGAAAAGGAAAATGAAACAGTTGCCACACCGGATAGGGAGAAGCATACCCTCCCTTATGCGTAGGCGTACCATAAGGGAAAACGCCGTTCTTCAAATTCTCGCTCCAGAAAGCCAAAGCCGACCAGCGGTCTACATCTACCGTATATTTATCTATGTAATGCATTAATAAAAAAGCCAGCGACAAAATAAACGCGGCGACAAAAATGAAAAAGCAACGGCTTTCCTGTACATTTCTATACCGGGCAAGCTTGAAAATACTCCATACAAACAGCGGATAAGCAATTAACAGACAGGAAACCTTCACCCCGGCAACCGGATTGTATTTAATACAAAAGATAAGGTTTACAAACAGATAAATCCCCCAGGAGAAGATTCTCGTCAGTTTATCCTTGTCGAAGCATGTAATCAACCGGTTCATAATTTCCGCATATACCGTTTAAATTAAAAATCGCAAATATATACAATAATAAAGAAAAACATACGCTTCCTTACTTGAAATAAAATCAATCGTTTACCGTTATATCTATCTAAACGTTACTGTATAATACAATTTGATCAAATGGTTGCTGAACTGGTATTTGCTACTAATAACAAACATAAACTGGAAGAAGTGCGGCATATTATATCCGACAGAGTAATACTGCTTTCCCTGGCTGATATTAACTGCTGCGACGATATACCCGAAACGGCCGGTACGCTGGAAGGAAACGCTTTATTGAAAGCGCGGCATATCAAACGGCAATATGGATATGATTGCTTTGCCGACGATACGGGCCTTGAAGTAGAAGCGTTGAACAATGCGCCGGGCGTATACTCTGCCCGTTATGCAGGAGAAGGAAACGACGCGTCGGCTAATATGAAGAAACTTCTTTGCAAAATGCAAGGGAAGGAAAACAGAAACGCGCGTTTCCGTACGGTTATAGCGCTTATCATAAAAGACAAAGAATATTTGTTTGAAGGAATTATCAACGGCTCTGTTATAACAGAAAAGAGGGGAGAAGCCGGCTTTGGCTACGACCCTGTATTCATGCCGTCCGGCTATATGCAAACGTTTGCCGAAATGGGCGGCGAACTGAAAAATCAAATAAGCCATCGCGCTTTAGCTATAAAAGAATTAGCGACATTTTTATCTACCAATCCGCATAAATAATGAAACGGCTGTTAATTACACTTATTTGCCTGCATGGTTTGATACAACCATATTATCTGAAGAGCTCCGGCGCCTGGAGGTCGTATTTGTCGTACCATAATACTGCATTGGTGGCAGAAGGAAACAATCACGTATTCGCCGTAGCCAACGGCTCATTATACAGTTACAATAAAGAGGATAAAAGCGTTGCCTGGTATGCAAAAGAAACAAATCCTGCCCTGAGCGACAATAATATATTGAATATCCGGTTTAGTCCCGATGAAAATGTATTGATTATCGCCTACCTGAACGGCAACATAGATTTACTGGGAGACAACGGAATAACCAACCTCCCGTTTCTGATGGAAAACAACAGTATCCAAAACAAAGAAGTAAACTATATCTATACAAATAAAAGTACAGCCTACCTGGCAACCAAGTTCGGTATCGCAGTTATTAACCTCCAGCGGAAAGAAATAAAAGAAACGTACCGCCTGAATATGTCTGTTTCTTCCGTCGTTATTAAAGACGATTATATATATGCCGCCTCCGGAAATAACGTATGGAAAGCCTTACTCAGTGAAAACCTGATCGACCCGAATAACTGGAAACCTGATCATACAATACAGGCGGAAGACAGTATCCGCCAACTGGCTGTATTTAAAAATACGTTATGCTTTCTTGTTAAAGGAAAAGGTATTTATTATCAGTCTGAAAATAATATAAAAACATTGCTGGCTAACAATTCCCTTACAGGCATGAAGGTAGAAAACGACCTGCTGTTAACTCATTCCGCCAGTGAATTATTTATCTATTCTTCTTTAACCGAGAGGGAAAAAGGAACTTTCAGCGATATAAAAGACGTATCTTCTACAAAAAACAACAGGAGATACTGGTTGGCCGCCGGCGAAAAGGGTATCACAGGAATAGAAAGAACGAATGACAGTCAATATCAAATCATCCTCAGCGACATAAATAATAACAGCCCTGTCAGGAATTATGCCGATTTCCTTACGATAAGCAATAACAAACTGTACGTTGCCGGAGGAGGCAGATGGACAGACAGAAAACGACAGACAGGAACCGTTATGATTTATGATATGCAGGAACAAACCTGGAACAACATACCTTATATAAGCGGATTTCAGGACGCTACCAGTATAGCTGTCGATAAAAACGATGAAAGTCATTTATTTGTTTCCTCATGGGGAGAAGGCGTATACGAAATAAAAGAAAATGAACCGGTAAAAATATATAATGAAAAAAACAGCGCCCTGCAATCGGCCCTTACTGCAAGCGGATATACGCGCGTGGAAGGCCTTTGCTTTGATAAGAACGATAATTTGTGGATGACAAACAGCAGCGTTTCGGACGTTATAAAAGTATTGAAACCGGATGGAAGCTGGGTATCTGTCCATATACCGGGCGTAACGAATGTCGCTTTGGCAGATAAAATACTTATTGCCGGCAACGGAGATAAATGGATAAACCTCGTACGTGCCGACAGAAGCGGTATTCTGGTATTTAATGAAAGAAACAGTCTGGATAACAGTTCCGATCACGACTTCCACTATTTCGGCTCCTTAAACGACCGGAACGGAAACATAGGGGCTTCCGAATTTTTCTGTATAAAAGAAGACAAAAGTAATGCGCTGTGGATAGGAACGAACAGAGGACCCGTTATTCTCTATAACGCTTCCAGCGCTTTAAAGAATAAAGAACAAACCAGCTTCAACAGAATCATATATACAGACGAAAACGGAGAAAGTCAGTTTTTCTTAAAGGATGAAAGAGTACAAGCCATAGCCGTAGACGGAGGAAACCGTAAATGGTTGGGAACAGGAAGCGACGGCCTTTACCTCGTAAGTGAAGACGGCAGTAAAGTAATCGAACATTTCAAAGCCGAAAATTCTCCCTTATTATCCAATACCATTGAAAGCCTTGCCATCAATAATAAAACGGGCGAAGTATTTATAGGTACGGACAAAGGGTTGATTTCGTATTTGGGAGATGCAACCGAAGGAAGCGAAAGCTACGCCGACGTATATGCTTATCCGAATCCTGTAAGGCCTGAGTTTAACCAAAAGGTTATAATAACCGGTTTAATGGAAAATTCCAACGTAAAAATAACAGACGTAAAAGGCAATCTTATCTATCAGACTAAATCGGTTGGCGGACAGGTAACCTGGGATTGCCGGAATAAAAACGGTAAGTACGTAGCCTCCGGCGTTTATCTGGTCATAGCCGCCACGCCGGAAGCCAGAGAAAGCGCAGTAACAAAAATCGCCGTCGTACAATAAATCATAATCCTAATTGTCTGGATATTTCCAGCATTCGGAGGACAGGTTTTACGGCCTTTTCCTGAATCTCTTTATCGACAGATATTTCAGGCGTTTCATATTTCAGGCAATTATAGAGCTTTTCCATAGTGTTCAAACGCATAAAACTGCATTCATTACAGGCGCAGGTACTGTCATTCGGAGGAGCCGGTATAAATTCTTTATCCGGGCTTTTCTTTTTCATCTCATGAATTACGCCGCTTTCCGTCGCTACAATAAATTGTTTTTTATTCGATTGAACCGTATGCCTTAGTAAAGCGGCCGTAGAGCCTACAAAATCCGAAACCTGTATGATGGGTCGTTTACATTCGGGATGCGTAATGATTTCCGCTTCGGGATACTGTTCTTTCAGCGCCAGTATTTTTTCAAGCGAAAACTGCTCATGCACATGGCAGGCGCCGTCCCAAAGTAACATATTCCTGCCGGTTATGCTATTGATATAATTACCTAAATTCCTGTCGGGTCCGAATAATATGGCGGTATCTTTCGGAAAACTGTCCACTATCTGTTTCGCATTCGTAGAGGTTACTACTATGTCTGTTACAGCTTTCACGGCAGCGGTCGTGTTTACATAGGAAATAACCGTATAACCGGGATGCCGGTTTACAAACCCGGTAAACTTATCTGCCGGGCAACTGTCGGCAAGCGAGCAGCCGGCATTCAAATCGGGAACCAGCACTTTTTTATCCGGACAAAGTATTTTGGCCGTTTCCCCCATGAAATGAACGCCGCAAAGCACGATTATATCCGCGGCAGTCTTTGCCGCCCACTGCGCTAAAGCCAGACTGTCTCCCACAAAATCGGCTATATCCTGTATATCGCCTGTCTGATAATAATGAGCCAGGACAACCGCATTCTTTTCTTTTCGTAACCTGTTTATTTCTTCCTTCATAATGGGCAAAGTTACAATATTCTTCTTAATAGTAAAAAACTGACTGATTTTTAGTTTTCCACAATTTATTATTATATTTCTTTCTAATATAAATTTAAAAATAAATTCTTTATGATGATGATAGGCCGTTGAAACTGTTTATTGTTTTATCCGGATATGCTTGTTCGTTTCGTTATTAGTATGAATCGAATGGTTATCAATAGGTTATTAACAATTAATTTATTCCTTTATTAGTTGATTGTCTATGATTTACGTCTGTTTATTAATGATATGCTTATAAACTTGGGTGTGGATAAAATCTGGTTGTTTACAACTCGTTTTCCGGTGAATCGTTTGTATTGAAACAGGATGATAAATGAAGGGTAAAAAGTTTTGTATATTTATATATGACTACCGTATATAAATAATTGAATTTTGCAATAGTACTGTTCTTTTTTATATTCACTATTTATGAAAGTCTTTTGAACGGGGTTTCAACATGAAATGGTTACTTTTGCATCCAAACGTTGAAAAGTAATGCGCAAGTTAAAGATTACAGAACTGAACAGGCTTACCGCCGAAGCATTTAAGGATAGTAAAAAGATTCCTTTGGTAGTTGTACTGGATCATGTAAGGAGTTTAAACAATGTAGGTTCGGTGTTCCGTACATCAGACGCTTTCCGGGTGGAAGCCGTTTATCTTTGTGGGATAACCGCTTGCCCGCCTCGCCCGGAAATTCACAAAACGGCTCTCGGAGCGGAGGATACCGTAGATTGGGTATATTATAAGGATACGCTGGAAGCGGTTGATACGTTGAAAAAAGAGGGATATACCTTATGCGTTGCAGAGCAGGCCGAAGAAAGCGTCCCGTTGGATAAGCTCGTACTCGAAAAAGGAAGGAAATATGCCGTCATCTTCGGCAATGAAGTAAAAGGCGTTCAGCAGGAAGTGGTTGATAACTGCGATATATGTGTTGAAATCCCGCAATACGGTACGAAACATTCCCTGAATGTATCGGTATCGGCCGGTATTATTATCTGGGATTTATTTAAGCGACTGTCAGATTAATCCGTTTTCAACAAGCACTACGATACGTTCGGTCATGGCGTCTGCTCCTTTCGGGTCGTATTCGCTTTTCAGGCTGACGCCGAACATACCGGCAAAAAGATTCCAGAATCCTGCGCGAAAACTTCCCAGATAAGCTCTCAGTATATTATAGCTGGACTGGTTGCATTCTCTGTCTACCAGTTTGATTAGTAATTTTCCTTGCGAAAAAGTAAGCTTTTTCAGTTCGGGCTTGTATTGTTTGAACAAGTCTTTCTCCATTTGTTTGAGATGCCTTTCCTTTGATTTCTGATCGGGAAGCGTTTCCATATATTCATACGTCTCAATCAGCGTATCATAAATTAACCGGGCATAGGGGAGCGTACGTTTCACATCTCTTATGAGTTTGGCATATTTTTCCTGCTCCTTTTTGTTTTTAAAACGAATTTCCGGATACACATACACGTCCCTCAGATGTACAACCGCTATCGTATCGCCATTCGTATCTATATAAGCTCTTTGTACATCGGCAGGAATCGTATTCATCTTGATTTGTTGCGCATACCCTTTCAGGCAACCCAACATAAATACAACCAGTAAAAACCCTTTCACTTTACCCATAACACACAAAAATAACGGATTTACCGTAAGAATCTTGTTTTTTTACACTATTTGACTAAAAGCCATTTCTTCATATACTCCCTGGCGCCTCGTCTTTTTCTTCATGTACCCCCGGCGCCTCGTCTTTCCGGGAAAACAGGGGAGGGAATAGTTTATTTTGCTTTTTTCTTTCCGGTTTTTTTTGTATCTTGCAGCAAAAAAACGAAACGAGGAGGTTGTATGAAACGAGGATGGTTAGTAATGATGATGATTTTATCAGGCATGTGCGTTATGCGGGCGCAGACGCCGGCGAAGCTTACTTATACCGTTAGTAAGGAGGGAAAGATCAGGGCTCTTCCCAAATATAAAACATACGAGTTAGCTCTTCCCGCTTATTCTTATAAGTCGTATATGCCTTCGACTAAAATGGATGTAAAAACGAAATGGAAGGAGTTTACTCCCGAATTTCAGCTTCCTCTGGATGAAAGCCCGATGGACGTACAGGTTTTATCGGCTGCTTACCGTCCTTTCTTCGATATATATGCGCCTATGATACAGGCCGTTTCGCCAATGGCTTTTGATTTCAGGGAAACATCCATTGTTCCTGTCAATAATAATATGGTTTTCTTTACCGCCGGGAGCCGGTATACATGGCCCGGCGCGGGCGGGATGACAACGATTAATCCGGGTATGATATGGCGCCAGGCTGACTGGACAATAACCGGCGGAGGTTTTGCCGGACGGTTCTATACTCCTTTTAATCCTTACCCGGGATATATGGCCGGCGCCAATCTGCAGGTAAAGTATGATGTGAATAAACGGATTGCTTTGCGTACGTGGGGGCAATATGCCTTTTATGGAGAAGGCGAGAACTACAACCCCTATATGTTGATGAATCCTTTCTATAACCACACCAGCGTAGGAGGCGCCGCAGAATTTATGATTAACGAGAACTTCGGGATAGGCGGAGGCATTAATTATGAATACAATCCGTACAAACGGCGTATGGAGCCTCAATACCAGCTATATCCCGTTTTCAGGAATATGAATATAAAAATCAGCGCCTGGTAGTCAGTATGTATCATGTCCGGGCAGCGGCCTATCGTCGGGAGCTACCTTTAGTTCGTATACCGTCGCCTGCTTAGCCGATAATAATCCGTATCCGTTCTTTACGTTGGTATAGGAGAGAACCGGTTCGCGAAGCCCTACCGAACCGAAAGGGTCTTCGGACTGTCTCCATTGCAAGAGCTTGGAACGGTAATATAAATAGTATGATTCCGAGAGAGAATATAAACAGATATGGCAGATAGCGACGCGGCTATCATCTGAACTTAACACATCATTCAGCGTAAACTTCAATGTGTGCGCATCACTGTGAATAGCTTTATCATTGAATATAAAAAAAGAAGTATCATAATAGCCGTCGTAAGGATAAGGATTGGGAAAACAGGCGGAGCTTAACTCTTCAAACAGTAAATCTTCATTGTGGGACAGAGAAAGATGCATATATATTTTTTTAAGCGTATCTTTCTCTTCTATTAAATAGTTCGACAGGGCAAGCATATAATAGTTCGTCTCGTTTACAGGTTCCTTAAAACGCAGTTCCACATCAATCCTGTTATTTCCGGGATAATAAGCGGTCGCTTCTTTTTTATACATTTGTGTATCGACCGATAGAATTTCGGGCTGCGAGGGGATGGATACTTCTGCCGAGAGAGGGGCAAAATTGTCGGTTTGTACCTCCATCCGTATCTTGTCTCCTGCAGAAGGATAATAGCCCGGCAAACGGTATTGTCCGTTTTCTTCTCCCTTTTCCATCACTCCCCGCTTTCTGTCATTCACAAAAACCTCTATGGAAGCCTTATCGAGGAAGTGAACAGGCGAGGGTTCCGGGTTGTTGTAATAATCGCGAACCGTCCGGGAGACGGTAGCCGTTATAACCGAATCTGCAGACAGGGAGGCATTCAACACGGCAGACGCTTCGGGCAAATCAACGGACAGTTCAATATTTTTTTCACAAGACAGCGTGAAGAAACAAATCAGTATCCATCCGGCTTTTATAAAACGGTTCATTCTTTTAAAATTTATAAGTATATGAAATCGAAGGAATAATAGGAACAAGCCCCTTCTGATAGGTAACGAGTTTCCCATTCCCCTTAAAATAAGATTGTGTGATATAAAAAGGATTCATCCGGCAATAGGCATTATAAAGGCTGATATTCCAGATACCCATCCGTCCTTTTTCTTTGGGCAGGTAGATGTTTAAGCTTATGTCGAGCCGGTGATAATCTCCTAATTTAGCGGCGTTTCTACCCAGAGTATAATCGAAGTATACTTTTTCGTGGGGGGCTGCGTTGGAGATATATCCTTCCAGCGGAATCGTAACCCTGTTGCCGGAAGCATACGTCCAGGAAGCGCTCAGGTCTGTTTTCGGGCTGAATTTATGGAGAACCGTCAGGTTCAACTTATGGCGGTTATCGTATTTAAACGGGAAACGCTCTCCTCTGTTTACCTGTTTATCAGTAAAAATACGGTCGGACCACGACAGGGTATAAGCAATCCAACCCGACGTACGCCCTTCCGGCTTGCGCGCCATTAATTCTATCCCGTACGAACGCCCCGAACCTGTAGAAACTTTCCTGTCCCAACCGGCATAATCAGGGTAAAGGAGGGCATTATCCTGGTATTCTATCAGGTTATTCATCGTCTTATAATAACCTTCCATAGAAAAATCGTATTTCTTATTCAGATTATAATAAGCTCCTGCCGATACCTGGTGCGCGTTCATCGGTTTTATGCTCGACGTGACGGGCACCCATATATCGGAAGGCAAGCTGGCAAATGTGTTGGATAACTGATGTACGTATTGATCCGTTTTTGCATAAGACGTTTTTAATGACAGGTCGTTCGTGACGAGGTACCGGACGGAAAGGTGCGGCTGAAAAGACAGGTAGCTTTTTTCTTCCACATGATACGCGCCCAGCCGTATGCCTGTATTGGCTTTCCACCTGTCGGCAATCAGCCAGTCGTCTTCTGCATATACGCTCCATTCATGCGCGTAAACGAAAGGTTCGGAATAGCCCTGTTCGTAACTCTGCCGGGCAAGAACGTTATCGACCGTCATGATTGTATATTTATCTTCCGGCGTATAGACGTGGTAAAAATAATCCGATCCGAAACGTATCCGGCGTCGGGGCGTTGGCGAATAATCAAAGTCCGAACGAAAACCGGCGTCCCGGATACCGGAACGATGCTGGTAGTATTTCTCTTTGAATATATCTGCTTTCGGCAAGTCAGAGTCATAAGGCGTGATATTGTCGTCTATCATCTTTGTTTTGAACTGTGAATAAGACGCCTTGAAGTTACCGAATAATTTCCGGTTGAAGACATACGTCCAATTTAAAGACGACACAATATTCCCCCATCGCCAGATTAACTCCTGTCCGTATTTTTTTTCGTTTGTTCTATACCATTCGGTAGACCGGAGCCGGTCTTGCCCCATATAGAAATTGGCGTACAGGCTGCTTTTGAATGAAAAGGTATGGTTTACTTTCGCATTCAGGTCGTAAAAGGAGTAGCCCGTAAATTGTTTATTCCCGTTTTTACCTACCTTATTGGCAATGGCAAAGATGGGAGCCGTGATGGCGTCGAACCATGTCCGCCGGAAAGCGATATTGAATGAGGTGCGGCCTTTAACGATTGGACCCTCTATCATTGCTTTCGCCATCAGTAACCCAAGGGATACGTTACCGTGGTAATTCTGCATATCCCCGTCTTTCAGCCGTACGTCTGCAACGGAAGAAAGCCTTCCGCCGTATCGCGCCGGAAAACTTCCTTTATAAAAATCCACATTTTTCACGACATCCGGGTTAAACGTAGAGAATAGTCCGCCTACGTGATTCACATTGTATAGCGGTATGCCGTCTATCAGGAATAAATTCTCATCCTGGTTTCCCCCTCTCACAAACATGCCTCCCAATATTTCCGTGCCGGAGGTTACGCCCGGCTGGTGGTACAGGCAGCGGAGCAGATCGGGCTCGCCGAATAAAACCGGCGCTTTGCGGATATGGGCGGATGAAAGTTCTGCGTTCCCCATCCGGCTGCTCATAACTTCCGAATACGGATCGTTTCCCCTCACAACCACCTCCTGCAACGTACCCGACGCGGTAAGGGGAATATCTACAAGCGTATCCTTATCGAGCGTCAGCGTTATTTCATACGTTTTATAACCGACGTAGGATGAACGCAGCTTCACTTTTCCCGCCGGAAGGGTTATGCTGTAAAATCCATAGCTGTTGGATACGCTTCCTTTTCCCGACATGCCGTCTTGCACGGCTGCATTGATCAGGCTTTCATAAGAAGCGGAATCTCTCACAAATCCGCTGACTGTATATTGCCTCGGTTTCCTTTTTAAGATAACATATTGCCCGGTAATACGATAGGCTATGGGCAAAGAAGCGAACAACCGCTTTAAGCAATAAGACAGCGGTTCGTCTTTTACCTTTAAAGAAACCGGCGGGATATCCCCGATGAGGGAAGATTCGTAAGAAAAAAATATCCCCGTTTGTTTTTCCAGTTCCAGAAACATATCCAGCGCAGGAACATTATACATTTCTAAGGTAACGGCAGGCGTCGATTCGGACAGTTGAGCCTTTAAACGAGTTCCTGCGGGAAAGATTAATAATCCGAATAACAGGGCAAAAATGCGTTTCATTAATTTATCGGTTGCTTCTTGTCTACGGCAAGGCGGACGTCTAATGTTTGATTGATAATCAGTAATACTTCTTCCAAAGGCAAACGGTTGAACGTTGCCGTTAATTTTTCTCCCCGTATCATCGAACGGCTTCTTATCCCTACCTGGTAATAATCGCTTAAATCTTCGATCACTTTTTCCAGCGGGGCGTTTTTGAATTGTAATAAACCTGTTTTCCATGAAAGATAGTTTACATCTTCTTCAGTTAGCGTTTTTATCTCTTTTGTTTCCATAGAATACGACGCCGACATATCGGCTGTGAGTATGATATTCTCTTTTTTGAGGCCTTCCCCGGCAATAAAATTTACTTTGCCGGTAGCCACATGTACACGAATGGAAGCGTCTTGCTGGTTAATTTGAAAACTGGTTCCCAGCACGATTACTTCCGCCATTTTCGTCCGGATGGAAAAAGGGCGCGCTTCATCCCGCATCACCCGGTAAAAAGCTTTACCGTTCATCTCCACTTCACGCCTTGTTTTTCCAAACGTTCTTGCATTATATCTGATCCGGGAACCGCTCGAGATGGAAACAAGCGTGCTGTCCGGCAGATATACCTCTTTTAATTGTCCCGCAGGGGTAGCTATCGTTACCCATTCGGGCGTATGTGTTTTCCAGTAATAAAATGTCGCGACAGAGACAAGCAAAACGGCAAATGAAGCGGCCATCATAAGATAACGTCGCCAAGGCTCCGGTCGCTGTATACCTTTGTCTTGAGCAAGTCTGTCCCAGGCCCGTTTCGTATTCAGGCTGCCTTCCCGGTAATGCTTCGCTACGAAACGGATCCGTTCTTCCAATTTATCGTCTTGCTTTTCGCTCATGCTTATTTTCCTGCGTTGAATTTATATCCTACGGATAAACTTATCGTATGATAGTTGGCTCGCACGTCGTCCCAGCGGGCTTCTTTTGCTAAAGAGAGGTCGTATCCCCAGTTAGCCGCCCAGTTTTTCACTTCTATACCCGCAGAGCCGGAAAGTCCCCAGTCGAAAGAACGCGTTCCTCCATCCCCGGAGCCGGCCCCATCATGGTATTCTCTCAGATAGCTGCCGCCGTAGCCGTCGTGGTCGATTGTCGTAAAACTGTTCCATTCCCAGTTATCGCCTGTACTGCAAGCGATATAAGGCCCGGCGGCAATATTCACTTTCACGTCTTCCGTCAAACCCCACGAGTATTTACCCATAAAAGGTACTTGCAGGAAGCGCCGGTTTATTTTTACGGACAGGTATCTGATACTTGCCTGGTTATAACCGCCCCCATCATAGTAATAATCGGCCGTATGGTAAGGAAAATAATTCGGCCCGTACAAATAGCTAAGCGAATAGCCTCTTTGCGTATAATACATTCCTGATTTCAACGAGAGACGTTCATTCAAATCATACTCGACTCCCACGCCCAATTTCCAGGCGGGGCGCCAGTCGTTATTCAGGTTCCCGGCCCGTTTTACGGCAGTCATACCTGCTTCGGGCGTGACCGACCATTGCGCTTTAAGCGTTCCTGTACTTATCATCAACAAAATAAATAATATTCCTTTTTTCATCTCTGCTCTTTTTTAAGATTTTATCAGTCATCTTGTCTATAAGACAACGTCTTTTTGAAAAACCCCTATCGGCTTTCAAAAAAATTATCCGAAAAAGAACGTATAGATCCGGACGGCTGTTTCACGCAATGTCTTCAGCGCTTTACTTATCTGATTTTCCACGGTTTTTACCGACAGGTTAAGCTCGTCTGCAATCTCCTGGTATTTCAATCCGTCCCGTTTGGAAAGTAAGAATATCTTTTTTCGTTCGGGTGGAAGCTTATCGATTTCATTCCATAAACGGGCGTCGCGTTCCGCATTGTACATACTTTCTTCCAGTGAACGGTCTTCCGCATCCGGAAACGGTTCTTCCAGGGGTATCCATTCGGCTTTGGCGATAGCGGATAACGAACGGTTGCGAACCGATTGAAACAAATAGGCTTTCAGATTCAGGATACGGTTCATGCCCATCCGCTTATCCCAAAGGTCGGCAAATGTTTGCTGAACGACGTCTTCCGCATCGTCTGCCTTATTTATGAAGCGAAGTGCAAATAAACACAAAGGCTGATACAATTCTTTAAAACTACGTTCAAACTCTTCCGCCGTAAAAGCTCTCATATCCGTTTAAAAATAATTCGCCGCAAAGGAAGCTGTTTTTTTAAATAGCAAACATTGTTTTCATTTTCTTTATTATTCATTATTATTAGCTTACAATTCTCGCCGGGGATACGTATAAACGCGCTATCTTTATGTACGTCAAGGGCGCATGCCATTTTTGCTAATAATCAAAAAAAGAAATGCATATGAGTCATACATACGGGAAATGAGGAACCTGCCTAAGTTTACAGTTGGGCCATAGAAGGTCTGTTGACATAGATATGTTTACGGATATAGATTAATTCTACTTTAACAGATTAAAAAACGTGCGAAGAAAGAAGCTAAACCTGATACCGCCCGGGAACTGCTTTTTCAACAGGAAAACTCCCCTGCTAAACGATACTTTTTCACCTTTCCTTTCAGCTTTCAGCTTTGTTTCAAAGGATTGATTTACAGGATGAAAATCCTGAAAAAAGACCGTTCAGATTCCTTTCAGGAAACCGGAAGAGAGGGATTTATTCCATAAAAAAATCATTATACAGTCTTCAGTAAACCATTATAATGCCTTCAGTAAACCAATATATACTCTTTACCAA
>JAITRG010000186.1 GCA_031288515.1 Tannerellaceae bacterium
CAAGACCCGTTTTTCGGGACGGCGGGGGTCTTGTTGTCACTACAAGACCCGTTTTTCGGGACGGCGGGGGTCTTGTTGTCACTACAAGACCCGTTTTTCGGGACGGCGGGGGTCTTGTAGTGACTGCGGGACCCGGAAATCGGGGCGGCGGAGGTCTTGTAGCGGCTACAAGGCCGGAAATCGGCTATTTGCGTGAGGGATAGCAGCGGAAAGCCCGGAGGGAGCCGCAGGCGAGCGAGGACTTGGAGCGGATAGCCCGACCCGACCGGAGGGAGGGGCACGCCCACGTTCTTCTCTTCCTGTGGCTTGCGTGAACGGCGGGGAAATTTGTTCAGGGGCGATGGGGTGAAATCGGCTGGCGGGCGTTATCTTTGCGAAAAAATGACTGTCATGAGAAACATTGTTGCGCGGGCTTGCTGCCTGCTTGTTTTAATTATTGCATCCTGCAGTTTTTCCTGCAAAACGTCTGACGAAACGGAATGGGTATGGAGTATCGGAACGGCTGACTCTTCGACCGGCGAATTTGCTTTGGCTCCCGATGGGTACAGGCAATTCCTGGCTAACGACTTTGGTTTTGAAGACAGGTACTTCCTGGTGGGGAAAGACAGGCCGGAGGAATCTTTTCCTTATGTGCTTCCCGGCCCGGCAGACGAATGGGGCGGAACCTGGCACACGGCTGGCTGGCGGACGCACGAGATTAACATTCTTTTCGGCCTGAAGAACAAGCCGGGCGGGGAAGGCTGGGTATTGCACATACGCGTGGCGGATAATGCCGTGAAGAATCCTCCTTTGCTGAAAGTAACGGTCAACGGGCAGAGCGAGAAGTTTCAACTGTCGCCTGGCGCCAGCGATTCTTCCATTGTGAGGCCGCACGTCGATACGGATGGCCGGCGGCTAACGGTTCGCGTCCGCCCCGGCGTTATCAGGCAGGGGGGCAACCGTATCACGTTGTCTGTACTGGAGGGTTCCTGGCTGCTGTTCGACTGTGTGGCGCTGGAAGGTCCGAAAGGGGCGACAGCAGTAAAGCCCGAAAGGGCGTTCGTACGGAACGTGGAAGCCGCCGCTTATGAAACGGAAGAAGAAGGCTCAAGGTATCAGCCTTTACTGGTAGAACTGGAACATTTGGACGGGAATCCCGAACTGACCGTAGAACTGGACGGTAAAACAATCCTGACCGAACGGATAGATTCCGGCTATTACCAGCTGGAAGCTCCGATGCCGGCCGTTACGGAGGCTGCGACAGGCAGGTTCCGCATCCTGGCAGACAGGAAAACGCTGCAGGAGGGAGAGGTAACGCGCTCGCCGCAACCTCTGCAAACGCTGGCCGATTATGTGGATACCCGTATCGGGACGGCCCATTCGCGCTGGATGATCGCTCCCGGCCCCTGGATGCCGTTCAGCATGGTAAAACTAAGTCCCGACAATCAGAATAAAGGCTGGCAGGCCGGATATCAGCCTACCTTCGAGAGTATCGGCTGCTTCAGCCATATCCACGAATGGACGATGGCCGGAATCGGCATGATGCCTGCGAACGGCCCCCTGCAGACAGTAACGGGCGACGAGATGGACCCCGGTTCGGGCTACCGTTCGCGGATTGATAAATCTACCGAAGCAGCGCCTGTCGGCTACTATAAGGCAGACCTGACCGACTACGGTATCCGGGCGGAACTGACGGCCACTACGCGATGCAGCTTCCAGCGCTACAGCTTCCCTGCCGACCGCGACAGCGCCCGTATCATAGTTGATTTCCATATCCCGGCAGAATATGATTACCGGGTGGAAGAACTCGCCGTCCGCCAGGTAAGCGATACCCGCATGGAAGGTTTTAGCCGCCAGCTGTCGGAGAATGTATGGAGCCGCGACGCCGACCAGGAGTATACCCTCCACTTTGTGATCGAGACCGACCAGCCCATACAGGCCACGGGCCGGTGGGATACCGGCATATGGCTTGCATTCGACGAGAAAAAAACGCCCGTCGTACAGGTAAGGACAGGGATTTCGCCGGTAAGCGCCGGCAATGCGGCGGAAAACCTGGAAAAGGAAATCAGCGCTCCCTTCGGTTGGGATTTCGAGGCCGTAGCCGGCTATCATAAAGCCGTCTGGAACGAGCTTCTCGAACGCGTGCGAATCACGACGAACAACCGCTTCGAGAAAATACGCTTCTATACCAATATGTACCGGTCTCTGTGCCGGAATACGTGGAGCGACGTAAACGGCGAATGGGTTTCGGCCGATAAAAAAGTACGCCGCCTGGCCAGTCCCGACGACGTGGCGCTGGGCTGCGACGCCTTCTGGAACACGTTCTGGAACCTCAATCAGTTCTGGAACCTGGTAACGCCCGAATGGAGCGGCAGGTGGGTGAAATCGCAGCTTGCCATGTACGATGCAAACGGCTGGCTGGCGAAAGGTCCTGCAGGCATGAAGTACATCCCCGTAATGGTAGCCGAGCATGAAATACCGCTGATCGTAAGCGCCTGGCAAATGGGTATCCGCGATTTCGACGCGGAGAAAGCTTTCGAAGCCGTCAGGAAGATGCAAACCACCCCAAGCCAAAAGGTATCCGGCGGATATGCCGGCAACCGCGACCTGACGAGTTACCTCGCCCACCGGTACGTACCGGCAGACAAAGGCCGCTTCTCCAACACGCTGGAGTATGCCTTCGACGACTGGGCAGTGGGCCAGTTTGCCAAAGCCCTGGGGAAAGAAAGCGATTATAAGGTATTCGACGAACGGGCTTCGTGGTGGAAAAACGCCATTAACCCTGAGAACGGATACGCTCATATGCGTAACAGCGACGGACGCTGGACGGAAGACTTCGACCCGTTCCGCTCCGGCTCCAACCATCAATACGTGGAAGGAAACGCCTGGCAACTCACCTTCTTCGTACCGCAGGACATACCCGCCTTAGTCGCCCATATCGGAAAAGAACGCTTCATCGAACGGCTGGAATGGGGCTTTGAAGCCAGCGAACCCTGGCGATACAACGCTCCCAACGACCAGTACTGGGATTATCCCGTAGTGCAGGGAAACCAGCAGTCCATGCACTTCGCCTTCCTGTTTAATCAGGCAGGAAAGCCCTGGCTCACCCAGAAATGGAGCCGCTCCATCATCGAACGGTATTACGGCGCCGGTTTGGCCAACGCTTACCTCGGCGACGAAGACCAGGGGCAGATGAGCGCCTGGCTGGTGATGGCGTCCTTAGGATTATTCCAGACAGACGGAGGATGCAGCGCAGAGCCCGTTTACGAAATAGCCAGCCCTCTCTACAAAAAAGCTGTCATCAATCTGGGAAACAAATACGGAAGGGGCGCCTCTTTCACCATCGAAGCCCGCAATGCCTCACGAAAGAACAAATACGTCCAAAGCGCCACCCTGAACGGCAGCGCCCTGAACAGTTTCAAATTCCCCGCAAGCGAACTGCTGAAAGGCGGAACATTGCTCCTCGAAATGGGAGATTCGCCCAATACGTCCTGGGGGATTCAATAGCTGAAAGAAAGTTGCGGCTTTTATGAATAAGCTTCCTCAAGGATAATCGAGGCGCTCCGGATATCGCCGCCTGCCGGGGGATTTAATTTGGAGACGGATAATTTAATTTCTGTCAGTTGGGGAAAATGGCGTTTGAGGGAATGAAGTATTCTTCCGGCAACATGCTCCAGCAGTTTGGAGGGAATCGCCATCTCCCGTTTGATTACGGCATAGACGTCGGCATAGTTGACCGTATCGCCTAAGTCGTCGCTTATCATTGCTTTAGCCAACGGAACCGTAAGGGCGACCGTTATTATATAATTATTGCCAACACGCGTTTCCTGGGGTAAGACGCCATGGTATGCATAAAATTTCAGATCCTTTAATTCTATCTTACTATTCATATTTAGGATAATTAAGAGGTAAAAGTAGGCAAAGAGCCTTATAGTACAAAAATATAATTTTATATTTGCAAATTATCGTAAACATATACACAATTATATTTATATGAAAATTAAATTTAAAGAAGAAATCCCTTCTACCGGATTACATAACATATTAGGCGTCGGTACGACCGTGAAAGGAGATATTATTACCGATGGCGACTTCCGCCTGAACGGCAGAGTGGAAGGGAATATAAACTGTGCCGCCAAGATAGTGATAGGGCCCAAAGGGCATATAGATGGAGATATTGTGTCTGTAAATGCTGAAATCTTAGGAACGGTTGTAGGCAGTATCCGTACCAGCGGCGCACTGGTATTAAAAGCGTCTTCTATCGTAACCGGAGATATCTATGCGCAAACATTGGAAATCGAACCGAACGCAAAATTCAGTGGAGTATGTAATATGTTACCGGCAGAAAATAAAGGCGAATAACCGTCCTTATTTCCGCCCGCTATTTACTATCATGGAAACGACCCTCTCATTCAGACTGTTGGCTTTCATCAGATTTTCTATTGTGATATGCATGCGGTAACGCCAGTAATGGGTTGGATTTGCCGGTATATTAATCCGCTCCGACTCATAATCTTCCCGTTTAACGGAATCATTCGTCGCAAACCAGTCCTGGAGGGGGAAAACGGCAAGCATGGATGGGCTGTTGAGGTGATTTTCAAGTATACGCTGCGCTATATCCGGCGTACATTCTTCCGGCGCATTACCCGGCAGGCGTAATACATCATTATAATATCGCTGAATTTTCTCTCTGTCTTCTTTCCACCAACTTCTCAACGGCGACATATCATGTGTAGACGTAGTACAGACCGAGAGATAAGGCAAATGGGGCAAATCGGCAAATTCACGGTTCGAGGCTTTAGGCATCCGTTCTATTTCCAGGCTAAGTATCTGTAATTTGTTCATTACTTCCGGTACTGATTCCGGAATCATACCCAAGTCTTCGCCGCAAACCAGCATTTGTGTGGAGTTTATTAACGGGGTAAGCCGTTTAAAGGCCTGCTTCTTCCAGAAATCAGTATGCCTGCGGTAGAAAAAGTCTCTATACAAATGATCGAAAGCATATTGGGCGGAAGTATCCAATTCGTGATAGATATACGACCGGCCGGCTGATATCCTCGGGTGAAACCGCTCTTTATCACAGGGGTCTCGCAAGAATAGCGTCTCACTGGCTATTGACAGCAAGCCGTTCCTTACGCGAAGCGACCTTTCATCCGTTTTGCCGCCAAATAATTCGTCAATTTTCTTTTGCGTGTCACAAAAAGGCTTTAACACAAAATGATTGGAGGACGACTGTGCGAGACAGGAATTTTCTACTTCATCCGCTAAATCGCCAAATAACCCGGGAAGATATTGTTTATTGATATGGGCCGTGGTAAAACGCGCTTCATTAAACGTAAGGCCGTATTGTTCTATTTCTTCTTTTGAAAAAGGTAACGCCGGACTGAAATGGCCGCACAAGCCTTGTACGAAATCGGCAGGGATTTCCCAGATACGGAAAAAACCTAATATATGGTCGATACGGAAACAGTCAAAATAATCGCTTAGTTTTGCGAACCGTTTTTTCCACCAGTTAAAACCGTCTGTTTCCATTACGTCCCAATTACAGGTAGGAAACATCCAGTTTTGTCCGGTCATTGAGAAATCGTCGGGCGGAGCGCCGGCTTGCCTGTTCCTGTTGAAGTAGTGCGGTTCCGTCCATACTTCCACACTGTTCCGGTTTACTCCGATAGGTAAATCTCCTTTCAGGACGACGCCCTTTTTCCTGGCATAATCGGAAACGGTTTTGAATTGCCTGTGTAAAACAAATTGCATGAAAAAGGTAAACGACAGTTCAGGCCAGGCCTCATTCTTTTCGTCGCACAATTTATTAACCCGGGATTTATCATATACGCTATTGGCTTCCCATTTTGAAAAATCCGCCGTATTACAGGTATCCCTGAAGTATGAGAAGGCGGCATAAGGTATCAACCAATGGGAATTTTCGGCAAAAAACCGTTTGTATTCGGGGGTTTCAAGTAATTGTTTGCCTTCCTGTTCAAAAAACAGCCGGCAGTAATCCATTTTATATCTGACAACAGCCTCGTAATCGACAAATTTCTTACGATTCAGTTCCTGCTGCTTCTCTTTAAAGAAAGAAGCCTTTTGCGGATCAGCCAGGTTTCCCATCCATGATAAACTCACGTACATGGGATGTAAGGCATATACGGAAATGGCGTTGTAAGGGTAGGAATCCATCCAGGTATGAGTAGCCGTCGTATCATTTACCGGCAATACCTGTATAATACGTTGACTGGTTTGCTCCATCCAGTCTACAAAAAGATGTAAATCTCCTAAATCGCCAACGCCAAAACTGTTTTCGGAACGTAAAGAGAAGACGGGTATTACAGTACCCGCGGTTCTCCATAAGGGTACATCATCGCGAAGGTATAAACCGGAAACATAAATGATTTCTTTTTCTTTCGGAGGGGTTGTACGGTGTAACACACGGTTATCTCCCGGCTCCCAACAGGCAAGGGCGTGCGTGTTTGCATCGATTTCCAGAAGCTTGTATTCCAACGGATAATGAATCTCGTCAATATCCAGGCCGACATGCCATTCCGGGAAGGTATCGCAACTTAATATCAATGCTTTCCCGGGATTCCAGTTGCCTAAACATTCCTGATTGCCGGTTATGGCTAAAGCCCGGTTTTTCTCTATGCGGGGCGCCGTTATTCTGATAACAAGTTTCCTGCCGCTGCCTGCTGCCCGTTCATCCGTATTGCACGAATGGGCAAACAAACTTTTGGTAAAGGCGGAAGAATAGAAAGCTCCATTGGAAGGGCGCGCCTGCCAGTAATCATACAAGGTATAAACGTCAAACGGTTTGTCTAATACAATGCAGTGGTTTCTTTCCCATTCCTCAAACAGTTGCCGGCCGTTTGTACTTACAAAGTATCTGTATTCTATTCGCCCGGTATCCGGCGGGATATCTAACTGCACATGCCAGTTGCCGTCTCCAATATAATTCATCTCCCTGGCTAATACTGTATCCCAGGAACCAAGTTCCGGTATCGAACCGAAAACGTATACTTTCTGCCCCCAAACCGTATGGAAATTTATATGGAATGATATGCTCCCTGTCAGCCGCATTTCGATGCTCCGCAGTTTGTACAGATTAAACAGCTTTCCTGGTAGATAAGCGTTTCCAAACCACAATTCGGGCATTTATCTCCCTTTGCTTCCACCCCGTTGGGGATGTATTTCTTTAAGGCCCTTTCTACGCCATTCTTCCATGTATTAATAGACTCGTCGCTGAGTTCCAAGCCTTGTACAAGTTTAATCACCTGATCAATAGGCATAGCGTAACGAAGAACGCCGGAAATCAGTTTCGCATAATTCCAGAACTCGGGGTTAAACTTTCCGTCTAATCCCTCGATTGTCATTTTATAATTGCGTTTATTCTTGAACTGGAAGTCGTAATGTTTATCTCCGTTGTCGTCGTAGCTTTTGATAATCTTTCCTTTGGAAACATTTTTGGGGAGCATAATCCCTTCATCGTCGTCGGCCAAACCGGTAAATATTTCATAGGGGCGGCCGTTCAGTATACCTACAAAGGCAATCCACTTTTCTTTATTATTCTGGAATTTCACTACATCAGCTTCCAATTCGCGCGGGCGTTTGGCTACAATAACGGGCGATCCCAAGTCGTTGTCGCTTTTTTTCTTTTTACTGTCATTCGACAATAAAACGCCGGCGCGTGAACCGTCACGATAAACCGTACACCCTTTACAGCCGCTTTTCCAGGCTTCGATATACAAGCGGTTCACTAATTCTTCCGATGCGTCGTTGGGTAAGTTGATCGTTACGCTAATGGAATGGTCTACCCACTTTTGTATACGCCCCTGCATCTTTATTTTCTGCAACCAATCCACATCGTTTGATGTCGCTTTGTAATAAGGCGAGCTTTCTACCAGGGCGTCTACTTCTTCCTGCGTATATCTTTTGGAAGCCGAATAGCCGTTTGCCAGCATCCAGGTTACAAATTTATGATGGAATACAGTATATTCTTCCCAGGCATCCCCCGTTTCATCAATAAAATCAAGCCGTATGGACGCATCGTTCGGGTTCACTTTACGGCGGCGGCGGTATACCGGTAGAAAGACAGGCTCAATACCGGAAGTGGTCTGCGTCATCAAACTGGTCGTCCCTGTCGGGGCAATGGTTAAACAGGCTATATTTCTGCGGCCGTATTTTACCATATCCTTATATAATTGAGGGTCTGCCTCGCGCAACCTGTTTATAAAAGGATTATCTTTCTCTTTATTTGCGTCATAGATTTCAAAGGCTCCGCGTTCTTTGGCTAACAGCACGGAAGAACGGTAGGCCGCCAACGCTAATGCTTTTTGTATGCTTTCGGCGCAATCGGTAGCTTCTTCCGTTCCATAACGTAAATTCAGAGCAGCCAGCATATCGCCTTCAGCAGTAATCCCAACGCCCGTACGACGCCCCTGCAATGTTTTCTTCTGAATCTTCTCCCACAGATAACGCTCCGTTTGCTTTATTTCTTTCGATTCCGGGTCGGCGTCTATCTTTTCAAGTATTTTCTCTATTTTTTCCGATTCCAGATCAATAATATCATCCATGATGCGTTGTGCCAAACCAACATGCTTTTCGAATAATTCATAATCGAAATAAGCCTCCCTGGTAAATGGATTGGCTACATACGAGTATAAATTAATAGCCAATAAACGGCAACTATCATAGGGGCAAAGCGGAATCTCGCCGCAAGGGTTGGTAGAAACGGTGCGGAATCCCACGTCTGCGTACGAATCAGGAATAGATTCCTTTAGTATCGTATCCCAAAAGAGAACGCCGGGCTCTGCCGATTTCCAGGCATTATGTATGATCTTACCCCATAATTCAGATGCCTCGACGACTTTTGTTACGATTGGATTTTGTGAATCAACCGGGTATTGCTGTTTATAAGTTGTGCCGTTTATTACGGCATTCATAAATTCATCATCAATCTTTACCGATACATTAGCCCCTGTAACTTTGCCTTCCGTCATCTTAGCATCAATGAACGATTCCGAATCCGGATGCTTGACAGATACGCTAAGCATCAATGCGCCGCGCCGGCCATCCTGGGCTACTTCGCGGGTAGAATTGGAATAACGTTCCATGAAAGGGACAAGTCCTGTTGACGTAAGCGCCGAATTCTTAACCGGGGAGCCTTTTGGGCGAATGTGGGATAAGTCATGCCCTACGCCTCCTCTGCGTTTCATCAACTGTACCTGTTCTTCATCAATCCGAATGATAGCCCCATACGAATCGGCATTGCCATCCATGCCAATAACAAAGCAATTCGATAATGACGCAATCTGGAAATCATTGCCAATCCCTGTCATTGGGCTTCCCTGTGGAATGATGTAACGGAAATGGCTGAACAGATTAAAAAGCTCTTCCTCTGCCAGCGGATTAGGATACTTTTTCTCAATACGGGCAATTTCTTTTGCTAAACGGTGATGCATGTCTACCGGGGATTCTTCATAAATATTCCCGAATGCATCCTTCAGCGCATATTTATTAACCCACACTTTTGCAGCTAATTCGTCACCTGTAAAATAGTCTAAAGAAGCTTTAAATGCTTCGCTGAATGTATACGTTTTTTCGTTCACGATGATATGACAATTAATTTTCTGCAATGTTAATAATAGTTTGCTTATCCAACAAATTAAACAAGAATAAAAAACAATATTGTTGAAAAAATTCCCAAAATAAAGAATAATCAACTACTAATCAATGGAATATTTTTTCGATTCCGGGAAAAAGTTTTCCGAAAAGAAAATTTACCCATTTAACGAATAAACAAAAAGGGATGTTCTAAACAAAGAACATCCCTTCCTTTTAACAAATGATAAGACTATTTTTTTATCTGGACTTCTATTTCCTCTACAGCTATCCGAAACGATTTATTGGTTTCTATCAGGTTTTTTATCGCCACGTCGCCGTACAAAACCGTTGCATGGTCTTTCCCGCCTATGACCTTTCCGATATAGGAATAGGAGCTGTCTGTATATTTTCTCGACAAATACATCGCCAACTGGCGCGCTTGCACGATTTCACGTTTCCTCGAAGAAGTTTGGATAAGCGATTGTTCCAGATTAAAATACTTACAGACTACTTCCAGAATCATCTGAGTCGTTATCTGTTTTTTTTCCAAACGAATGGCTTGGCTAATGACGCGTTTTGCCAAAGTTAAATCAATTTCACGGTTATTAATAACCGAATTAGCCATTAAAGAAACAAGGATACCTTCCAAATCCCTGATATTATCTGTTACATTTTTAGCTATATAACTAAGCACTTCTTCGGAGATAACAATTCCGTCATGGTCGGCTTTGTTCCTTAATATCTTTTCACGTAATTCCCAATCAGGGCGTGATAGTTCTGCCGTCAATCCCCATTTCAGGCGTGTCACCAATCGTTCTTCCATTCCCTGCAAATCTACAGGAGCTTTATCTGACGTTAAAACTAATTGTTTTCTTAACTGGTGAAGATGATTGAATATGTGAAAAAATGTATTTTGCGTTTTGTCCAATCCGATGATTTCCTGTATATCATCCATTATAAGAACATCCAAGTTCTGATAAAAATAAAGGAAATCATTCACTGTATTTTTACGGGTAGCATCCGTAAACTGTACACGGAAAAGGTGTGAAGAAACATATAAAACTCTTTTTCCCGGATGAAGCTCGCGTATGCGTGTTCCTATAGCATGGCATAAATGGGTTTTTCCAACGCCGGAAGGGCCATACAGGAATAAAGGATTGAAAGTTGTTTTCCCCGGATTGTTTGCAGCCGATTCTCCGGCAACTCTTCCCAGGCGGTTACTCAATCCTTCGAAAAAATTATCGAAATTATATTTAGGATTCAATTGCGAATCAAAATCCTGGGGCGGAGTTTGTACAAAAGGGTTTGGCGCCTTATTGGCGTCTTTGGGAATAATCTTTTTAACGGCGCCGGATGTATTTTCAGTAGGATAATCGACCGTTCCTCCGGTTGTTTTATCTACCACTACGCGATAGTTGAGAATTGTGCCCTTACCAATCACACGATGAATGGTTACTTTTAGGACATTTACATATTTTTCTTCCAGATATTCGTAGAAAAACTGACTGGGTACTTGAATAGTAAATTTGTTATCCTCATACGACAGAGGAACAATCGGTACAAACCATGTATTAAAAACAGCCTCGGGTACTATATCCTTAATAACGTTAAGACATTGTGTCCATAATATATGAAAATCTCGTTGCATTACTCTTTATCTATAACTTTTACTCTTTGCACTACAAAGGTTAGAAATATATTCAAAAAAAAAAATAGCGTTTTTTTTTTGAGTTTAATAAAAATCATATCCAACTTGCTATCAGTGGTTTATAATTATCCCTGAAAACAGGAAGGGCTTATTCCTGATAGCTTTTGAATCCCTTGTCAGTAAAGCTTTCCCCGTTTCTCTGACATTTTTGCAGAAATTCGGACACATGTCAGGCAAACGTCATATTCCATTTACAATAAAGGTATTGAGGATGGATAAAAACATTACTGAATTTATTTTTTAATTTTGGAATGATTCTAAATAACGGTTGTTTTTACATCTAATAAATGGGCGAAATTTTTAAAATAAAGAAAAATGCACATAACGTTTCGGGTTCTCTTTCAGGTCTAATAACAGGCTTGAAGTATTATCTAATGCACCGTTCAGATTGATATACAGAGATTTATCGTTTAGGAGCAAACCTAAACTATTATCCTTTGAGTTCAATTTATCCGTAGTAAGTTTTAGATTTGCAAGCGTTTGGTTCACACTGTTAATAGTTGTATCGATATCTAAATCTTTTAACCCTTCGCTTACTTCCGTAAAATTGGCCGTTATCTTCTGCAAGTCTGAAATGATTACCGGGACGTCTTTATTCAATAACAGATTCAATTGCTTGGTTGATACTTCCAGGTTGCCCGTGGTTTGCTCTATATGTGTTAACGACTGTGCAAGCGCCGGATGGTTTACTATACTCTGCAATCCTGTCAATATCGAATCTATCTTGGGAAGTATGGCTTCTACGCCCGGAAGAATCTTTTCCTGCACGGATACCATCATGTCTTCACCTAAGCGCCCTTCCAGGGCGTCACCCGATTTTGCAAATTCATCCACATATTTATTAAGGTATATATGCAATGACGCCCCGCTAAGGAAACTATTCTCAAGAACGATATAACTCCCTCGATTTATTTTCATCACATCTTCCAAACTTATTTCTACGATTATTTTATCCGTTGTTTTATAGTCATACCGAATGCTTCTAACCAGGCCTACTTTAAAACCTTCAACATATACGGGACTTGAAACAGTCAGGTCTTTCACCTTCTTGAATTCTACATAATAATGATTAAACGGCTTGAAGAGGTTCACTCCTTTCAGATAATTAATGCCAAAATATAATAAGCCTATACTTACAATTGTCACAATCCCAATTATTGCCTCTCTTGTCAATTTCTTTTTCATCTTCATCTTCATCTTCCTTTTATAATTATGAGATTTTATTATAAATTTCTCTTTCCATTTTTGAAAGCAACAACAAATGCTCCGCTAAAGTCTTTTTTTACCTGTAACAGTTTCTTATCTGCAGCTTCTTTATTTGCAGACTCAAAACAGGTATATTTATATATTTTTCCATCCTGATAATAGGAAATATTTTTATAGCCTTTAAAACGTTTATCTGTTGCGGATAATTTTTTTGGAGAAATGAGAATTTGTATTTTATATACTACCGGGTCTTTTTTCGCGTGTGCGCTATTTATTTCTTTTTTCCCTGTTTCTTCATTTACTTCCTGCTTGGGGGATACCGCCGGCGCTACGGTTTTATTCTGTCCGGCCGTTCTTTTGTCATATTCTTTCTTATATTTAACAAAAGCATTATAAAGCGCTGCAGCCAAAACATTCTGTCCGGCGGCTGATTTCATATATTTCTCTTCATCCTTATTCGTCATAAAACCGAGTTCTACCAATACGCTGGGCATACTTGTCTTACGAAGTACGAGCAGTCCGGCCTGTTTAACGCCGCGATCTACTCTCTTGGCAGTTGTAAATGCTTTCTGGATTTCCGATGCAAAACTAATACTTTGCTCCAAATGCTTATTCTGCATAAATTCAAAAATAATGTATGATTCGGTAGAGTTCGGATCAAAGTTCTCATATTTCTGAAGATAATTATCTTCCAGCATGATAACGGAGTTTTCACGTTTTGCCACGTCTAAATTTTCTTCCGTGCGGGCCAAACCAAGCGTAAACGTTTCCGTACCTATCACATGGCTTCCTTTCTTAACCGCATTTGCATGGATGGAAATAAATAAGTCTGCTTTATTTCTGTTGGCAATATTAGCCCGTTCGTCTAATTCGATAAATTTATCCGTCTTACGGGTATAGATAACTTTTACATCATCATAATTATCAGCTATTAAATTCCCTAATTTAAGCGCTACAGCCAGATTGATAACCTTTTCATTTACTGTGGAGCCTTTAGCGCCGGAATCTTTTCCTCCATGACCGGCGTCGATTACCACGGTAATTTTTTTATCTTTTGCCTGTATAACCGGACTAAATAAAAACAAAACAGCTAAAAAAAATATATGTAATAAAATAAGTTTATTCACATTAAACAATTATTCATACGATTACCGGAGCAAATATAAGGTTTTTTACTGATTGAATCATAGGATTTATATAATTTATATTAGTCATAATAAGCTATATACCTGTATGGGCCAATAAAAAAGGGATAACTCTTTTTGAATTATCCCTTCCTGTTATTGTTTTACGACTCTCTTTTTATTCGGAAACAACTTCAAAAGGTATTTCTACCGATACATCTTTATGAAGTTTAATAAGCGCTTTATAATTACCTACTTCCTTAACAGAGTCTTTAATATAAATCAATTTACGTTCTACCTCAATCCCTTGTTTAGCTAAAGCGTCTGCCACTTGTATATTCGTAACCGAGCCAAAGATAGTGCCTGTTGAACTGGTTTTTGCACCAATGGTCAATGAAATATTTTCCAGTTTGGCAGCCAGGGCCAGAGCATTTTCTTTTATTTTAGCTAACTTATGAGCACGTTGTTTCAAATTTTCAGCCAACACTTTTTTTGCAGAATCGGAAGCGATTACTGCTTTTCCTTGCGGGATTAGAAAGTTACGCCCGTAACCGTCTCTTACTGTTACGACATCGTCTCTGTAGCCTAAGTTTACCACATCTTCTTTCAAAATAACTTGCATATTCTGTCTCCTCTACTTTTTTATTATTTCATTAAATCGGTTACGTATGGAAGCAAGGCTAAATGACGGGCTCTTTTTACAGCCTGAGCTACACGATGTTGGAATTTCAACGAAGTTCCTGTAATACGGCGGGGAAGAATCTTACCCTGTTCGTTCAGGAATTTCTTAAGAAATTCAGGGTCTTTGTAATCGATATACTTGATACCGTTCTTTTTAAAACGGCAATATTTTTTCTTTTTAACGTCTACAGACGGTGGGGTCAAATATCTGATTTCCGATTGAGTAGCCATAATTAATTCTCCTTTACAGTTTCTTTAGATGATTTTAAATTCCTTCTCTTAGCTGCATATTCTGCGGCGAATTTATCCTGACGGAAAGTCAGAAAACGAATGATACGTTCATCGCGCCGGAATTGTACTTCCAGTTTAGCGATTACTTCCGGATTAGCTTTAAATTCAACTAACTGATAGAAGCCTGTCGTTTTTTTCTGAATGGGGTAAGCTAATTTCTTCAATCCCCAATTTTCTTCATTCACAATTTCCGCGCCTTCTTCTTTCAGCAGGTTTGTGAATTTTTCTACCGCTTCCTTCATCTGTGCATCAGACAAAACGGGAGTTAATATGAAAACGGTTTCGTAATTATTCATAAAACACTGTTTAATTAGTAATTAATATTTTTTCGAGCCGCAAAGGTAAGTATTTATATCTAACCAACAAACAATATATTCCCGAATTTATCAGTATAACCTGAAAAAAGTAATCAGTCCCGGTAAAAATCCTTCAATTGCTTTTGGAGTTCCTGCCGGGCAAAGAAGATGCGGCTCTTTATTGTTCCGAGAGGCATATCTAATTTGTCGGCTATCTCATTGTACTTATAA
>JAITRG010000196.1 GCA_031288515.1 Tannerellaceae bacterium
GGAAGCTGAAAGATAGCGCCAGACAAGCCTGTGTAATGGGGTTAATGGCATGGGCCTGAAGAGGGGGATGGGGCTTTATGCTTTTGATGAGAAAGTATTAATGCGTTAAAGTAGAATTATAGTAAGGCAATATAAAAGCCAGGCGTTCGGCTCTGTCGGCAAGAGGGGCGTTAGAATATATCGTATAACGGCGGAGACCTTTACGGCATTTGTCACTCAAATCATATTCAGACAGATATTCGTCATGTGCCGATTCAAAACAGGGAAGCAACCGCTCAAAGGTCGCTATGTTAATGCCGGTCATCGCACGGAAGCAAGACGGGTTCTTTTGTCATGTTTGGTATTTCATCATGCAAATATTGCACATACGTACGTATGATACAAATTTAATTTGAAATAATACTTTATATAATATATAGACAGACAATCCGTTGGTATTAACAGGTAAATGTGTACCTTTGCCGCAAAATGTCCCATAAGGGATGTTGTGCAACAAATAATAATTACTTTATACAAGCGTATGAGACAGTATAAACTTATCAATAACATTTTAGGATGGATTGCATTTATCATTGCTTCCGCCGTTTATTTAATGACAATGGAACCTACTGCCAGTTTCTGGGATTGCGGCGAGTTCATATCGTCTGCCTATAAATTAGAGGTAGGGCATCCGCCCGGAGCGCCGTTCTTTATGTTAACAGCCAATTTGTTCACGCAATTTGCTTCAAGCCCTGATAAAGTTGCCATGATGGTCAATACGATGTCCGCCCTGTTCAGCGGCCTTACCATTCTTTTCCTGTTCTGGAGTATTACGCACCTGGCAAGGAAAATCATTGTAACGAATGGGGAAGAAATGACGCTCGGGCAAATGATCGCTATCCTGGGTAGCGGATTAACAGGCGCGTTGGTTTATACGTTCAGCGATACGTTTTGGTTTAGCGCGGTAGAAGGCGAAGTGTACGCCTGTTCTTCGCTGTTTACGGCCGCCGTATTCTGGCTGATATTAAAATGGGAAGATGTGGCCGACCGTCCGCATGCCGACCGCTGGATTGTGCTGATTGCCTATCTGATGGGGTTAAGTATTGGCGTTCACTTATTGAACCTGCTCTGTATCCCGGCGATCGTATTGGTCTATTATTATAAAAAATTCGCCAACCCTACGATGAAGGGCACTCTTGTAGCTTTGCTTGTTTCATTTGCTATTGTGGGTTTAATGATGTATGGGGTAGTACAGGGTTTGGTAGAGGTGGCCGGTTTATTCGAGCTTCTTTTTGTTAATGTGCTGGGCATGTCGTACAATTCGGGCGTCTTTGCCTATCTTATCGTGCTGTTAGCTGTTTTGTCATGGGCTATCTACGAAACGATGCGCGACAATCCGAACGAAGCAAAGATGAAAATAGCCTTTATACTTTCCATTATTTTGTTAGGTATTCCTTTTATCGGCAGCGGGTATATAGTAGGCGCTATCCTGATCATAGCCTTAACGGCATTCCTGTTCCGGTATAAGAAGATAAACACGAAAATGCTGAATACCGTCCTGATTTCTCTGATGGTTATATTCGTCGGTTATTCTTCGTATGCGCTGATCATGATCCGTTCAACGGCCGGTACGCCAATGGATCAGAATTCTCCTAAAGACATCTTTACCTTACGTACATACCTGGCGCGTGAACAATACGGACAGGTGCCTTTGTTCTATGGACAGACCTACGTATCGGAAATGAAATACATACGCCAGGGCAATATGTACACGGTAGACTTCAGCGAAGGCGATCCTACCTGGACGCGCATATCCAAAAAGGACAGCGCCGAAAACGACAAATACTACGTATCAAAGCGTGCGACGGAATTCAAGTATGTGGATGAATTGAATATGCTTTTCCCCCGTATGTACAGCCAGCAGCCCAATCATGTGGAAGCATACAAAGAATGGGCGCAGATAAAAGGTACGCCGGTAAAGTTCGACCGTCACGGGCAACATGTTACGGTTATGAAACCTACCTTTGCCGAAAATCTTCGCTTCTTCTTTTCGTATCAATTGAACTTTATGTACTGGCGCTACTTTATGTGGAATTTCTCCGGACGCCAGAATGATATACAAGGCCGTGGCGAAATATTAAACGGCAACTGGATAACCGGAGTCAAAGCGATAGACGAAGCGCTGGTTGGCCCGCAGGATGATATGCCGTATGATATTGCAAAGAACAAAGGGCATAATGTGTATTATATGCTACCTTTATTGCTGGGGCTTATCGGTTTGTTCTATCAGGCCTATTCCGGGCAAAAGGGTATACAAAGTTTCTGGATTACCTTCTTCCTCTTCTTTATGACAGGTATAGCGATTGTGCTTTATCTGAATCAAACGCCTTACCAGCCGCGTGAACGGGACTATGCGTATGCCGGTTCGTTCTATGCCTTCTGTATCTGGATTGGATTTGGCGTAGCCGGATTCGCCAAATTACTTGAGAGGTACGTAAAAGCGCCTCCGGTAATCGCCGCCGCCGTAGCATCCGTATCGAGTCTTCTCGTACCTGTTCAGATGGCCGGGCAGAATTGGGACGACCATGATCGTTCCAAACGTTATATGGCGCGTGATTTTGGGCATAACTACTTAGAATCGTGCGAGCCTAACTCTATTATTTTCACGAATGGCGACAACGATACCTTCCCCTTATGGTATGCGCAGGAAGTAGAAGGTTTCCGTACGGATGTGCGCGTTTGTAATACCAGCTACCTGCAGACCGACTGGTATATCGACCAGATGAAACGCCAGGCGTATGAATCGACCCCGTTGCCAATTAGTTGGAATCACGACGATTATGTAATGGGTACGCGCGACGCCGCCTATCTTTTTGACATGGTAGAACAACCCATTGATTTGGGAACAGCGCTTAATTTTGTAAAATCAAATGACCCCCGGTATAAAAAACTCCCGGATTACAACCAGGAAATAGACTATATCCCATCAAAGAAGTTTACGTTTAAAGTAGACTCGGCAACCGTTGTAAAAAATGATGCGCTTGACCCGCCTTACCGCTCGCAGATGCTGAAAGATATGCAACTTGATTACAGTAATAAAACGACCTTGGGGAAACAGGAATTGATCATATTAGACATGTTGCAAACCAATAACTGGGAACGCCCGATCTATTATGCCATTACGGTATCTCCCGATCAGTTTGTCAACCTCGACGGTTTCTTCCAGCAAACAGGGATGGCTTATCAGATTGTCCCCTTAAATGCAAAGAATACCAGCCTGGCGATTAACGCCGACAGAATGTACGACAACGTTATGAACAAATTCAAGTGGGGAGGCGCCAATACGCCGGGCGTTTACATAGACGAAAATACAATGGGCATGTGCAGGAGCTACCGTATGTTCATATTCGGAAAATTAGCTACCTCTCTTATCAACGAAGAAAAATACGATAAAGCCCTTGCTATACTTGATAAATGTGTAGAAGTGTTACCTTCGGAAAACATTCCTTTGGATTATAGCATCTTATCCATTGCCGAAAGTTATTACATACTTGGGCAAAAGGAAAAAGCGGCCGCCCTCTATGAAGAGTTGTTAGACAATATGATGCGTAATATTCGCTGGTTCTTCCGCTTGAAACCGTCTCAGTTAGCGTCTGTTGTCAACACGCTGGAAAGCGATTTATACATTGTGCAGGAAGCGTTACGCGTCATTGAACATTTCGATCCTGATTTGGGTAATAAATATATGGAAGAGTTTGATAATTTCCGTATGGCTTACACATCCGTACCCAGAAATTAAGTATGTTCATTGAGCAACCTCCCCGTATATACAGGATACTGTTTCCAGGGGCAATCTGGCGAATGCCGTCGAAAAACAAATGCGTTTACCTTACGTTTGACGATGGGCCTGTTCCCGGTATTACCCCGTGGGTTTTAGACCTGTTGAATCAATACGATATTAAAGCCACCTTCTTCTGCGTAGGAGATAATGTACGTAAGCATCCCGCTATTTTCCAATTGATTTTGGATCAGGGTCATCGCGTAGGAAACCACACATTCAATCATATTCAAGGCATCCGGTTCCGGACAAAAAATTATATAGACAACATAAAGAAGGCAAACGGATATATCCACAGCCGCTTGTTCCGCCCTCCTCACGGGCATATGCGGTTGCTGCAAACATTATTGCTCCGCAAACAATATAAGATAATCATGTGGGACGTAGTCACACGGGATTATAGCCCGCATATGACGCCGAACGGCGTATTTAATGTAGTAAAGAATTATACCCGTAACGGTTCGATCATCGTTTTCCACGATTCGCTGAAAGCCGAAACAAACATGAAAGAAGCCCTTCCCCGCTCCATCGAATGGCTCAAACGAGAAGGGTATGAATTTAAGTTGCTTTGATTAAAAGAATACAACAGTAGAAATAACTAAAAGAACAAAATAATGGACAAATTATTATTATCTGTAATCATTGGCATCGTTGCGGGAATAATAGACGTCGCGCCGATGATAATACAAAAACTGCCAAAATATTCTACGATAGCTGCTTTTGTTTATTTTTTCTTCATATCAATTATTATCGTGAATATTGACTTGCCACATATCCCCTGGTGGTTGGAAGGAGGATTAATTTCTTTTGCGTTAATGATACCGATATTAATACACGTTGGGCATACGGACAAGAAGCCGTTGCCGATTATTACTGTGAACACAATCGTTATTGGAACATTAGTTGGAATTGCCGGATATTTTTTGAAGTAAGATTTATTGGAAAAGGAAATTAGCAGGAAGGCTTTGAAGAAAAAACAATGAAATGCTTGCGTAGCAAAAGAAATTCTTTACCTTTGCATCGCTTTTGAATAAAGTGCCGGATTGTCTCATGGTGTAATGGTAGCACAACAGGTTTTGGTTCTGTTTGTTCAAGTTCGAATCTTGATGAGACAACAGTTAGAGCTGATTTATCGGCTCTTTTTATTTCTATGAACGAATCGGGGATTTATCAAGGCTCACTTGCCATAAACAAAACCTGTTCCAGGAAAAACGCCAGTACGATGCTTTTAAAAAATCATTATGACGTCTCCGGTAAACTATTATGGTGGTTTGGTAAAGACATTATAGTGGTTTGTTGAAGACGTCATAATGGTTTGTTGAAGACTGTATAATGGTTTTTTTGAGAAATACCTCTCTATGGATTAGAGGGAACGTTTATGCCGGAAGGGATGCAGTCACATCGTTCCGTCACACCTCAGTCACGCTCCAGTCACATTTATTGTTCTGGCTATAATACAGTTGCAGGAAAAGTAACGGAAAAAGCGAAAAAAATAAAGTTTTGAGACGAATAAGTTTGTGTATGAATTTGCAAATAAACAAAAAAAGGCGGTCCGGAAGCCGCCTTTGTATTTACTTTTAAAAAGTTTGATCGTTTATTTTCTGATGCCA
>JAITRG010000278.1 GCA_031288515.1 Tannerellaceae bacterium
CCCCCCTGCTAAACGATACTTTTTCACCTTTCCTTTCAGCTTCCAGTTTTGTTACAAAGGATTGGTTTACAGAATGAAATCCTGAAAGAAGACGAAAGAAGACCTTCCAGCTTCCTTTCAGCCTTTAGAAACCGGAGGAGAGGGACTGACGCCATAAAAAAACCGTTATGACGTCTTCAGTAAACCGGCATAATGCTTTTGGCACACCATTATATACTCTTTTCCAAATCATTATACCGGTTTACTGAAGGTATCATACTGACTTTTTTTCCCTTTTTGCCGACTCCGTTTTTTTTCTGAAACGGGGCTGAAAGGTCTTCTTTCAGCCATAGCCGTTCATACGCAAGTATCTGTAAACCGGCTGAAACCTGAAAGACGTCGCCAGACAAGCCTGTGTAACGGGGTAATGGCATGGGCCTGAATAAGGGGGATGGGGGCTTTACGCTTTTGATGAGAAAAAATTAATGTGTTAAAGTAGAATTAATCTTCATTATATTTATAGCTCAAAATCAATAATATAAATAAAAATTATGGCACAACTTACCATCGACAGAATTACTGAAATTTATTGTATTGCGGACGATTTTTGCAGGGAGTTTTCAAAAGAAATCAAAAAATGCCAAATGCCTCCCTATGACGGTAAACGGTATCGAAATCGCTCATTTGTCATGTCCGATGCTGAAATTATTACCATTATGATTTGTTTTCACTGCGGCAGTTTTCGCAATCTGAAACATTTTTATCTGTTTTATATCGGTAAACATTTGCGAAGCGAATCTCCCAATCTGCTCTTTTACAATCGTTTTGTTGAGCTTGAACGGAAAGTCATGATTCCATTCGCCCTGTTTTTGAAGCTGATTGAAGCCTTCGTTTTCAATCTTCCAGCGCAGCCTTCACCCGGCTGTGAGGGGGATTACATTTTCCCTGTCTGGTTCGATATCAGTCACATATTCAAGGGACAGCAGCGGAAAGCCAGCAGGGAGCCGAAGGCGAGCGAGGACTTGGAGCGGATGGCCCGACCCGACCGCAGGGAGGGGCACGCCCCCCTCCCTCCCCCGTGGCTTAACGGAACGACGCTGGCGTTAACGCGGAATTAACCGGGTGGCAGTTTTGGCTACTTCTTTTTTTCGTGTTGCAAAAAATGCGAATCGAACATCCGTTTTATTAAGGGAAAAATGTATATTTGCCAATTATCTTTAAAGTCTGATAGACATGGAAAATATGGAAGTGAAAGAAGCTAAAGGCAAACTTGGCGTTCTTATCGTGGGAGTGGGAGGCGCAGTGTCGTCTACTTTTATTGCCGGCACATTATCTGTACGGAAAGGAATCGGTATCCCTGTCGGCTCGCTGACGCAACTGGCAACTATTCGCTTGGGCAAACGTTATGAAAACCGTTTTCCCAGGATAAAGGACGCCGTGCCTTTAGCGGAGCTGAAAGACCTTATTTTCGGAGGATGGGATATCTTTGATGAAAACGTTTACGAGGCAGCCAGACATGCCGAAGTGCTGAAGAAAGAAGACATAGACGCCGTAAAAGACGAGTTGGAAGCAATCAAACCGATGCCTGCCGCGTTCGACCGGAATTTTGTTAAACGCCTGCATGGGACGCATGTAAAGGAAGACGCGTCGCGCTGGGAACTCGCCGGACAGTTGCGCGAGGATATCCGCCGGTTTAAAGCGGCCAACGGATGCGAACGCGCGGTTGTCATGTGGGCGGCAAGTACGGAAACATACATCCCGCAAAGCAAAGAGCACGACAGCCTGGAGGCTTTTGAAAAGGCCCTGAAGGAAGACAACCAGGAGGCCGTTTCGCCCAGCATGTGTTACGCCTATGCAGCCATTGCCGAAGGCTGCCCGTTTATTATGGGAGCGCCCAACCTTTGCGTAGACGTCCCCGCTATGTGGGAACTTGCCGATAAAAACAAAGTCGCCATCAGCGGCAAAGATTATAAAACAGGACAAACTATGCTCAAAACGGTACTTGCTCCCATGCTCAAAACGCGTATGCTGGGGCTCGAAGGCTGGTTTTCTACCAATATACTCGGCAACCGGGACGGCGAAGTGCTGGACGACCCCGGCTCGTTCAAGACAAAAGAAGTAAGCAAGCTGTCGGTTATCAACACCATCCTTCAAACGGAGACCTACCCCGAACTGTACGGGAATATTTATCATAAAGTACGTATCAACTACTACCCGCCCCGCAAAGACAATAAAGAAGGATGGGATAACATCGATATCACCGGCTGGATGGGGTATCCGATGCAACTGAAGGTGGATTTCCTTTGCCGCGATTCTATCCTGGCGGCTCCTTTATGCCTTGATTTGGTATTATTCTCCGACCTGGCGCAGCGTTGCGGGTTTTACGGTATCCAGTCGTGGCTGTCGTTTTACTTCAAAAGTCCGATGCATGCCCCCGCCCGCGTTCCCGAACATGATTTATTTATCCAGCACACAATCCTGAAGAACACGCTCCGCAAGATTATCGGCGAACCGACACTCGACTACCTGGACTGATGGATTATGCAATTATAGCTGCCGGGGAAGGCTCCCGTTTAGTGCAGGAAGGCGTTAAGCGCCCCAAGCCGCTGATACGCCTGAACGGAGTTCCTTTGCTGGGGCGTCTGGCAAGCCTCTTTCTGCAAAACGGCGCAACGACCGTCAACGTTATCGTAAACGAAGAGATGAAAGAGGTGCAGGAATATCTCGGACAGTTGCGGCTACCCGTACCGCTCCGGATTCTTGTCAAATCTACCCCCGGTTCGATGCACAGCTTTTTTGAACTGAAAGAGTATCTGACAAACGAACGTTTTTGCCTTACAACGGTAGACGCTATATGTCAAAAAGAAGAATTTAAACGCTATATCCAGTCCTTTCTGGAAAGCGAAGATATCGACGGGCTTATGGCTGTTACCGGTTATATAGACGACGAAAAGCCTCTGTACGTAAATACAGACGGAGACATGCTTGTAAAAAGCTTTTCGGATAAGGCGGAAGCAGACAGCCGCTACGTATCGGGAGGCATTTACTGCTTAAAGCGTACGACGTTAAACGTACTGGAACATGCAATGACAAAAGGAATGTCGAGGATGAGGGATTACCAGCGCCTGCTGATAGAAGAAGGATTGACGCTGAAAGCGTATCCCTTCGGCAAAATAATAGACATAGACCATGCCGGGGATATCGCAAAAGCCGAACAGTTTCTAAACGCATAATTCATCGCATGTGTATATGAACGAACTAACAATAGCAGGTATCCGGAGGGGAAGCAGGTATTCGCCGAACCATGTGGGAAACGACGCGGCTATATTTCAGCTCACCGCTAAAGCGCTTCGCAAACGGGGATGTATCGTAAACGAATATTCCGAAACCGATTTGCGCTGCAATGAAATAAAGGAAAACTTCATCTTTAATATGGTACGCGACTGGGAGTCTGTTTACAAATTGCAGAAATACGAGAACGAAGGCAAGGCCGTTATTAATTCGGCCTACGGGATTGAAAGCTGTACGCGCGAAAAGATGACGCGCCTGCTGCTGCAAAATGATATCCCGCATCCCCAAAGCCTGATTGTCCGTACGGCAGACGACCCGGCGCCGGCCTTTCAAGGCGTGGCGTTCCATAACTGCTGGATCAAAAGAGGCGATTTCCACGCTATCCACCGGGAAGACGTTACCTACGTACGCAACCGGGAAGAAGCGCAAAGCATCCTGGAAGAGTTTGCTGCCAGAGGCATTGACGTCGCCGTTATCAACGAACACCTGACAGGAGACCTGGTTAAGTTCTATGGCGTAACCGGCGGCAGTTTCTTCTACTGGTTCTACCCTGCCGACCACAATCACAGCAAATTCGGTTTGGAACAAATCAATGGCAATGCCAAAGGGATTCCTTTCGACGAAGCGCGCCTCCACTGTTTATGCAATAAAGCTGCAAACGTATTAAACATCCACGTGTATGGCGGCGACTGTATTGTGTCGGACGACGACGGCATTACGCGTATCATTGATTTCAACGACTGGCCGAGCTTCGCCCCCTGCCGCGAAGAGGCGGCTCCCCATATTGCCGAACGGATTTATTCATTAATAAGCGAGTCATGCAAAAAGGAACAAAGAATCCTGGTATAGAAGCTACCTTCAAATCGCTGGATACGGAAGAGCCGGTTGATATTTACTTTTACCGCCCTGTCGGCTACGGATGGGCGCTGCTGTTCCGCAAGCTGGGCGTTTCGCCGAATGCTGTCACCATCGCCGCCGTTTTTATAGGCATTGCCGCCGGCATTTGTTTTTACTTTCAGGATATTACTGTCAACGTTACAGGCATGTTGCTGCTCGTATGGGCCAATTCGTTCGACAGCGCCGACGGGCAACTGGCGCGCATGACAGGCAAAACGTCACCGTTAGGGCGTATGCTCGACGGCCTCTGCGGCAACCTCTGGTTTATTGCCATCTATGCCGCTATCTGTTCACGATTGTTCCCCCAGTGGGGTATCTGGATCTGGATACTCGCCGCCGCAACCGGTTTTTCCCATACCACGCAAGCCTCTATGGCCGATTATTACAGAAACGTGCATCTGTTATTCCTGAAAGGAAAAGCAGGAAGCGAATTGGCCGACTCGGCAACACTTAAGGAAAACGGCCGGAAGATGAGCTGGAAAAAAGACTTCATCTGTAAACTGTTCGACTCTTACTACATTAATTATACAGCCAGGCAGGAAAGGCAAAGCCCGGAGCTTCAGCAAATGATGAAAATAATCCGCCTGAAATACAATGCCGAAGCTCCCGGATGGTTTCGTAAAGCGTTCAGGGAAAAGAGCCTTCCGCTTATGAAATATACAAATATGCTGTCATTCAACACACGCGTTGCGGCTTTGTTTATCAGTTTATTCATAAATAAGCCCTGGCTCTATTTCGCTTTTGAAATAACGGTATTGAATGTAATGCTCATCTATATGATTGTAAAACATGAACGTATTTGTGCACAATTTACCAAACAACTGGAATCCTAAATCTTATTAGCTATGCTCAATTTAGAGAAAATAAAAGGAATCATCTTCGACTATGGAGGTACTATCGACAGCAACGGTACGCACTGGGCCGAAGTAATCCTGATGGCCTATGAAGCGCTGCATATCCCGGTAAGTAAAGACGTCTTCCGCGAAGCGTATGTACATGCCGAACGTACGTTGGCCAAAAACAGGATTATACAGCCCAACCATAACTTCTGGCATGTAGTAAGGCTGAAAGCCGAAACGCAGATACAATGGCTGATCGATAACAACTGCCTGCCCGCCGCAGACGCCGGCGTTACAAAGTACACAACAGGTATTGCCGACTGGTGTTACGCCTATGCGCAGATGGCTGTCAGCATAGCGCTCCCCATCATCAGGAAGCTATCGGAGAAATACCCGTTAGTATTAGTCTCCAATTTCTATGGCAATATGGAAGCCGTATTGAAAGACTTCCACCTGGCAACCCTTTTCAATGCAGTTGTCGAATCGTCGGTAGCAGGCGTACGAAAGCCCGACCCCGAAATATTCAGGCTCGGCGTGAAAGCGCTGGGATTCGCCGCCGGCGAGATAGCCGTTATCGGCGATTCGTATGATAAAGACGTCGTCCCGGCAGGCGCCATAGGTTGCCGGACAATCTGGTTAAAACGCGCCGGATGGAACGAATACAAAGGAGACGAGACGGCAGACTGCATCATTACCGATTTTACCGGGCTGAAAGAGATCTTCCAACTGCAATAAACGCAAAGAAATAAGGAAGAGCGAGGCAGGCCCTCCCGGCATCCGGATATACAAAATGTAAATAAATAACCCCCATGCCTTGTGAAAAACGATAATAACGTTATATTTGTAGCGATAATATCCATTAAAAACAGTCAAAACGTTATGATCAATCAAGAATTAATAAATCCACAAAGCATCGTTGTCATTGGAGGTTCCAACAACGTACACAAACCTGGCGGGCGCACGGTAAGAAACCTGCTCGAAGGAAAATACAAAGGCGCCCTGTATGTGGTAAACGCCAAAGAAACGGAAGTACAGGGGCTAAAGTCATACCAGAGCGTAAAAGACGTCCCCGAAACAGAGCTGGCTATCATCTCTATCCCCAATAAATCCTGCCCCGAAGTGATGGAGGTATTAGCGAACGAGAAAAACGTAAAGGCCTTTATCGTCGTCTCGGCAGGTTTTGGCGAGGAAACAGAAGAAGGAGCCATCCTGGAAAACCAGCTCCTGAAAATAGCCAACGACGCAGAAGCATCCCTGATAGGCCCCAATTGCATCGGCGTAATGAACATGAACTATCACGGGGTATTTACCCAGCCGATACCCGAATTTCATCCCGACGGCGTTGATTTTATCTCCAGCTCAGGCGGGACGGCGCTCTTTATCATGGAGTCGGCGCTTACCAAAGGCTTGCGGTTCTCTTCCGTATGGACAGTGGGCAATTCAAAACAAATCGGCGTAGAAGACATCATCGAATACATGGACCAGCGCTTCGACCCCGCCTTCGATTCTAAAATAAAGATGATTTATATGGAGAGCGTTAAAGACCCTGACAAACTCCTCTACCATGCCTCTTCACTTATACGGAAAGGATGCCGTATTGCCGCAATCAAGGCGGGAAGCACAGAGTCGGGGAAGCGTGCCGCATCTTCCCATACGGGCGCTATGGCCAGTTCGGATTCGGCGGTAGAAGCCCTGTTCCGCAAAGCCGGGATCGTACGCTGCTTCAGCCGCGAAGAACTTACCACCGTTACAAGCATCTTCACCCTCAAAGAAGTGAAAGGGAAGAATTGCGCCATCGTAACACATGCCGGAGGACCGGCCGTTATGCTGGCCGACGCCCTGTCGAAAGGCCGTATTAACGTGCCCGACCTGAGTGGCCCTGTCGCCGACGAACTCAAAACAAAACTATATCCCGGCGCCGCCGTAGGCAACCCGATAGACGTTATCGGAACCGGAACGCCCGAGCATCTGGCAACAGCTATCGACTACTGCGAAAACCGTTTCAACGATATCGATCTGATGATGGTTATCTTCGGAAGCCCCGGACTCGTTAAACTTTACGACGCTTACGAAGTTTTGCATAAAAAGATGGAAGAATGCGGAAAACCGATCTTCCCCGTTCTTCCCTCTATTGTAACGGCCAGCCCCGAAGTAAAGAGCTTTATAAAGAAAGGACACGTCAACTTCTCCGACGAAGTAACCCTGGGAACAGCCTTGTCAAGGGTGATAAATACGCCCAGGCCGGCAAGTACCGACATACAGTTATACGGAGTAAACGTACCGGAAATACGAAGGCTGGTAGAAGCCCTGCCCAACGGCTATTTAAGCCCCGAAGATGTGCGCAGGGTCTTATCCACAGCCAGAATACCTTTGGTGGAAGAACTCGCCTCGGCCACGAAGAAAGAACTGACCGCATTCGCCGGAAAGGTAAAATACCCGGTAGTAGCCAAAGTAGTAGGGCCTGTACACAAAAGCGACATCGGAGGAGTTGCCCTCAACATCCGCAGCGAAGAGCATCTGGTATTGGAATACCAACGGATGATGAAACTCCCGGATGTAACAGCCGTCCTGGTGCAGCCTATGTTACAGGGGCAGGAATTATTCCTCGGCGCAAAATACGAAGACCGTTTCGGACACATCGTCTTATGCGGGTTAGGCGGGATATTTGTTGAGGTGCTGCAAGATGTATCTTACGGGCTGGCGCCGTTATCTTACGACGAAACGTTCTCTATGATTCGCTCCCTGCGCGGCTATCCGATAATTAAAGGAACCCGCGGGCAAAAAGGGATTGACGAACAGCAATATGCGGATATTATCGTCAGGCTGTCTACTCTCCTCCGCTTTTCGCCCGAAATAAAAGAAATAGACATCAACCCGATTGTAGCTACCGAAAGAGGATTATTTGCCGTCGACGCCCGTATCAGGATTGAAAAGTAATTGTATCTTTGTCCTGCTATACAAGAACCAACAAAAAAGAAATGTTATGAGCGAAAAAGAAGATATCTTTGAATACGACGACGACGATGCCGTTAAATTCATTCAAAACTACCTTCCTCTGGAACTGAAAGGTAAATTCACCGATGATGACGTCAACTACATAGTGGATTTGATATATGAATACTATGAATCCAAAGGCTATATGGACGAAGGAAATGACGAAGACGATGTGGATATAGACGAAGACGAACTGATAAGCTTTGTAGTTAAAAACGCACAAAAAGACGGCGTCGGCAAGTTTGAAGCCGAACATATCATGTTTATTGTGCTGGGAGAATTAGACTATTGCGATTCGCTTAATAATTAATCAGGTATCAGAAGTTAGAAATTAAATAGTAGTAATCGTTTTAAAAACAGGAATGAAATTATGCGAAATTTGAAATTAGCGGCTGTCATAGCGCTTTGTATGGCAGTATTATTCTCCGGTTGCGGAGCAAGCAACACAGTAAAAGGTACGGGAATCGGCGTGGGAGCAGGCGGTGCTGTAGGGGCCGGCGTGGGAGCATTGGCGGGCAATACGGCTTTAGGCGCCGTGATTGGCGCGGCAGTTGGCGGAGCGGCAGGCGCGCTGATTGGCAAAAAGATGGATAAGCAGAAGAAAGAACTCGAAGCCGCCGTACCGGATGCTACCGTTGAGGCTGTAAACGATGGCGAAGCATTAAAAGTTACTTTCGACTCCGGTATCTTATTTGCAACCAACTCGAGTTCCGTAAGCGACGCCTCCAAGTCAGCTCTCCGGAACTTCTCTGCGAGCCTGAAACAAAATCCCGACACATACATCAAAGTGATAGGACATACGGATAATACAGGCAAGGTAGACTACAACCAGACATTGTCTGAAAAACGCGCACGAAGCGTATACGATTATCTGATGAATCAAGGCATAAGCAGCGACCGCATGACATACGAAGGCAAAGGCATCCACGACCCGGTAGCATCCAACGCCACCGACGAAGGCCGCGCATTAAACCGCCGCGTAGAAATCTTGATCATGGCCAACGAAAAGATGATTCAGGAAGCCCATCAGGGAGCGCTGAAATAGCAGGGACTCAATCCGTGGAGAAGTTATTCGTGACGGCGTATAACTTTATTGACGGATTCCTGTAGATTTCATGAGGGTGTGTCAAAAGTCGCTTATTCGTCCTTGAGAATTGAATAGTTGAACACTTTTGACACATCCTCGTTTAGTTAAGCGTACCATTCCCGTTTTCTGTTCCGGAGTTTCCGGAGCGTATCGATACAAATATTTACATCGTCTACCACCTGAAAATCGAACATTCCTGCACAGATAAAATCAGCTCCGTTTTCAAAAGCCCAGTTAAAGCCGTCCTGAGGAGAAATCGCGCCGGCAGCTAATACCTTAAAGCCCATCACCGGAACTTTGGTACGATTCACAAATTCAACTGTCCTGTCGGGGAAAAGGCAGAAACAATTGTCATGAAACATATTATGATCCAGATGCCGTTGGCCGTCTACTTCAAAGGGTTGCCTGTTTTCACGGGGATGGGCAGACCAGTAATTGTCGTGATGCATTGTCTTCATATAATAATCGGGGATAATGCCTTGTTCTTCGCAGGCAATCAAAGAGTCAATGGTATGGGCTGCCAATCCGGCAATATAACCCTGGCTTTTAATCCTGTCCATCATACCGGCAATGATGTCGAATTTCTTATCCCGTACAAGCCAGTCGCCCCAGTTTCCCTGTAACTGAATAATATCCATTCCGTTGTCAATGGCCTGGGTTACGTTATCGTATATATCTTCGTTTCCCTCGTCGATACCTACTTGTACGATAACCTTTATTTTACTTCCGGTCAGTTGTTTATATTTGGCCATCATCGACATGGTAGGATAGCCGATATTGATGCAGTTCACGCCGGCTTGTTCGCAGAGCATCAAGGTTTCGATTATTTTCTTCTCCGTATTATACGCCTTAAAAAGGCTTCCGGCATATAGTAAGTCTCTTGCATGCGCCCAACCGCCAATCAGGTTGCCGCCCATAATGAGCCGGCTGAGTTCAAAATTTCCCAACTTACCCTTTGGCAACTCACCTTTAAGCCTGCTTAATTCCACCTTGTTGACCTGGATAGTAGCTCCCGTGGAAGCATCTATTCCGTATATCCGGTTGTTCCACCAGGCCCCGCCGCCAATAGCTCCCAGAACAGGAATCGAAACCAGGTTTTTAATCGCTTCGCGTCGATTGTTGACAGGTTGGTTTGTTGGCCTGACAAACATTTTTTTATTTTCCAGGTTTTTATAAAGCCGGATTAACTCGTCAATACCATATCCTTTTTCTTTACAGAAGAGAATAAAGATAAGCATAACGGCCTCTGCAAAAATCTTGTTTACAATGAAAACACTTCCATCGTGCACCCTCAATAAGGAAATACCAAAGGGCGGATAAGCAAAATAATACAGAAGCAGCAAAGCGATTCCGCCCAGCGAAGCCCACCGGGTACAAAGGCCGATAAATAAAGCCAGGCCAATAAATATCAACCCGTAGATATTCAGTAAATCGATCAGTTGCATACTGACGGGCGAAGACGCCAGCCAATGATAAAAACCGGATGTAAAACCAAAGGTATTACTCAGGAAACTTTCGGCAGACCAGTTGTCGGCAAATAATTTAGTCAATCCTTCATACAGGAAATGCCAACCGATAGCCATTCGGATAATTGTGATAATTGCTTTCATGACAGTTCGCAGATAATAATTATAAAACCTTAAATCCGCAGACATTTGTATTTACAGGGTGTAATTTTTATTTGATGTTAATTCCATTTCGATTGATTTTTTCCCAAAATTGCGTCCATCTTCGATCAGTTTCATTTAGCGTTCTTAAAAAGAGTACGCTTCTTGCACTGGC
>JAITRG010000048.1 GCA_031288515.1 Tannerellaceae bacterium
ACTGCATAACAGGAGTCAACATAAGCCGGAATGTCTCCTGTAAACGTCAATTGCAGATCTTTTTCATTCGCCGTGTTTACTTCTCTGATTTCAAACCGTTCTTTCTCCCGCTGCATGGATGCAGTGTTTACAAAACATATTTCATCTCCCGGTTGATAATAATTATCCGGCCTGCCCCATTTGTAAGACACATGAATGGAATTTGTGGCCGATACTTTTTTCACTTTTGTATAGGTACCCCTGAAATTTGCCCAGTCATCCGCTTGACCGGTATGCATACAATTCTCTATTCGTATAAGCCACTTACAGTTAGGAAAATAAGTGGCATCGGCCATCGAACTGAACACCCTGTTTTTTGCCTCGTTAACTTGTACGTTCACACGATTGAAATGAATCCCGTCACACATAAAAGAGAATATACCTGCCCCCAGCGAATAAAAAATGCGAATATCTTCCAACGCGGTATTTTTAAAATATAAGACGGCCCGAATTTGTGCGGGGAATAAAGTAGAATTAAGATCACGAATATTATCCTTGCTTTATTTTAACACAAAAACATAAAAGAATTAAGAACAATTTTATTTGCCTTATTTACGTTTGCCTCGTGTACTAACCATGGTAAGCAGGCGTCCGTCCCGGATGATTTTCCTGCCGAAATGGCTGAATTTATTGTTTATCCGAATAATCCGCTTGTGGAAAACGACTGTTCCAGCCCAATCCTGATATTCAAACGTTAATATTTATCAGTTTTGTGTTTGCGCCTTTTATTACATATTTTATTGCTAACTTTGCAACTGACGAATCGATAAAGTAAGATAACATGAGCATACAAGAACGTCTGGGCGCCCTTCGGGAAGCGATGAAAAGGCATGGGATAGACGCCTGTATTATACCAGGTTACGACCCGCATCTGAGCGAATATACGCCTGCCCGGTGGAAATCGCGCGAGTGGATATCCGGTTTTACAGGGTCGGCAGGGACGGTTGTCGTTACAGCTGCCAGGGCCGGATTATGGACGGATTCCCGTTATTTCCTGCAAGCTGCCGGACAGCTAAAAGGCACGGGTATCGACTTATATAAACTGGCGCTCCCGGAAACGCCTTCCATTCACGACTTCCTGCTGCACGAACTGAAAGAAGGGCAAACGGCGGGGCTCGACGGGCAATCATACAATGTGGCGGATACGCGCAACCTGGACAAAAAACTGACAAAGAAAGGTATCAGGCTAAATACGTCTGTCGACTTGATCGATGAGATATGGGCCGGTCGACCGGCGGTTCCTGCGAACAAAATCTTTGAACTTCCGGTAGAAATCACAGGGCAATCCGTACGCGATAAGTTGGACGCTATTAATAACAGGCTCCACCAGGCAGGCGCCGACTGTCTGGTATTATGCGCTTTGGACGAAATTGCCTGGACATTTAATATACGCGGGAATGACGTAATTTATAATCCGGTGGCGGTAAGTTACGCCTTCGTTTCCGAAGATGAAACCGTACTGTTTATCTCGCCGGAAAAGCTGACGCCCGAAATAGCGGAACATCTGAAACAGAACGGGGTTATACCGGCCGATTACACTGAGATTATACCTTATCTCGCCCAATTGCCGGAAAAGACAACGGTCTTTATCGATCCTGCCCGGACAAATGTAGCCTTGTTCAATGCGATACCCAAAGGATGCGAAATCATTGAAGGCATTACGCCGGCCAATCATCTGAAAAGTATAAAAAACCGGACGGAGATAGAAGGGTTTCGTAATGCGCTGGTAAAGGATGGCATTGCGCTCGCCCGTTTCTATATCTGGCTGGAAAAACAACTGATCGAAGGAAACCGGGCAACGGAACTAAGCTGTACCGAAAAGCTCTCCGCTTTACGCGCCGAACAGCCTTTACACATATCCGACAGTTTTAATACAATCTGCGGATATGGCTCCCATGGAGCGATTGTGCATTACGGCGCCACGCCGGAAACGGATGCGGAAATCAGGCCGGAAGGTATCTTGCTCATGGATTCGGGCGGGCAATACTTAGACGGCACTACCGACGTCACCCGCACCATTGCGCTGGGAGAGCCTTCCGAACAGATGAAAAAAGATTTCACCCGTGTATTAAAAGGTATGATAGGGATTGCCAAGTGTAAGTTTCCCGCCGGCATACGGGGTTGCCTGATTGACGCCTTTGCCCGTAAAGCGCTATGGGACGCCGGCATACAATACCTGCATGGCACTTGTCACGGGATAGGCCATTGCCTGAATGTGCACGAAGGGCCGCAAAGTATCCGTATGGAAGAAAACCCTGTCGTCCTGGAACCGGGTATGGTGATGAGCGACGAGCCCGCCATGTATCGCGAAGGCCTATACGGCATACGAACCGAAAACATGACGTTAGTCATAGAAGACAGCGAAACCGAATATGGCAAGTTCCTTACCTTCGAAACCTTAACCTTATGTTATATCGATACCCGGTTAGTAATACCCTCCATGCTTTCCGTACGCGAACATGCCTGGCTAAACAAATATCATCAAATGGTATATGATAAACTAAGCCCGCATCTTACCGGAGAAGAAAAAGCGTGGTTGAGAGAAAAAACAAAAGAGATCTAAATTGTCAACTAAAATATATGGCTTTAATAAAATCGGTGAGGGGATTTACTCCGAAAATAGGAAAAGATACCTATCTGGCAGATAATGCCGCCATTATCGGAGATGTTGAAATAGGCGAAGAATGCAGTATCTGGTTCGGAACGGTGCTGCGCGGCGACGTAAACTCCATTCGTGTCGGAAACGGGGTGAACATTCAGGATGGTTCCGTACTGCATACATTATATGAAAAGTCAACCATCGAAATCGGCAACGACGTCTCCGTAGGGCATAACGTTACCATACATGGGGCAAGGATTTGCGACGGCGCCTTAATCGGTATGGGATCGGTCGTTTTAGACCATGCGGTGATTGGCGAAGGGGCAATCGTTGCCGCCGGTTCGGTAGTACTTAGCCATACAATCGTAGAACCCGGAAGTATTTATGCCGGCGTACCCGCCAGATTCGTAAAAAAGGTAGACCCCGAACAATCCAAAGAAATCAATCAAAAGATAGCGCACAACTATCATATGTATGCCGGATGGTACGGCGGGTAGCTACATTGACTTTTTAACTCCTTTAATTATATGAAAACAAAACAGTTGTATTTAATCGTTCCCATTTGCCTGCTGGCGTCTTGCTCCGGCTCTTCCCGGCAGGAAGAAAAGAGGGAAATCAGTTATGATTTGCCGGTTGCATACAATCCGCCGGCTTATATTTGTTATAAAGCGCCGGCCGCTATTACAATTGATGGAATCCTGTCGCCTCGGGAATGGGACCTGGTTCCCTGTATATCCGCCTTTGCAGATATTGCAGGGGATACCCAACGCAATCCTTTCCTGCAAACAAGCGTAAAAATGGCCTATAATGATGATGGGCTTTATATCGCGGCGATGATGGAAGAACCGAATATCCGGGCTGATATGACGGAACATGATTCGCCTCTTTACCTGAATAATAATTTTGAGTTTTTCTTCAACCCTGCGAATGATACGCATAATTATGTAGAGTACGAGGTAAACGCCCTGGGTACGGAGTGGGATTTATTCCTTACCAAGCCATACCGGGACGGAGGATTAGCCTTTGACAACTGGGAATTTATGGGTATGAAATCAGCCGTGCATGTCAACGGGACAGTAAATAACCCCAACGACACGGATACATCCTGGAGCGTAGAACTATTCCTGCCCTGGAAATCTATTTACCAATTAAAACCGGGGAAAAACAAACCGGAAGCCGGCGAACAAATCCGCGCTAACTTCTCGCGCGCCGAATGGGAGGAAAACAGGGAAGACAACTATTTCTGGGCATGGGCGCCAAGTAATGCGAGAAACATTCATATGCCCGAATTTTGGGGATTTATCCAACTGTCCGGCAGGCCGGCGGGCACAGGCGAAGATACCTTCATAAAGCGCCCCGGCGAAGAAACCAAATGGATACTGCGCAACCTGTATTACCGGCAAAATCAATATTACAAGGCTTTCGGCGAATATGCCGCTTCGCTTGCCGATTTAAAAGCGGCCGACGTATGCCCGGAAGAATCGATCGCCCAACTTACGTTAAGCAATACGCCGTCTATGTACGAAATCGCTCTCCCCTCGCCCAACGGCCAGGTGTGGAGTATCCGGCAAGACGGGCTGACGTGGAGTAATTAAAGAAGAAGCGTTACCTTTCTTTAATCCATTCCGACAGGTCGTGCAAGGCTTCTTCGTTAAACGTCTCCTCTATGGCTCCATATTCATCGGGGAGGCCGGTCATGGCTGTCTGGAAAAGATGATTCAGATGGAAATAGGGTTTTGTCCGGACATTTTTATTGCCATTGGCTGTAATACCATTTAATATGGCCGAAAGGTTCTCGCCGGAAGGTACTTGCAAATCGCGCATTCCATTTAAGGCGAAGACGGGGCATTGGATGTTTTTGAAGTATTCTTTCGGATCATATTGCAGGAAAGCGACAATCTCCGGTGAAGACAGTTGTTGAATAGCCTGTTCGATTTGATTTTCTACCGGAGCGCCTGTAAATATCTTTGTAATGCCTTCCCTTAGTTCATAGTCGCTTTTTGCCTCTACGGCTACCTGTTGGGCTTCCGCCATATAGGCGTTAAACTGATCGATATATGCATCCGGGATGGCAGAGGCCTGGAAGATGGCTTTCCGTTGCATGGCCAATAATTCCGGCCCCGTAACTCCTACGCCTGCCAATGTGATAATAAATGCAGGAATCTTTTGCGAAGCCAGCATAAAGGCAATGCATCCTCCTTCGCTATGCCCGATAAGCCCTATTTTATCCCTGTTTATTTCTTTTCTTGTTTTTAACCAGGCAACGGCTGCCATTACATCTGTTGCAAAATCGGCCAACGTAGCTTTACCATAATCTCCCTGCGACTTTTCCACTCCCCGGTCGTCAAAGCGTAAGACGGCTATCCCCTGCCGTGTCAGATAGTCGGCCAATACAAGAAAAGGCTTATGCCCCACTATTTCCTCATTCCTGTTTTGCGGCCCGCTGCCCGATATCAATACCACAGCCGTTACGTTATCCGCCGATTCGGGCAAGGTAAGCGTCCCGGCCAGACGGATACCGGCTTCGTCGTTTTCAAACGTTACGTCCTCCGCCTGATACGGAAAAGGAGGCACCGGTTCCTGCGCATGAGTAGCGGAAGCAATTTCCGTATGCGACAAATCCAGTTCCCGCGTTTGCCCCATTTGCGTAAACGAGCCACGGATAATTCCATCTTTACCTACTTTTCCCTTATACAGAAAATCAATATTGTCTATACGTATGGTCAGCTTATTCTTCTCGCAGGTTACAGCCGTCACGGGAATCTCTTCCTTTGTCTGGTCGGGGCTTTGCATGGTAGCGGAATACTCGTAGCCGGATTGTTTAATATCAAAAATAATCCGCATGTTGAATCCTCCCATATCGATACTTCCATACCATTTACCGGTAATATCGGATGAATATGAGCAGGAAGATACAGAGAGCAAAACCAAAACGGATAGAATCAAAAGCTGTTTCATTGCCGGGTATATTTTAGTTAGTCAATTTTATAATTATGCAAATATAACAGGTTATTTCTTTTTTTGAGAGGTTATTCTTTCACAAAAACAGAAAACAAGGAGGAATAGTATCAACAGACATGGACGAGTTGATGTTGATTTATATTCCTATATCAATAATATAGAAATCCGGAATAAATTCAACCGACATGTTATACA
>JAITRG010000077.1 GCA_031288515.1 Tannerellaceae bacterium
TAAACAATACTGGGATAGTCCGGACGCATACCCGGGCGGCGATCGGGCGTGTAAGCATCGTCGCTACGCCGGCGCTTATTGGCGGTGTAATGATTGATCATCGAATCCATAGCTCCCGGCGATACGCCGAAGAAAAGGCGGGGCTTTCCTAATTTCCTGAAGTCGCGATAATCGCCATGCCAGTCCGGTTGAGGAACGACAGCCACCCGTAGCCCTTCGGACTCCAGCAAGCGCCCAATTACGGCAACGCCAAACGAAGGGTGGTCTACATACGCATCGCCGCTAAAGAGAATAACGTCCAGATAATCCCAGCCTCTCGCTTCTACTTCCTTTTTGGTAGCGGGTAACCAGGCGTTTAATTTATACGGATTCATAGCGGCAAAAGTAGTGATTTTTCAGCGTATTCTATTTCTACTTTAACACATTAATTCTTTCTCATCAAAAGCATAAAGCCCCCACCCCCTCTTCAGGCCCATACCATTAACCCGTTATACAGGCTTGTTTGGCGACACCTTTCAGTTTTCAGCCGGTTTACAAGCGCTTGCGTATGAACAGCTATGGCTGAAAGAAGACCTTTCAGCCTCGTTTCAGCAAAAAAATTACAGGGCAGGCGAAAAGGAAAAAATCATTGAGACGCCTTTGGTAAATCATTGAGAAGACTCTGATGAACCATTAAGAAGACTTAAAAAAAGCGCTATGACGCCTTTGGTAAACCATTATAATGGTTTGGTAAAGAGTATATAATGGTTTACCGACAGCATTATAATAGTTTACTGAAGACTGTATAATGATTTTTTATGGAATAAATCCCTCCAAAGGCTGAAAGGGCTGTAAGGAAGCCGAAGTTCCTCTTTCAGGATTTCATCCTGTAAACCAATCATTTGCAACAAAAAGGAAAGATGAAAGGAAAGATGAATTAGTATCGTTTAGCAGGGGAGTTTTCCTGTTGAAAAAGTAGTTCCCGAACCGGTATCAGGTTTATCTCCTTTTTTTGCATGTTCTTTAACTCTTAAACTCAAGCAAACGAATTATTTCTATCCTGCTTCTGCCATTCACTGCTTTAATAACCTGAATCTGAGCGTTAATACGTTCGGTCATTTCAGCTACATGCGAGATAATCCCTATCTTGCGCCCCTGGGTTTGTAATCGCTCCAAAGCATCCATTGCTATCCGCAACGTTTCTATATCAAGCGAACCAAAGCCCTCATCAATAAACAGGGACTCTACTTTCATCCGGTTTGATGACAGGGAAGAAAGCCCTAACGCCAAGGCAAGCGATATTAAAAACGATTCCCCGCCGGACAAGGAATGTACCGTGCGGACTTCGCCCAACATATCCAAATCGACCACCTGCAAGGCTAATGTATCCGGTATACGCTGTATTTCATACCGTTTGGAAAGTTCCTGGAGATGCTTGTTTGCGTAAGCGAGTAACGCATCCAGCGTATAGCCTTGAGCCAAAACTTTAAACTTTGACCCATCAGCCGAACCGAACATTTCGTTTAACTTCTTCCAGTTTTCGGATAGGGCAGACTTTTCGTTCAATTCCTTTTCGAACAGGGCGATCCGCTCTTTTCCCCTGTTATGGTTGGCTAATAATATATCAATCTCCGTATTACGGGCCGTTTTACGCCGTGTGGCTTCCTGTCTGTCAGCCAATGTTTCCTGCAAAATATCTTTTGTTTCCTCTTTTGCCGGCTTGCTTTCCGTCAGATGATGATTTTCCAGTGTTTTCTTTCGTTCATTCAGTGTAGCCAATGCGGTAGTCTTGCCCTGATGCAAACGGTTTAACAACTCCCTTTCGGCGATGACCCACGCATTATCTCTCGACAGCAAGTCTGATAAACGCTCGACTGTCACATCTTTATTCCTGGATAAAATCCACGTATCTACTGCTATTTGCAAATCATCGCAATGCCCGGACAGCCTCGAAATCTCCCGGGAAATTTGCTTAATTACCCCCTCTTGTTTTTCATTTGCAGCAAGAATTTTATTTTGTTCTTCTTTCAGCTTGGAAAATACGCCGGAAAGTTCTTTTTTCCTCTGAGTATATTGTTTCTCAACCTCGTCGGCGGCTTCTCCTTCAAGTATTCCGGCTCTTTTCTCCTGCAAATTCTCCAGCGCATTTTTTGTGTTTTTATGCTTTTCATATTTAGTTGCAAAAGCCTCTCCAGCTTCAATGAGCTGTTCTTTTTCCAGTTCTAAACTTGCCTGAAAAGTAGCTATCTGCTCATTCGCTTTACGTAAGGTTGATTCGTTTTTACTCCAGGCGCCGGCAACTGATTTTAGCAGATTTTGCAAAGCTCCCTGTTCAAACTTCGTTTTCCAGTCAGGGAGAAGCGCAAGAAAGCCATCCGATTTATTCATTGCTTCCTTCGATTGACTGGCATAGTTTTCAATAACCGACGCTAAACGAATGTTTTCACTTTTGAGGCTTTCAATCCGGTTATCCAGCAAAGCTATTTTATCGGCCACCTCTTTTTTTGCCCTGTTAAGTTCAGTCTCCACCAGGCTTTCTCCGCTTATATTGCGATACGGGTGGCGCTCGCTTCCGCAAACAGGGCAGGGTTTTCCATCTTCCAGTTTTAGCCGCAGCGCCGTAATTTCTGCAGGAAGCAACTTATTCAACCGTTCGGATTCCGCTAGTAATTCTGCACGTTTTACTGTTGCAGAGGCAAGTAATGTATTGGAATCGGCTAACGTTTTAGCGTTATTCGCTTTTTGCTTAATTGCCGCAGTTGCGTCATCGAGCAAATTAACAATCAATTCTACTCTCGGGATAATATCCTTGTATTGTTCATTTTGGCTGAACCATAGCCTGGCCTGTGAAGCCGTTTCTTTTGCGGAATCGATAGACGTCTGTGTTTTTACGATGGATTTTCCAAGTTTATTTTTCTTCTCGCCGGCCTGGTTATATTCTTCTTCAGCCTCTTTTGCGTTGTTTCTTGCCCCTGCTATCTGAATATCCAATTCCCGTGCCTGTTTGATTTCAGGTTCCACGTTTTTAAATTCTTCATCGAATTTGAGTAAACGGCTTTCGCAAAGAGCCACCTTTTCAGTTGATTGTTTTAATCGCAAAGCATTCGTATCCCGTAGCTTTTCCTGTTCTGCAAGGTTGCGTTTGTTTTCCGTAAGCTGTTTGTCCGATGTTTTCAGTTCATTAAAGCTATCTCTGATTTCCTGTACGCTATCTACCTGTGCAAGATAATCGTAGCGGGGCTTTGCCTCTTCAATGGCTTTGACAGCGCCGGCCAGCCGTTGTTCCGCTTCTTTCACGCCGGCATCCAGCGCAGCCTCATCTGTTATCCATTTAATTTTATTTGCCAGAACCTCCATTTCTATCTTCTGACTCTCTATCTCCCGAATAATGGATAGTTTTTCAATGCCAAGCGTTTTTACTTCTTCTTCGGAAAGAAGTTCAATATCTCTGATGCGCTCCCGGATCAGGTTTAGTTCCTGCTCCGCGTTTTTCGACTTTTCATAAATAACGGCGGATATACGGGAATAGACTTCTGTCCCTGTCAATTTCTCCAGAAGTTCCGCTTTCTCTTTTTGCGTCGCTTTTAAGAAGGTGGCAAAATCTCCCTGCGCGAGGAGGACTGCCCGCGTGAATTGGTCGAAAGTCAGGCCAATCAGCCCTACAATCTTTGCCAGCAATTCTGTTTTCCGCCCTTGCTCTTCCACATTTGTCGTAAGATTGGCCAGCCTTAGTTCGGAATTTTGCAATGTGCCGCCTACCCTGTCACGTGATCGCCTGACACTCCACCGGCTCCGGAATTTCTCTCCTCCGAGCGATACGAAATCCACTTCCGCATACCCGTCGCTCGTGCCCCGCCTTAAAATGTTGCGGCTGTCTTTTTGATTGATTGTCTTATCTTTTACATCCGTTATCTGGATATTATTCTCAGAAGCGCGATTGGTGCGGGGGGTATCGTCAAACAGTGCGAGGCAAAGCGCATCAAGTAAAGTTGACTTACCGGACCCGGTACTGCCGGTTATTGCGAAAATGCCGGCAGATTTTAATGGTTCTGTTGTAAAATCTATCTCAAATTCACCTTCCAGGGAGGCGAGATTTTTCCCCCTTATCGCCAGTATTCTCATATCTCAATCTCCTGTATTACTTTCTGCAAAAGAGTTTTCATCTCCGTGGGCATCTCTTTTCCGCTAAACCGGCGGCGAAAAATATCTGTCGCAATATCCATCGGATTAATGGTTTGCAACTGTTCATAAGTGATAGCCTGCATTCCCGTATCCCGTTTTGGAGTAACGGCGGCAACACGGGCCAATCGCACGGACTTTGTTTTCAACGCCTCTTCTATGTTGTGCCGCAACGATGGGTCCGGTTCTGTAAGCAGTATTTTAATCTCAAGATAGGGAGACGTTTCCGTTATCTCTCCTTCCGGCAAATTAACTATTTCTTCAAGCGCTTTGTCAAAAGGCGCCGGCTCTGCAGGAATGCTTAGCAATTTTACAGGCGCATCGAACCCGATACGTTTAATTCCGGTCGAGCCGGTTATTTCAATAAATGTAACGCCTTGCTTATTATTCTTCTCTGCAAAAGACATCGGTAAAGGCGAACCGGCATACCTGACGTTTTCACGGCCTGAAACCCGCTGCGCACGGTGAAGATGCCCAAGAGCCGTATAAGCTATCTCCTCCGCAAACGAGCCGGGCGATATACATTCCAATCCTCCTATTATTGTGCGTTCAGACCGGTCGTTCTCCGATATTTCCGATCCGGTAGCCTGTAAATGCCCCATTGCAATAATGGGTCCCTTTTTGTCTTTCATCCGTTCATATAGCGTTTCATACATTTGCTGCACTCCTTGCGTATAAGACCCGGCATCCGGATAATCTCCCTGCCGCAAATAAGGCACAGCAAGGCAATAACCACCTTTATTGAGCGGAACAGTCAAATAGTCGAAATCAATCTCGCCCTCATTTGTCCGTTTTATAACTCCCCGAACAGAAACGTTCATACTTTCCAGCAAAGGATTGGGAGCTTCGAGGCGAGCGGCGGAATCGTGATTACCTGCAATAATGATTATCTGCAAATCCGGATTGTCTGCCGTAATATCCCGCAAAAAATGATAATATATCCGCTGAGATTCCGCTGATGGATTGGGGCTGTCAAACACGTCGCCCGCAAGCAATAAGAGGTCAACCTGCAATTCCCTGACTTGCCTCTTTAACCATTCCAGAAACTTATTATGCTCCGCCTTACGGTCATAATCAAAAAATGTCTGCCCGATATGCCAATCGGCTGTATGGATGATTTTCATGTGGGTAACTATTACGATTGTTTATCAATTTGTTTGGAAAGAGAGATATTCTATGTACATAATATGTAATTTTTATTTCAAAATATCAAAACCATTTTTCTGTTGCCAATTAGATATTGCAGAAAATAATTTTGTGGTAGAAAACTCTCGAATAGTAAAAGATAATCGGAGATGACGGCAAAATTCGGTATGAGATATTTGCCCGCCAACAATTATAGAAAGCAATGCGGCTGTATCATGTCCATTACAAAGATTAAGAAAATCAGAGGTTTTATATTGATTTATAAAATTGTTAATGTTTTCAAGAGTCAATTCTTCGGTCCTCTTCGCTGATCGGTTATTTAATTTACTCAACAATTCTTGTTTTTTAATACTTATTTTACCGTCCGTTATTTCCGATAAATTTCCTCCAAACTTTATCTCCTTAAAATTAATTTTGCATTGCTTTTTATCGTTGTACCAACGAATGTACGCAATATATAATGATTCATTTAACACATTGTTCCATATCTCCTGTGCATTTTCCAATATATTATATTCTATGAATAAATTCCTGCGTACATCATCAAAACCAAGCATTGTCATTTCAATGTCGTGGTAATCCGTAAAAAACAAATTTTTCGTGCCGGGATAATTTTTCTCTAAATGTAAAAAATCAGCATCTTGGATACCAATTACTTGTTTTGTCTCATCAGCAAGTTTATTTAAAGCTTTAGTTAATTGCCCTTTTCCTCCATTTACAAATTCTACTTTGGTTTTAGCTTCATTAAAAAACTTCGGATAAATCTTGCAGTCATTTTCTCCTTCAACTAAAATCCAGATTATCTTACTTCCCATATCACTACGCAAGGATAGTCTAATCTCAACGATTTTGTCGCGAGCGTCAATATTTTCTCTCAGGGTTCGATTTTCTTGCATTGCACTACTTAACGTTAGAAAGTTCATATAAATCACGAGTCAAATCCCATCTGTCATTGATAATTTGTGGCGCATGAGTTGAGATAAGAAATGATATATGTTTCATTTTGGCTATCCTTTGTAAATCCTGGATAAGTGCCTTTTGCCACATAACGTGTAATGAAATTTCCGGTTCATCTATTAAAATAAGGGTATTTGGATTTGTCTTAAACAGTAATTCATATTGAAGTACGACTTCTTGCTGTTCTCCCGATGATAAATCAGCCAAATTCAATCTTTGCTCATTGCTTGATTGAAAATAAAAACCCTGTGCGCCATTTATCATGATAGATTTAAAAGCAAATCTTTTTTCATTTAATATATTTACAAATAATTCTATTTTACTTAATAATTCATCATACACACTTATCTTTTTTTCCGAATCCTCTAAATAAACGGTTAGTACATTAGCCGTATCTGTGTTATATTCCGTTACATCTTGTATTGTTGTTGCTATACCAAAAGTTCTTAACAATTCCTGTTTTCTGGTTAAATCAGCAAAACGAGATTTAAAATCACTTTCCGATAAAACTTCCTTGCACTCAATCAGGCGTTTAGGAAATGAACTGTCTAATTGTTGTATGATTTTATATGCTTCTAATTGTTTTTTTACTATTATATTTTTCAAATCTTCTGCATATTTTTCAATTGTATTAATAAAAGAAGTATTTGGTTTGAGATTCCGAATCTCCACTACCGGTTTAAGTAATCGTTGCTCTTTTATTAGATAAACATTTATTTCACTTAAAATCTGTAATATTTGTGTATTTATACTGCCTCCCTGTCTTCTTATAAGCGCCATCAAACATTCCGGCAGCAGATTACTGTTTTTATCTAAAAACTCAGTTGTTTTTATTTGCTTTCCAGTCCTGTCATTAATCCACAAATCAGGCGCTAATTGTCGAACAGGATAAGATTCCTGTAACTCTTGCGCTAATTTATTTTCTAATTCGGAATTATAAATAAATGTATCTGTTAGCGTATTGTCGATATATAAATTTAAATGAATATCTGTCGTTTCGATATTTTGATTTATAATCCGTCGTTGATTATTAATTAATTGAAAGGCCTGCTCTGTCTTTTCTTCGTTTTTCTTCTTTGTTATATCAATTCTTTTATTTTGATCAAATGAAAAAGAAATTAATTCAAAATTTAATTTTTGGAAATAGAAAAATCGCTGATTAAAAAGATTGTAAATAATATTCAGAATAGTGGTTTTACCATAACCATTCGGACCTGTCAAAATTGTCAGTTTCTCATCTCGATTTAGTTCGATATTATAGTCGAATAAACCAAACATTTTTTGTATTTTAATGATATTTAGTTGCATAATATAGATAATTATATGATATAATCGAAATTAAGTCGTAAAGTTACATATTTATTTTCAAATTACAGGCATCCCAAAGCTGCCCATTCTTCTTTTGATTCAATCAGAGGGCCGCTTATCGCTGAACATAGCGGGTTTCCACTCTCCTATGCCCGGCATCTACCTGTAAAAATTAAGATACGCCGGTTCTGCAATAACTCTCTTTTCCAAAAAGACAGGCAGCTTCTTACAATCAGGCGTATTCTTTAATAGCAAGAACAAAACTCGTTAAAACATGTTAAAGTATTTGGTTTACAACAAACATTACTTACATTTGATGTGTTCTATCGAACTAATACACTAATAAATTATATGACATGATTCAGTTAACAGATGTAAGTTTCGGATACCGTAAGCAAAAGCAAGCGCTTCACAGCATTAGCTTGGATATCAAACCGGGTATCATTTATGGTTTGCTTGGGAAGAATGGGGAGGGGAAAACAACGCTCCTTAATATTATGTGCGGGCTTTTGTTCCCGGATAGCGGTACTTGCCGCGTTTTTGACGAGGCGCCGGAAAAGCGGAAAGTTGTATTTCTTCAGAAGATTTTCATTTTACCCGAAGAGATTAACCTGCCTGATGTAACGGTTTCGGATTATATTAAGATGTATGCTCCTTTTTATCCTTCTTTCAGTAATGAGAGGTTACAGGCGTGTATTGAGTTGTTCGGGTTGGATATGGGCGACGTTACCTCGCGGTTGTCGCTGGGACAGAAAAAGAAAGTTGCCATCACGCTGGCTTTAGCCGCTAATACGCCGGTTCTCTTTATGGACGAGCCTACAAACGGGTTGGATATCCCGTCGAAAAGTATTTTTCGCAAACTGCTTGGTTCATTTGTCCGCGAAGACCAGTCTATCATTATCTCGACTCACCAGGTGCGCGACCTGGAAAGCCTGATAGACTCGGTCGTCATACTCGACAACAAAGAAATCGTATTTAACAAATCGCTTGACGAAATAAGCGGCAAATTGAACTTCCGTACACTCGAAGCAGACGAAGAGGCGCTCTATTCCGAATTGTCGCCTCTCGGGAAAACAGGCGTGGTACGCAACGATTCGGGCGAAAAGAGCCATGTTTCGCTGGAATTGCTGTTTAATGCCATGATTTCTTCCAAAAAGACAATCAAACAAATTTTTAACGCATAATCTTTATTACAATGGATACTTATTTTAATTTGAAGCGAATCGGCTATCTTTTGCGGGCCGACTGGATAGAGCATAAAAAAAGCCTGTTGTTTTGTTTGGGCGGGGTTTCGTTCGTATGGATCGCCAGCCTGTACTTCATATGGTCCGGCCGTACGGAAGCAAACTTCCAAAAAGCCTTTTTCTTTATCGGCGAACTGGTTACTTTTATCTATTATTGCCGCTTTATCAGCAAAAAAATCCACCAGCCGAAAGGTTTATATTATACGCTTCCGGCCAGCAACCAGGAAAAGTATTTCACGCTGTTGTTTGAAGGTTTATTATTCTTCCTGGCATTTGCGGGGATTTTCCGGTTGGGATTATTCCTGTTCAAGCTCTTTTCTCCCGGTTTCAGCGTGGTTAGCCTGTCCGGGTTATACGATGGATACGATGGTATCAGCCATGCCCCTATCGCTATTTTACTCTGCCTGTCATCTATTATATTCCTGTCTCATATCACATTCCGTAAGTTTGCCTCTTTAATCGGCTTTACGGGTATAGCGCTTTATATACTGTTGTTTGCCGGCGTATCGTGGAAGGTTGTTTCTACGCTTACCAACGATACCGGCGTTACATTTGTTAACGAAGCGATTTGTTTTATGAGGCAGTTGTTTACGCCTGTTTTACTGATTGTTACAATCGTTGTTTTGTATATAGGGTATCTCAAACTTAAAGAAAAAGAACAGCGATGAATTACAATACAAGCCTGCCTATCTTTATACAGATAGCCGACCGGATAGCCGACCGTGTTTTAAGCAACGAATACCTTCCTGATACGCGTATTCCTTCCGTCAGGGAGCTGGCCGTAGAAATGGAAGTAAACCCCAACACCGTTATGCGTTCTTTTGAATGGTTGCAGAGCCATGAGATTATCTACAACAAACGGGGTATCGGCTACTTCATTTCTACCGACGCAAGGGAGAAAATCAGGGAAATGCGCCATCAGACCTTTACAGGCGAGGTTCTTCCTTCGGTCTTTAAAGAGATGATCCTGCTCGATATCAGCCTGGACGAACTGTCTGAAGCGTACAACAATTATTTGTCGACTAATTTATCAACTAATAAACTATAACGATGAAACGAAGTAATATCCTGTTTATAGCGCTGCTCGTTACCCTTTTTGTTTTACCTTTTATTATACTGGGGGTATTTTATATAGCCGGGTAGTAAATACCCGGTTATTCCGTTTTTATACTGTCTACCGGATTGGCATTGGCTACCTGCCAGCTCTGGAAGGTAACGGTGGCGGTTGTTATCATCGTTACCAGCAGGAATGAGAGGGCGAATACCCACCAGTACAGCGGCGTTTTATAGGCAAAGCTCCGGAGCCAACTGTCTATTGTATACCAGGCTACCGGGGCGGCTACTATAAAACAGACCATAAGTATTTTGATATAGCGCGCGTTAAACATGGCCAGTATCTCCGGCGTGGTAGAGCCCATCACCTTGCGTATACCCACTTCCTTGCGCTTGTATTCGCTCTCGAATACGACCAGGCCGAAGACCCCGACGATTGATATCAGTATAGCAATCAGGCTAAACCAGGCGATCAGCAAAGTCATCTTGTTTTCTTTATCATACACGGCTTGCAGTATCGTATCATAGGGGCGCACGTTGAAGGCGTAATGTGGGGAAAATCCCTGGAGCGCCGTCTTGATAAACCCGATGGCGTCGTATAGATTCGATCCGGCTTTAATGCGTATATAGGCATAGTCCAGCTCTTTGAATTGATAGTTGCCGTACAGCGTAAAAGCCATCGGCTCGATTTCTTTCCGTAAGGAAGTGATATTGATATCCGGGATAAATCCGATTATCTGCCCCTCGCCTAACTTATCTCCTGCTGAAAAGCCAAATTCTTTGCGCGCCTTTTCATTGAATATGTATAAGGCCGGCATCTTTTCGGCCGATTTATCCGTCGGGAGGAAACCGCGGCCTTCCGTCAGGCTGATACCTACCGTTTCCAGGTAATTCTCATCTACGCCGGCCATCTGGAATATGATGTTTTCCCCTTTCCAGTTCCTGGAAAACTTACCGTAGTAATCCGTCCCTGATAATAAATCACAGGCAAAAGCCACGCTCTCAATGGCTGAAGAACGAAGTAATTCATCCTTGAAAGCGCCTCCATTCTTACGAATATCGTCATTAACGTCTACTACAACCAGATGATCTTTATTATATCCCAGGGAGGCTTTTTGCATATACCGTACTTGCAGGTACATAAAGAGGGCCGTTATGATGAGGATAAAAGACGCTACAAACTGTATGCCTACAAGCGAGTTGCGCAGTTGCTTTCCCTTGGGCGACAGGCCGAAGCTGCCTTTCAGCGCCAGAGCCGGGGCAAACGAGGTGGCATAAAAGGCAGGATAAATACCGGCAAACAGCCCCACAAGCAAGGCTACGCCGCCTACGCACAGCAGCAGGGGCAGATGATTGGGTAAATATATATCTACATCCAAGAGGGAGGTTAAGGAGGTGAGCGACAGCAGGTGCGTCAGCCCAAGCGACAGCAGCCAGGCTATCAGGCAGACAAGGACAGCTTCTATCGCCAGCGAACCTCTTAGCTTCCGTTCCGTTGCCCCCAGCACCTTTTGCGTATTGATGCTTTTGACGCGAAGCGGCGTAAGGGCGATGCTGTAATTGGTGAAATTGATCGTAGCGATCAGCAAAACAACGACTGCTATGCCAATCAGTATCCAAAGAGTAGTCATACTCGTTTTGGGAACGGTATCAAATTCCGAACCCATATCGTAATGGAGCCGGCTTACCGGGGTTAAGGAAAAGCTGAAGATTCCGTTTTTTACTACTTCATCTTCTACGGATTCGACATAGGTTTCTATCAGATTCTCAGCCGCCTCAGGCGTATCCAATTTTATATAGGCGACAAAGTTGAGGGTTCCGTATCCTGCATATCTGTCTCTTTCCGGGCTTATTTCCTTATAGATAACGTTGTTTACCGACGTATTGTCAGGGAAATCCCTGTATACGCCTCCTATCGTCCAGGCAAAACCATCTCCCGTCATCCGCTTCTGTATGGCCGGTTCATTGCCGAACATTTTATGCGCCATACTTTCCGGGATTAAGACCGTGTTCGGTTCTTTGATAGCATCTGCCTGGCCTTCCGTCATTTCAAAAGAGAACAGGTGCACAAAACCGGCGGATACATCCAGGGCGTCTTCCATAAACCATACATCCCCGCCATTTCTTTCCACAGAGAAAAAGGCGCTTCCGGTATTGGCGTCTGCAAAATAAGGGTCGATAATGGCGCTTTCTACCACGGAAGGAGATTTGCTTGCCAAATCTTCCGGCATAATACGGGAACTTATAGCATATCGATGCCCATCGAGAGAGGTCTCAATCCTGAATATGCGGTCGACGTCTTTAATAGATTTATTGAAGCCCAGGTCGTATGTAACCTGCATCATAATCACGATAAAAGCGGTGAAGGCAACCGAAAGCCCTAAAACGTTCAACACAGACGCCATCTTAAACCGCCGGAACACACTTAGAAAATTACGTAGCATTGTTTTCATATCATTTCAATTATTTTACTTGTTTCAATTACCGGTGCAAATCCCATGCCAAAACATATAACCATATAACTAACAGCAAGATATAACGCATGAAGAATAAAAAGGAGTGTCCAATAATTAGACAGCGCTGTCTAATTATTGGACACTCCCGGAGAAGTAAGGCCGTTTCAGGGCGCCTTAAATAAATTCGCTCACGGATGATACGATGATACCGTCGAAGAGGTTGATTACCCGGTGGGCAAACGAGGCGTCGTGCTTGGAGTGCGTTACCATGATGATGGTGGTTCCTTCTTTGTTGAGCTCGGTAAGCAGTTCCATCACTTCGAGGCCGTTCTTACTGTCGAGGTTACCGGTAGGTTCGTCGGCAAGGATCAGTTTGGGATTGGAAACTACGGCGCGGGCGATGGCTACGCGTTGCTGCTGCCCTCCGGACAGTTGCTGCGGGAAGTGTCCGGCGCGGTGGCTGATGTTCATCCGTTTCAGAATATCCGTAACCATCTGTTTGCGGTCGGACGATTTAATTTTCAGGTAAGTCAGCGGGAGTTCTACATTCTCGAATACGTTTAACTCATCAATCAGGTTAAAGCTCTGGAATACGAACCCGATATTCCCTTTACGCACCTGCGTACGTTCTTTTTCTTTCAGATGCCCTACTTCCTTTCCTTCCAGGTAATAATCTCCTTCCGTAGGATTATCCAGCAGGCCGAGGATGTTCAGCAAGGTAGACTTGCCACAGCCGGAAGGGCCCATGATGGCGGCAAACTCGCCGTCTTTTACTTCCAGCGACACTTTATCGAGGGCAATAGTTTCTACTTCTTCCGTGCGAAACGACTTACTTAAATTTTCAATTTTAATCATGTCTGTTTATTGTTTAATTAATTAATGAATATGCTCAGGTTGCTTTTCTGTTATTCTGCTTTTATGTTCTTTACCGGGTTCTCGTTGGCGGCATGGTAGCTTTGGAAAAATACCGTCGCAAAGGCTACGAGCAGGCAGAACAGGCCGGCCGCTATAAATATCCAGGGATACAGCGGGATGCGGTAGCTGTAGGCCGTTATCCACCGGGTCATGATATACCAGATAACCGGCGTGGCAATGACAAAGGCAATACCCACATACGTCATAAACGTAGAGACAATCTTTACAAGTATTTCCGTATTAGACGAACCGAATACCTTACGCACGGCCACTTCGCGCGCGCGTTGCTGGATAAAGTAGGTAGACATTGCCAACAGCCCCAGGAACGAGATTACAATCGCTATAATGGCAAAGATTACCACCAGGTCGGCCATGCGGCGCTGTTCGGCGTACGATTCTTCTATCTGCCGGTCGGTATACTGGCCGGAAAATTCAAGCTGCGAGATACGCTCGAAAACTTCTTTTACCTGGTCGCGGGCCGCGAAGGGGTCGCCCTGCGTTTCTATCAGTACGTTCCAGGGGTAGAAATCGGCTTCTTTGGCCACCCTGACGATAACCGGCTTCTTTTCATACGTAATATTGTTTAGCTGGAAGTCGCGTATGACGCCGGCAATGCGTTCCGGGTCTCCGTTTGTCCAAAGCCTGGCTTCGGTAACGTCTGCCGGCAGGCCGGTTTCTTTCAGGGCCTGTTCGTTCAGGAAAGACTGCGAGCCTTCCGCCGTACTGCTCCGGTAAAGCGTTTCAAATCCCAGCATATTGAAAAACGTAGAGTCGCCCGTTAGAATCTGGAAAGATATGTTCTTCCCTTCATATATGGTAGTGTAGTTGTTCCCCCGGTTGAAAGGCACGCCTTGCGAACAGGCTACCCGCCTGACGGAGGCCAGCTGGCGCGTTTCGTTTACGAAGGTATTGATCTTTTCGCGGCTTTCGAACTGATGGGTCGGCACGTACAGCATATTGGCGGTATTATACCCGAGCGGGGCTTTTATCAGATGATTTATTTGCAGTATCATGGTGATAGACGCCGCCAGCAGCATAATGGTAATCACATTCTGGAAGGTAATGAATACTTTGCTGAACACCATCTTCGTCTTCGCCCGGAAGCCTCCCCTTACGATATCTATCGGTTTGGCGTTTGAAATGATAACGGCCGGAAGCAGGCCGGAGATAACGCCCACCAGCGCCACTATCCCTGCGACCGCCATCGTATGCACCGGGGTAAAGAAGCCTCTCAGGTCAATAGTCGTTTTGAGCAGATCATTGGCAAGCGGCAGGGCGGCGAATGCCAGCAGCAAACCAACCAGGAACGAAATGGAACAAAGCGTTACCGACTCCAGCATCAGGCGGGCGAACAGCTCTCCGCGCGACGACCCCAGCAGGCGGCGGGTAGCCATCTCCTTCGCCCGCGAACCGGTTTGCGCCACCGTAAGGTTGATATAATTAATAACGGCAAAAATCAGGATCAGGATACCGGTGAACATAAATACGATAACGAACGTCCAGTCGCTCTGCCGCAAGCTATGGGCCTGAATCTTGGAGAAATAAATATCCCTCAGCGGCGTAAACCTTACCTTCTGCCAGAGACCCCGTGTGTATATCCAGAATATCTCTTTCAGGTAGGCGGCAATTTCTTCCGTTCTCGCTTGTATATCGCTTCCCGGAACCGTTTGGAAGAACACCTGCAAATCGGCGGCATTATTCCCGCTTTCCGAATCGAGGCTCGGGTTAAAGAAGCGGACGTTGTTTATATTAATAATAATGTCGGCGTAAGGGATCGTCGAGTTTTTTATGTCTTTTATAATCCCGTTTACCATCACATTGATCGAATCGTTTACCCGGATGAATTGCCCCATCGGGTCGCGGTCGCTGAAGGCCTTCCGGGCAAACGTTTCGGAAACCACCGCATAACCCCGGGTTGCCAACGCCGTCGCCGGGTCTCCCTGCGCCAGGGGGAAGGTGAACATGGAGAAAAAGGTAGTATCCGCCAGCGCTATATCCGCCTTATACTTCTTATCGCCCAAAAAGACGCCTGCTCCCGTGATGACAGCCAGCGGGCATATCTTATCTATCTCGGGGTATTTTTCGGCAATGCGTTCGCCTATGCGCCAGGCAAAGCCCATCCCGCCATCATGGCCAATCGCATAGATACGGTCGGCATTCTTCTGGAAGCGGTCGGTAGACAATCCCTGGCTTGCATACACCAGGATCAGGATGACAAACATCAGCGATACCGACAGACCGAATACATTGATAGCCGTAAAGGCTTTATTCTTTCTCAAAAATTGAAAAAAAGATTTAAAGTTCAGTAGATTATTCATCGGTTTTTCTTTTTACGTTATGTTTCTCTTATACTGGAGCAAATGACGTGCCAAAAATACATCTTTCTGTTATTTAATCAATTATAAACACAGACATTCTACGGTAGTGTCCAATAATTAGACAGTAGTGTAAAAAAATTAGACACATCCCCCCTGCCCTGACTCCCTGATGGAAGCCGGGGGGCGACAGGCGGCGGGCTTATCCTATCACCTTGGTTATGGGGTCAGACCAGGGGCCTTCCTGCAGGCGGGGGTTCATCCAGGCGGCGGTAAGGACGATGCGCCGGCCTTCGTCCTTCATGTTGAAGTAGAGCGTGAGCCGCAAGCGGGTAGACAATTCAAGACGCCATTCCACTTCTTCTTCAAACTTCCAGTGGAGCTTGAAGCCATGATAGGGCTTGAGCTGTACGCCCTGCGTGGGCTGTCCGTGCTCGCTGCGGGCGACGTATACCACGAGTTCGTCTTTCCGGTACGCGGTACTTACAAGGGGAGCTTCCGTGGGCACAGGCAGCGGCCGCCGTCCGGGGCGCACGCGGGGGCGGAGGCTCATGAGGGCTAGGGCGGCGTCGGGCACGGTTTCCTGGCCTTCAAGGTAGTTGATAAAGATCGAAAGGAAGCCCTTCAGATCGGCGAAGGCCCTCTTTTTTCCCACCGACGTAACATGGTTGCGCGTAGCGCGGTCGCTATTGGCCTGGTAAGCCTTGCTTGCGTCGGCTATCAGAGCGTAGAGGCTTGCCAGGCGCGCCCCGTCGAGGCCCCAGCTTGCCGAGTGTTCTTTACACTGCTCATAAATAGTGTTTACAAATGCCAGGAATTGCCCGTCCGGCAGCGCATGATAACGTACTTGCCCCATAGCGTGTTTTTTTAAAGATAAAACAAAATGAACGTTCTTACAAAGAAGCCATAGCAAAGATAAAAGAATTATCAGGAATCCCTATACTATTTCATTGATTTTTATTTATTTCCACATAATTCTTACTTGTTTCCGGGCGATTCCTATCTATTTCCGGACAAGTCTTATCTATTCCCGGACGATTCTTATCTATTCCCGGACGATCCTTATCTATTCCCGAGCGATCCTTATCTATTGTCGGGTAATTCCTATCTATTTCCAGGTGATTCTTATCTATTTTCGGACGATTCTTATCTGTTTTCGGATGATTTCTATCTATTTCTGGGCGATTCCTATCTATTTCCAGATAAATCTTATTTATTTTCGAATAATTCTTATCTATTTTCGGGTGATTCCTATTTATTTCCGGATGATTTTTATCTATTTTCAAGTAATTCTTATCTATTGCTAGATGATTCCTATCTATTTCCGGGCAATTCTTATTTATTGTCGGGTAATTTCTGTTTATTTCTGGGTAATTCCTATCTATTTTTAGATAAATCTTATCTATTTTCGGATGATTCCTATTTATTTCCGGATGATTTTTATCTATTTTTGAGTAATCCTTATCTATTTCTGAATAATTTCTATCTATTGTTGGGTGATTTTTATCTATTTTCAAGTAATTTTTATCTATTGCTGGATGATTCCTATCTATTTCCGGGCAATTCTTATTTATTGTCAGATAATTTCTGTTTATTTCTGGGTAATTCTTATCTATTTTCAGGTAATTCCTATTTATTTCCGGGTGATTTTTATCTATTTTTGAGTAAATCTTATCTATTTCTGGATAATTTCTATCTATTGTTGGGTAATTTTTATCTATTATTAAGTAATTTTTATCTATTTCAGGTAATTTTTATCTATTTTCAGGTAATTTTTATCTATTTTCGGGTGAATTATATTTGTTTCTATGCAAATTATATTTGTTTTTTGATAATTTTTATGTGTTTCCAGGTGAATTTCATGTATTTCAGATAAATTTTATGTGTTATTGAATGAAGTTTATGTGTTATTGAGTAAATCTTATTTGTTTTTGAATAAAATTTATATGTTTTTGGATAAACCTTATTTATTTTTAATAGATTCTACATGTCTTCAAGTTGACTTTATGTATTTTTCTGCAAATTCTATGTGTTTTTGAGTAAACTTTGAATGAATAATCTTATCTTTGACGATGTGAAAAATACATCTGATTATTCTATGGCAAATATTAACATGAAAATCACTAAACAACTGGTTTACGCATTATTACTCGCCTTTGGGGCATTTTCCTGCACGCAGGAGAAAAGTGTGGATTTGAAAGTATTGCAGCTGAATACCTGGATACACGGGGAGCGTGTGCCCGGAGCGGCCGGAGGAATCGCCGACCTGATAGACCTCGCCGACCCCGACGTGGTATTGCTGTGCGAACTGGACGCCGGAAGCGAAACGCCCCTGGCGCAACGGTTGGCTGACGAACTCGGCAAACGGGGAAAAACGTACTTCAGCGACGGCAAGAACCTGCAAACCGGTATCCTGTCTAAATATGCCCTCGAAAACGTCTCGGTACTCCTCCCTACCATCGAACGCCACCGGCCGCTGGTCAAGGCGCACATCGCCGTAAACGGGCGGACGGTCGCCGTCTATTCGGCGCATCTGGACCACATGCACTACGCCCCTTACCTCCCGCGCGGATACAACGGAGAGGGCGGAAAACTGGACGCGCCGGCTACGCACCCCGATTCGATTCTTGCAGACAGCCGCGCTTCCTGGCGAGACGATGCCATCCGGGGTTTTCTCCGTGAGGCGGAAGCGGAAACAGCCAAAGGACGCCTGGTAATCATCGGCGGAGACTTCAACGAACCGTCGCACCTCGACTGGCAGGAAGACACGAAGGACATTCGCGACCACCGGGGCGCCGTTGTCCGCTGGGACGTGTCGCAAATGCTCTATGAAGCCGGCTACATCGACATTTACCGTCATCTCTACCCCAATGCCCTGACGCATCCGGGATTTACCTGGCCGGCCGGCAATACGTATGCCCGGCTGGAAGACCTCTACCCGGCGCCCGACGCCGACGAGCGCGACCGTATCGATTTCATTTACTGCTATCCGCAACCGGGCGCCATACCGGTCAAAGCATGCATCGCAGGCCCGCCCGCTTCGGTAGTTTACGGAAAAATCGCGCCCGACGAAACCGCCGACGCCATCCTCGCCCCACAAAGCGTCTGGCCGAGCGACCACAAAGGCAACCTGGCCATTTTCCGCATCTCGCCGCCGGCAACATCCCATCCGTAAACGCAACCGGACGCACCGGCAAGCCCGCTACCCATAAAGGCCGCGGGCAAGTTTTATGTTGTCAAGCGCCAAAGTTCAGGCCATCTCCCATCGCCCGGATTGCAGAAAGGCATTCCTAATGAACGAAATTCCGTAGCCATGTCCTAGGCAAACAGCCACAATGGTTTTGCCCTTTCCTCTTTTTGGCGCGATTCTTCGATAGCATTCACCCGGCGCTGTTTTTCCCTTGCGATATGTATTGATCAATGGCGTGAAAGTGGCTGTGGAAAATTTGTTTGACAAAAAGCCTCTCACATTTTATGAAGTTGTTTATAAAGCGCCGGAAGAACATAAAGGAAATGGTAACGTTACTGTCATGTTCAGATCGCAAGCGGGCAAACATGCCGGAACGGTATTTGCCTTGAAGTCAACAATCGATCCGTGGAAATTTCCGAATTATAAGTTTTATTTCTAAAACACGTAAAGGAGAGGGCCTCAAAAGTCCTCTCTTTTTATGGGCGCATACTGGGGAACCGTGAATTTCCTTTATAATACAAGGCTATGCGTGCCGGCAGTTACTTTCTGCCTTTTACCTTCAGGCGATACGACTTCGGCAGAAGTTCCTTCGGGCACTGTTAGCTGAACCTGAAGCCGGCTGCCTGATTTCTTTATTCCTACCGTTATTTTACCGAAATGGGTATCTACTACGGCTCCGACTTCGGTAAGATTGCCCATCTGAGGCTCTACTTTAAAGGTTTTAAAGCCGGGCGACGACGGTTCGACGCCACAGACTTTCCGGCTTAGCGCCGTCAGCGGGCCTCCGCTCCAGGCATGATTAATCGTTCCGCCACCGAACCCTTCGTCTCCAATGCCCCATCCCTCAAACAGCGTGGTATATGGGTAAGCCATCATTCCGGCATAGCGTTCCTTCATGCGCTGCAAAGCAAATTCCGGCCGGTTCATCCGGAAGAGCGCTTCCAATACATACTTCTCCATATAGGGGCTGGCGTGGTATTCTTTCCGCAAGACATTTATTATGGCTGGGTATTTATCTTCCGTCGCCAGTCCGGATACAACGGCCATTGCCTGCGCCCGGTCGTCGGTTTCGCCTTTATAGCCAGGGGAACGATAGGCTGCCCCATTCCAGAAGCGGATGTCGAAACAGTTGGCTAAGGTTTTCATCTTTTGGGTGATAAAGGCTACGTCTTCCTGTTTGCCAAGTTGCCCGGCAAACGCTCTTTGCGCTTTGAGGGCTAAGTAATACCAGCAGTTGGTAAGTACGCCCATGTCTATATTTTCGCCCCAGTCGCCCCAGTTCCATTCGCCGGTACGTTCGATAGCCAGGCCGCTTTTATCTACTTTCCACACGTCATGCAGGTAACGGGAGAGGCGGTCGTAAATTACCGGGACAAAAGCGCTGTCGGCGCTATAAAAGTACTGGGTATAAAAACCATACCATCCTACGGAAGCCAGCATCTGGAGAGGCAATTCTTTCGCCCAGTTACCGGCAGGCACGGGAGAATAGATCACGCCGTCTGCACGCTGCCAGTTCATCAGTTCGTAGATACCTTTAAGGGCCAATTGCTGTCCCGGAGGAGAAAGTGTATAGAAGACTTCGCCCAGTTCGTTCACTTCGTCTCCCCACCATTGGGCGCGTTCCCTGTCGGGGCAATCCATATAGCTGTCGCGCATGGTTATATAAAGCGTTCTGGCCGAGCGCTTCCACAATTCGTTATAAAAAGGGTCGTTGCATTGGAACGAGCCGCTGAACTCGGCATTATAACCTGTCTCGCGATACCCGGCTTCGAGTACTTTTACCCCTTCCGGGATGATATACCATACCTCATGGCCGTTCATCCATCCATAGCTTTCGTATTCCTGCACACCTTCGCGGGTGATGTATTCGGCGCGGACGTTATTGGAACTTCCTCCACGATAATTGTCTGTCTGCATATGGATTGTGGCGCCGGATTTTGCTTCTACCCTTAACCAGGGAGTTACCTGGCAATTGTAAGGAAGCTTACCAATGAGCGTATCGCCGGATTGCCTCATCCCGAAATAAGGCGTTAGCCCGTAATCTTTCCATTGCGGGATGGGGCGTTCTACCAATTGCCCGAAAGGGGCGTCTCCTGCTTTGGCTACCGGAACGGCTTGCGGCAAAGAGCCTTCAAAGGCGGTTTGATTCCAACCGTCTATTTCCCGCCGGGCGTCAAAACGGATATTGCTTTCCGGCAAACGATAGTTGGGAAACGGGGCTTCCGTATTCTGATAGGCTTCATATATGTCGCACTGCCAGCTTGCATCAGAGGCAATTTCTATACCGGGAGCCGCCGCATCAAACAGCAGAGCCGCTTTACCGCTATTGATATGGCTAAACCCGTCTTGCCCGAAATGCCATACCAGTACGGCTATCAGATTCTCTCCCGGCGTGAGATAAGGCGCAATATCTACTACGTCGTAATAGGTATCATGCGGCGAAGGGCCGCGCTTCAGCCCGCCTTCAAAAACGACCATTTGGTTGTTTATCCAAAGCCAGTATTTGGAATCGGCGGCAATACGGGCTTTAAGAGATTGCGGAACGGTGGCGATATCGGCCGTTTTCCGGTAAATCAACCAGGTGTTTTTAGCGCTCTGACATCTTTCCGTATTAATCCATTGCCCTTTCCATTCTGCGGCAAACGTATGCTGCGCTACCATAAGCAGCGCGAATAAAAACAGCTTTTTCATATTCAATCTTTATAAGTAAACGTATGCAAACCGGAGCCTACGGATTGTTTAACGCCGTTTACAATAATATCGGCCGTGCAATTGGCAGGGATACTTACTTTCAGCGTTACCTGTCCTTCCTCCCTTGTCCAATGAGAATAAACGTATCCGTTTACCGACCGGTAAGCGCCTTTCGCCCAGCTCAGCTCCTTCACGAAGTGAGGCGTTATCAATACATTCCTGAAGCCGGGCTTCGACTCGTCATAATTTATACCGGCAATCCGGTTCATCATCCAGGCAGACACGTCGCCCATAAATACATGGTTCAGCGAAGCATCATGAAACTGAGGACTCAACGTCCATGTCTCGGCCAAGGTGGCGTACCCCATTGTTTCCACCCAGTATCCCCACGAAGGAGCATCTGTTTTCAATACCATCTTCATGGCGTCTTCTACGTATCCGTACCGGGTAAGCATGGCGGGAACCGTTTTGCTGCCTAATAAGCCAAAATCAAGGAAATGATCGCCCGCCTCCACTACTTCTTTTAATTTAGCGGCTACGGCCTCTTCCCTGCCTTCGGGCACAATACCCAGGTAAAGAGCCAGCGCCTGCGCCGTTTGCGTGCCTTCGGCATAGGTATTGGCGGCGGCATCGAAGAATTTAGCGTTGACCAGTTCTTTCAGGCGGGCAGCCTTCTGCTCGTAGGGAGCCGGGTCTTTTCCTGTCAGGCCGGCAAAACGGGCCATCAGGGTATAATCCAAATAATAATAGGCGGTAGACGTATATTCGTAGTTTGTAACGGCTTTCCAGTATACCCAGTCGCCCAGTCCGAACGGCAGGTATCCGCCGTCTTTTTCTTTCGCCTGAAGATAGGCCAGGTAACGTTCCATCACAGGATAAATCTTTTCGATGCATTGGGTATCGCCATAATAGTTATACAAAGCGTTCGGTATGATAAAGAGCGCAGCGTCCCATACCGGCCCGGGCCATTCGCCGTATCCCCACCCGCTCGATGGAATAATCCCGGAAATGCCGCCCCCTTCGAGTTGATTGTCGATAAAGTCGTTCATCCATTTTTCATAGAACGTAATGCCGTCGAAACCCAGCAGCCCCAGGTCTGCGGCAACATGCGCATCAGCCGTCCAGCCGTTCTTTTCGCGTTGCGGACAATCGGTCGGTATGCTATGGATATTGCTGCGGTAAGCCAGCATGGTAGCGTCCCAGATTTTGTTCATCAGTTCATTGGAACAACTAAAGCTTCCAGCCGGGTTCAAATCTGTATGGATAAAACAGGCGGTAAGGCTTTCTTCGTTTAGCTCAACAGGCTCGGAGGCTTCTACTTCCACATGTTGAAAACCATGATAGGTAAAGGATGGCATAAAGGTTTCGCCGGCTTCATCGCCACTGAGGTAATAGATATCCGTCTGGAATTTCTCATACGGTTTCACCGGATGATAGTATACGTCGATATTCCCCTGCTCAAGACGGCCGTTTTCTTTTAATAATTCGCCGTATTTCAACGTTATTTTCGTGCCGGCAGCGCCTTTTATATCAAGCCTGCATAAACCGGCAATATTTTCAGGGAATGAGAAGACATACAGCTTATCGCTGAATTTCTTAACAGAATCGGGAGAATAGTAACCGGTAACGGAAATACCCGGCGCCGGCTGCGCCGTAATAAGAGGAGCGGGCGCTTGCGTAAGCGTGGCAGGCTGCCAGCCGCTTTCGTCGCACTCAGGCGTTTTCCAGCCTTTGTCGAGCCGCGCATCATATATATCGCCGCTATACAAATTGTTATATAAATAAGGGCCGGTAGACGTTTTCCAGCTTTCATCCGTACCGAATGTATCTACCGTACCATCCGTATAGGTTACACGAAGTTCGCACATCATACGCGGCCGGTTACGCCAGCGGGCTTCATGGAAATTCCACGTAGCCACCGACTGTTCGTTATACCAGCCATTGCCTAATACGGTTGCGATGATATTTTCTCCCGGTTTGAGGCTGTAAGTAACGTCGTGCGTTACGTAAAGAATGCGCTTATCAAAATGCGTATAACCTGGATCGAGGTAGTTCACGCCTACGCGCGAACCATTAATAAAGGCTTCATAATATCCGGCGGCGGCTATATAGAGGCGGGCCTTTTCTACCTCTTTGTTTATCGTTACTTTCTTGCGGAAAAGCGGAGCCGGTTCATACTCTTTATCATGGCTGTCGGTAATCCATCCGGCAGACCAGTCGGCAGCGGAAAACTTGGCTGTCTCAAAATAAGCGGTATCGCTTGTCAGGGTTTTCGTTCCTTTTTCGTCCCATCCTGTTACTACCCAGTAATACCCTGTATGGGGCTGAAGAGGAGTTCCTTCCTTGTATGTTTCCAATTTACCGGGTTCGGCGCCTAATTTTATTTCATACCGGGAAATGACGGCAGGTTCTTCGCCATCGTTTTCGTAGCTCCAGGTAAGCCGTGGCGCAGGCGTACCTATTCCTGCAGGGTCGTACAGATATTCGGTACGCAGGTCTGTCGGCGCGATATGCCGGTTCTCCCGGTTACATCGTATCGCAGTAAATACCCATACTACGCAAACAATAATAAATAATAATTTCCGCATAGTTTTCTTTTTATTCTGTCAGTATGGTTATTCCTTCCGGAGCCTTTATGACGCTTTCTATTTCGCCGTCCGCTTTTTTCTCATGGCGAATGGTTATTATACCCCGGGGCGTGGGGAATGTACCTTCTACCCATTGCAAATCGCCAAGATTCGGAACGATACGCACTTTGCTGCATCCGGGTTCTACCACCTGCACGCCGAGGACATATTCGCTCAGCCACGCCGTAGGCCCCGAAGCCCAGCCGTGGCAAAGGCTATGCCTGAAACCCTTGTAACAATAATCGCCGTAATCTCCGTGAATATCTTTTTTCCCTTCGGGAATCAATTCGTCAATACGCCCGGCATTTGCCAGCCAGTCGATATTGAAGTCTTCCCAGAAAGTAGTGGCGCCCAAATCAAGCATGGCGCCCCAATAGCGGCGGATTACGTCGAGCGCCCCCCGGTAGTTTCCGGCGGCCGCCATGGCGCGCAGCATATAGTATCCGTAAAAGGTAGAGAAGCCGCTTGCGCCATTGACCGATAAGAATTTCTCGTCTGCCTCATCCGGTTCCATCATACCTGCCAGCGCCATTAATGCTGCCGCTTGTTTGGATCCCGGGGCATCCGGCTTTTTCCCCGAATTGAGGACGGCTTTGTATGCTTCCGACGATACTTTTACGGCACGGTCCGTGGCCTTGCTACATTCTTTAGCCAATTCAAAGTCGCCAAGAATGGCGCATAGTTCTCCGCCTGCTTTGAAGGCCATGATCATCAAGGCCTGCAAGCCGGCGTTTATCGCTTCTTTATTTTCGCTCGAAGGCCAGTCGAGGAAACGGCTCCCGTCTAACTGTTCACGCCCGTCCTTGTCTGTCTTATCCATTAAGTAGCGAAGCAGGCCGGCGAGGTATTCTTTCTGTTTTTCCAGGTATTTTAAATCGCCCTGGTAGTAATACCAGTCACGGTGTATCAGTATCCACCAGAGGGAGTATGAGCTTATGCTGTTCATCCAGCCCGGGAGGGGCGTTATATCCCGTACCAAGTCGAGGCTTTTGGGTACGGATTCGTTTTTACCGAATACGGTATTCACCGTCATCACTTCGGGATGAAGGTCGCCCACCCATACGAGGCGGTCGCGTTTGATACCGTCCCACAGGTAATCCTGCATATTGAGGTGTACCGTGTATGCGCCCGTCTGCCAGATACGGTTGAGCCGCTCGTCGTTGCAGCGGAACGAGCCTTTATAGGGAATATCGCGATAGGTATAAACGGCTCTTATCTCTTTCAGATACAGCTCTGTTTCTTTACTTACGAGGTCTATCCGCGCAAAGCGGAAACCGGAGTTACCTACCTCCATTACGCCAAGCCAGGGAAGGGTTATTTTAAAATCCCTCATGGCATGGTCGTTGGTGGCTCCTTTTTCGCCAATGTCGCTCATCGCTTCGCCGGCGGATTCTCCCAAACGGATTCTTACTTCTACCGGCGTTTGCGAATCAGACATCCCGGTAACGAGTTGGATGCCTCCTTGCAGTTCGCGTCCGAAGTCAAGCAGGATAGCAGCCGAGGCGTCGCCTGTATTTTTCATTACGCAGATGCGGCTATTGGACAAATCGGATTGCCCGTTTCCCGGCAAAAGCAGATTGTCTACATTTTTAATCAGCGTATCGTTCTGTTGCCATACAATCCGAACGGGAGAAAGATACTCCCTCACCCGTTCATCCCGTTGCCGGGCAATGGCGGGAATAGAAAGGATTGCTAATATAATAACTGTTGCCTTTTTCATTTTCACTTGCTTGCTTTTACTGTCTGACTATGTTTACTATTCTATCTTATCCAGGCCGAATGCCGGAACCAAGCCATCTAACTGTTCATCGGTCATTCCTTCGGGTTCGTAGCCTGCCATGCGGGCGCTGAAGTAGATTTGCGCCGATTTGCCGAGCGTATCGATTGCATCGAAACATTCGATAATGTCTTCGCCTACGGCCAGGATACCGTGTTTCTCCCAGAATACCACGTCGTGCTTTTCGAGCTGTTTGATTGTGGCGTGCGCCAGTTCAACTGTTCCCGGTATTTCATAAGGAACGATTCCTATTCCTTTCGGTACGATGATACGGCACTCCGGAATCATACTCCACAGCAGTCGGGTGATAACTTCCGACTGTATTAACGGTTTGCAATGCGTCATCCCTATCAGATCGGTAGGATGTGTGTGCAATACCACTTTATTGTCGCGTCCTTTGGCGCGGAGGTAATTGTGCATCAGCAGGTGGGAAGGCAGTTCGGAAGTAGGCGCAATCGCTTCTTCGGCAATAATTTCGTATGAAAGGCCGTCGTCGGCAATCCGTATCAGGGAACCGTTGGCAAATGGCGCCTGCGCTACGTATCGCATCCGTTTACCGGTTCCGGTTACGTAAAAGATGTGCCCGGCGAGCGCTGTCATGGCTTCCGGCAAAGATACCGCAGGGGCGATGGCAGGCCGTTTCTTTTCTTCTTCACTCATCAGGGCGGTAACGTTCACCGATATGTTTCCTCCGTTACGCTCTGCCCAGCCTTTGGCCCAAAGATATCCGGCCACTTCGGCTATACGGGCTATTTCACGCATTAATACCTCATTCATTCTTTTGATTCTTTTATTTATTTTATTTTCTATGATTATTATTCTATTACTTTAATTACCGATTATTTTACGTAGCTGCTCCGGCTATTTTAAACAAGATTCGGGAAGAAAAGGGAGAATATCAACAGCCCCATGCCGGCGACGAGGACATAGATTGTCGTCATGCCTGTTCCTTTCCACTCTTTGAGGATAATGCCCCATACGTTGCTTAATATAACATTGAGCGACATCAGGATACTCCACGAAAAGGCCAGCATCACGGGCGAACCGGCGAAATAGCTCTTTCCCATTCCCAGACCGAAAAACTGGGAGTACCACAACACGCCGGCTAAGGCGCAAAATAACACATTATTGAGCAATGCTCCGCCTGATACGGCGAAATAATCTTTCCCGCTTTTGTTTTTAATGTTCTGGAAGATGCAGTAAACCGCATTGGTAAAGAAGCCTCCCAGCGTTACCATCAGGGTGGCGGGCAACGTTTTGAACAACTCGTTGCTTCCGTCTGCCACAAGCGGCTCGCCGGCTTCAAGTCCCAGAGCGAAACAGGCGCTCATAACGCCTGCCAGCAAAGCGACCGACAATCCTTTTGTCAAGGCGAAATCTTTTACGGCCGCTTTCTTTTCTTCTTCCGTCATATTCTTTGCCCGCAGGCTTCCGGCATAGCCTATCACGGCAATACCTCCGAGGGTTATGCAGACGCCGATGAGGAGTATCAATCCATTGCCTTGAAACAAATCCGTACCTTTCATCAGCGCGGGAATGACCGTGCCGAATGCAGAGCAGGTTCCCAGGGCGATAGACTGCCCCAGGGCTATTCCCAGGTAGCGCATGCTCAGCCCGAAGGTGAGCCCCCCTATCCCCCACAGTACGCCAAAGCCCATTGCCTTGAGTGCGGCGGATGGGTCGGCAGAGAGAATCTGCGCCAGGCTGCTTCCTTCGGGTACAGCCAGCAGCGCGCCCAAAAGAGGAAAGACGAGCCAGGCAAAGATTCCCTGTACAAGCCAGAAACATTCCCAGCTCCATCCTTTCACTTTATTAACAGGTACGTATGAACTGCTTTGTCCGAAACTCCCTATCGCAATAATTACTAAACCGATAATCGTGTTCATAAAAAAAACGCTGTTTTTTTAGATTCTCTTACTCGTTACTTCTTTTTCGTACTTCTGGATGGCGGAAATGCACTCTTCGTCCGGAGGGACGTCGTTGCTCATGCAATACATATCCCATACGGCGTTCCAGGGGAGGGTTTTGGCTGCTTCCTGCAGGGCGAGGCGTTCAAAGTATTTTCCTTCTGCTTCGTATTGCTGCAAAAGGCGGGAGGGTTCAAGCATGGCGGCGAGGATGGCTTTTTGCGTAGCCCGGCAACCGATTACGTAGGCTCCGATACGATTGATCGTAGCGTCGAAATAATCGAGGCCGATATGTACGCGATCCAAGGCGTCGCAGCGGATTATTTCGCGGGCTAAATCCAGCAGGTCGTCATTCAGTATCACTACATGGTCGCTATCCCAGCGTACCGGACGGCTTACGTGGAGCATAATTTCGGGCGTGAAAAGAAGCAGTGACGAAATCTTGTCGGCAACGCTCTCCGTCAGATGGAAGTGGCCGGTATCAAGGGTTACGATTTTCCCCTTTTTCGCCCCGTATCCCAGGTAGAAGTCGTACGAGCCTACGGTATAGCTTTCCAGGCCGATGCCGAAGAGTTTTGCTTCGATACAGTCTTTCATATGGCTGTATTCGGCGGCGAATATCTCGTCGAGCGACTGTTCGAGGATACGGCGGTATTTCAGGCGGTTGGCCGGCACTTCCTTGCTTCCGTCATGAATCCAGAGGTTCATCATGCAGGGGTCTCCCTGGGCAACGCCTATTTCTTCGCTTATGCGGCGGCAGCGTTTGGTGTGTTCGATCCAGAAGTTGCGGATGGCGTCGTCGGGGTTCGACAAGGTGAGGTTGCCGCTCTTGGGGTGCGAGAAGGAGGTGGAGTTGAAATCGAGCTTCATACCGTTTTCCCTCGCCCATTGTATCCAGGAGGCGAAGTGGGCCGGCTCTACTTCGTTGCGGTCTACTTTTTTACCGCCGAAGTCGCCGTATATTTCGTGCAGGTTCAGGCGATGGCGGCCGGCTATGTATGAAGCGGCCGTTTTGACGTCAGCGCGCAGTTCGTCGATGGTGCGGGCACGTCCGGGATAATTGCCGGTCACCTGAATACCGCCGGTCAGTTCTCCTCCCTGACTCTCAAAGCCGCTTACGTCGTCGGCCTGCCAGCAATGGAGGGATAGAGATACTTTTTTCATTTCTTCAAGTTTCTGGTATACGTCTATGCCATAAACTTGGTAACGTTCGGTTGCCAGTACAAATGCAGCCCGGATGGATTGTTCTTTTTGCATATTATTCTATTTTATAAATTCATTAACTGTTTACTTGTTTTTACTGCTCCCCGGGCAGGAATACTTCGGGCGGGAAGGCGGCGGCTATGAGGCGGCGCATTTCCCAACGGTCTTTTAAGAGACCGGCGGCTTTGGCCTGAATCATGATATTGCCTATGGCTGTGGCTTCGGCCGGGCCGGCTATGACGGGTATTCCTGCGGCATTGGCCGTAAAGCGGTTCAAGAGGTTATTGCGGGAGCCTCCTCCTATTACGTGCAGCTTTTCAATGGGAAAAGGGGCAATTTTTTTCAGGGTGGCAAGCGTTTCGCCGTAACGGTTTGAGAGGCTGGCAAAGATGCAGCGGACAAACTCGGCGTGCGTCGAGGGCGCCGGCTGGCCGGTATGCCTGCAATAAGCGGCGATGGCGGCGGTCATACGTTCCGGATTGGCAAAGGAGGGGTCGTCGGGGTTCACTGTAGAGGGGAAGGCGGCGGCTTCTGCGGCCATCGCTACGATTTGCGGGTAGGCGTAGGTTTGGCCGCTTCGCTCCCACTCTTTCCGGCACTGCTCGAGGAGCCACATGCCGGTGATATTTTTCAGGAAGCGGGTAGTGCCTTCTATCCCTCCTTCGTTGGTGAAATTATTCCGGTAGGATTCGCCGGTGATGATGGGCTGTTCTACTTCTATGCCCATCAGACTCCACGTGCCGCTGCTCAGGTAGGCAAAGTTTGCGTCGGCGGCGGGTACGGCGGCAACGGCCGAGGCTGTATCATGTCCGGCAACGGCTATGACGGGGATTTTCCCGGCGCCCGTTTCCTTCGCCACAGAATCGGTAAGCAGGCCTGCGAATGTGCCGGGCATAACCGGACGGCGCAGTATGCCGGGCGAAACGCCTGCCGCTTCGAGCAGCCCGGGTTCAAACTCTTTGGTGGCCGGGTTCAGTATCTGCGAGGTAGAGGCGATTGTATATTCGCACACTTTATTGCCCGTAAGCATGTAGGAGAGCAGGTCGGGGATGAAAAGGATTTCCGCGGCTGCTTCGAGTGGGGCGAAACGGCGCTGCCTGGCCCTGTAAAGCTGGAAGAGGCTGTTGAAGTTCATTATCTGTATGCCCGTGAGCCGGTAGACTTCTTCGCGGGGGATGATGCGGAAGAAATCGTCGGGGGCGCCTTCGGTGTAAGGGTCGCGATAAGCGCGGGGCATGCCCGTGAGCGAGCCGTCGGCTCCTACAAAACCGTAGTCTACGCCCCAGGTATCGATACCCATCGAATCAATCGCCACGCCTTGCCGCGCGCAGAGGGAGAGGCTTGTTTTGATGGATTCACAGAGGCTGAAGACGTCCCAATAGTATCTTCCGTGCAATTCTATAATGTTATTGGGGAAGCGGTGCGCTTCCTGCATTTCGAGCTTGCCGCTCTCTACCGAGGCGATGACGGCACGTCCGCTCGTGGCCCCGATATCAATGGCTAAAAAGGTATGTTTCTTCATGGTAAATTAACAATTACATCAGTAAACGATGCAAAAGTAAGCGTTCGTTTGCTATCTTTGCTTACTAAAATGACAATAATCTTTTCAATTCTGACATGAATAAAGAGCACGACCAGCTTCGCTACCTTTCCATCGGCCCGGCCGATGAGGATTGGGGGATTGTGGTGACTACGGTGGGGTATCAGTTTGTTTCCCCGCAAGGCAAGTATCCGCTTTCCAGGCATCCCGATACGTATGAATTCAAGCCACAGAACGGGCGTATCCTTAATGAGTATCAACTGGTGTACATTACCAAGGGGAGCGGGCGCTTCTCTTCGCAGTCGTGCCGCGCGGAGCAAAAGATAGCGGCGGGCACGATGATACTGCTTTTCCCCGGCGAATGGCACAGCTATTATCCCGACAGCGAGACCGGTTGGAACGAATACTGGGTGGGCTTCCACGGGATACATATAGACCGGCGCATAGAGAAGCAGTTTTTTACCGCGGGCGAGCCTTTGCACCACATCGGGCTTAGCGCTACCATTATCGGGCTGTACGAAGATATACTGAAGTTTGCTTCGGAAGAGAAGGCGGGCTACCAGCAGATGATTTCCAGCATTGTGCTGCATATCCTGGGCGCGGTTTATTATAAGAAGAAGAATACTTCGTTTACCAATACGTATATGGTAGACAAGATAAACGAGGCGCGCGTCCTGATGAAGAAGCAGGCGGAAAACCCGGCCAGCCCGGAAGAGATAGCTTCCGGGCTGGGATTAGGGTATTCGTGGTTTCGGAGGATGTTCAAGGAATATACAGGCGTTTCGCCCGCCCAATATCAACTGCAGCAAAAACTACTGCGCGCCAAGGAATTGCTTACCACCACCTCGATGAACATTTCCGAGATAGCCTGGCGCCTTAAATTCGAGAATGCCAGCCAGTTTTCCACCTTCTTCAAGAAGAAGGAAGGCGTTACCCCCTCCGAGTTCCGCGAAAGAGCGCATTGACGGGGGTTATCCTACCACCATGCCGATGGAGGGCGCCCAGGGGCCTTCCTGCAGGCGCGGGTTTATCCATGCTGCTGAGATGGTTACGCGGCGCGTTTCATCCTTCGCATCAAAAAAGATGGTGTGATGAAGGCGGGTGGATATTTCGACATGCCAGTCTGCTTCCTCTTCGAACTTCCAGCGCAGCTTAAAGCCGTGATAGGGCTTAAGCTGTACGCCATGGGCGGGCTGTCCCTGCTCGCTGCGGGTAACGTATACCGTTATCTCGTCGTGCTGCTGCGAAAAGCGGAGCAGCGGGGCTTCCGTGGGTACGGGCAGCGGCTTGTGCGCAGGCTGCGTGCGCGGGCGGAGATGCATGTCTGCCAGGTTTTCGTCCGTCACCTCTTCATTGCCTTCAAGGGCGTCAATGAAGAGCGAGAGGAAATGTTTCAACTCTCCGAATGTCAGTTTTTTCTCCACAGAGGTAAGATGATTGCGCGTGGAAGGCGTATTGTTGGCTATGTATGCATTGGTAGCTAAGCGTGTATGCATTTCCAGCTTTTTTACGCGTTCTGCGTCTAACTTCCAGTTAATCTGATGGTCATTAACCTGTGTGTAAAAATCGTTGGCAAAAGCAATGAACTCTTTGTCCGATTGCTTTAAGGTACTTCTCCTGTTCATGATTAATTTAATTTAAGCGTTTAATATAATGATCCTTTTTCTTATAAAGCGTATCAAAGATAGCAGAATTATTGATAACATCTATATTATTTCAATTTTTTTTTGCATGGGATTGAAAAAAATCCGCGCAGAAACGGGTGATTTCCACGCAGAAACGAGCCTTTTCTACACGGAAACGAGCGATTTCCACACAGAAACGGGCTTTTTCCACACGGAAACGGGCTTTTTCCACGCGGAAACGGGCGATTTCCACGCGGAAACGGGCGGCTTCCACGCGGAAACGGGCGGCTTCCACGCGGAAACGGGCGATTTCCGTGGGGAAAGTTACGGATGTTTTGCTATCTGGCGCGAATATCGGCGCTCCACATTAACTTTTC
>JAITRG010000155.1 GCA_031288515.1 Tannerellaceae bacterium
AAAATTGTAGGCGCCCAATCGCCCGGAGATATTGGGGAAAAACAATCGCAGGTGCCCAATCGCCCGAAGATATCGGGGAAAAACAATTGTACTTGCCCTAATCGCTCGGAGATATCGAAGGAAAACAACCGTATCTGTCCCAATCGCCCGGAGATATCGGGGGAAAACAATCGTATCTGTCCTAATCGCTCGGAGATATCGGGGGAAAACAACCGTATCTGCCCCAATCGCCCGGAGATATGGAGGAAAAAAAAATCGCAGAAGCCTAATCGCCTAGAGATATGGAGGGGAAAAATCACAGAAGCCTAATCGACCGGAGATATCGAGGAAAAAAAATCGCAGGCGTCCGATCGACCGGAGATTTTGAGGGGAAAACAAAGACGGGCCGCCTTGCCTTATGTGAGGCAAAACGGCCCGTCTTTGTTTTATCTCCCGCGGCAATCAGGATTCCGCCGCGCCGGCTCCATTGCTTTTGGCCCGCCGTCCGGCCCGCTGCGCCAGGATGTTGCGGTACTTCTTTACGGTCTCGTTCCAGGCGATCACGAAATTATACGTCACGTTCCCGTGGAGTTCGTGAGAGCCTTCGTCGCCTTCGATGTGCATTTCATCGTCCAGATCGCCCGGTTCTACCACCACGTCTCCTCCCAGGCCGTCGGCCAGCAGCTGCGCATCCAGCACGTTGGCCATCGCGGTATAAAGAACGTCGGCCTGGCTGCGGAACTGTCGCAGATTTTCCTTAGGCTTGTCTATGCTCTCCTGCGTCCGTTCGGAACTGAGGGAAAGGAACACCCCTTCGGTCTCCTCTATCGACGTTACCCAGTCGGTAAGCGCCAGCAGCGTCACGTCGGCGGCATACGCCCCTTTCAGGTCCTGCAGCAGATTGTAGATAGCGGCCGACTTGGCTTCGTAGCTACCGTACAATATCGTTTCCCGGTGTCCCTCCAGCAGATTGTACAGCCTTTCGGCAGCCTGCCGCTTGCTGACGAGGGGCTGCCGGCGCATGCCTTTCACCACGCTGAAATGCCCCCGGAAAAGATCGTCGCGCTTTTTGTCGACCGTTTCCATCTCTGTGGTGTAAACGCTCCTGCGCAATACCACCAGCAAATGATCCGTCTTCTGGTAAAGCGGAACGAAGCGGTCATACAAACCTTTTATACCGATCGTTTCCTTACCAAAATGTTTTACGGTTTCGCAGAATTTGCCTGAAAATTCAAACCATTCTTCGTTGCGGAGGCCGTTCAGCCTGATTCTGATTATTTTCATTACATACCGCCTTTAATTGTTCTTCACTAACTGCCTGTAAATATACGTACTATTTCCGTTCGCCCCTCCGCGCCGCCATATAATATTCCATGTTGTATAACATTAATGTATGAAGCCCGGCGCCGATGCATTTTCAAAAGAATTATCAAATGAAGTCGTCCTGCCCGATTACCCCTGCCTTGAGAGAAAAAACGCGCCGCAGCTTCCCGGCAGAAACTGAATTTATTGAAAAACCGCGACAAATATTTTCCCGTCTCAAAATAACAGATTAATTTTAGCGGGAAAACCGTATCAACAAAATTATGGATGGTAAACTGTATCAGCGGGAAAACCGTATCAACAAAATTATGAATGGTAACTGTATCAGCGGGAAAACCGTATCAACAAAATTATGGATGGTAACTGTATCAGCGGGAAAACCGTATCAACAAAATTATGGATGGCAACTGTATCAGCGGGAAAACCGTATCAACAAAATTATGAATGGCAACTGTATCAGCGGGAAAACCGTATCAACAAAATTATGGATGGTAATTATATGAACAACATGAAGCTGCAACATTTCTTTTTATTCCTTTCGCTGGCCGCAACGGTTGCCGGCGCGAAAGATATTTCAATCAGAATAACGAAGAAGTATCTCAACCTGCCCGTCTCTCATCAGATACCCCGCTCGGTAATGACTTTCGAGGTAGACGGCAAGACGGAGCGAAGTTTTGACGTCCGCCTGGCGCCGGGGCTGGCCGACTACTGGGTGTTCTGCGACGTATCCGCCCTGAAGGACAGGGAACTTAAAATCGCTTACGGCGGCGAGGGACTGGAACAGATTTACCAGGCCGACGAAATAGCCGGGCACGAAGCGCTGTACCGGGAGGCAAACCGGCCGCAGCTGCATTTCACCTCCAGACGCGGCTGGATCAACGACCCCAACGGGCTGATTTACTACGAGGGCGAGTATCACCTTTTCTACCAGCACAACCCTTACGAACGCGACTGGGGAAATATGCACTGGGGCCATGCCGTAAGCCCCGACCTTATCCATTGGGAAGAGCTTCCGCCGGCGCTTTATCCCGACGAACGGGGCACGATGTTTTCCGGTTCCGCAGTAATCGATTACCATAATACGGCCGGCTTTAATAAAGGGAAAACGCCCGCGATGGTTGCCATCTATACGGCAGACACGCCCGACAGGCAGGTGCAGTGCATCGCCTGCAGCCTCGACAGGGGAAGAACCTGGACAAAGTATGAAGCCAATCCGGTACTGGACTCCAAAGAGAAATGGAACAGCAAAGACACCCGCGACCCGTATGTATTCCGGTATGAGCCGAACCGGGAATGGGTGATGATACTGAACGAACGCGACGGGCATTCCGTCTACACCTCCCCGAACCTGAAAGACTGGACGTACGAAAGCCACGTTACCGGCTTCTGGGAATGTCCGGCCCTCTTTGAACTGCCGGTAGACGGCAACAGGGACAACAGGAAGTGGGTGATGTACGGCGCCTCGGGAACTTATATGATCGGCGCTTTCGACGGGAAGACGTTTACTCCCGAAGCAGGCAAATATTACTATACCACGGGAGCGCTCTATGCGGCGCAGACGTTCGCCAATATCCCCGCGTCCGACGGAAGGCGCATACAGATTGGCTGGGGACGCATTTCGCATCCGGACATGCCGTTCAACGGCCAGGCGCTTATCCCCACCGTACTGGAGCTGCGCGCCACGAAGGATGGCCCCCGCCTGTTCAGCAGTCCGGCGAAAGAGTTCGACCGTTTGCAGACGCTTATTCTTCAACGCCCCACCCTGTCGGCAGAGGAGGCCGACAAACTGCTTGCCCCTTACGGCAACGACGATTGCCTGCGGGTACAGTTCACCCTCAGGCTGTCTCACGCCACCGATGCGAGCTTTAGTCTTCACGGCCAGCAGTTGATGACGTACGATATGAACGCCAGCCGGGTAAACGGCGTTTTCTACTCGCCGGACGACATGACAAGCATGGAAATCACAGCCGACGTCATCATTGACAAGACTTCGGTAGAGGTGTTTATCGACAACGGCGCTTACTCCTGCTGCATCGAACGCAAACCGTATACCAGCAGCGAAGGATACCGTTTCCGGGGAAATGCCATCGAAATAAAAGACCTGAAAGTCTACTCCCTGAAATCTATCTGGAAATAAAGATGAATAAAAGGCCGGTAATAGCAGGGATAGGAGAATTGCTCTGGGATGTGTTTCCCGGCGGCCTTTGTCTATTCAATACTGACAGGCGCCTCTTTGCGGGAAGCCCATCGGAAAGCGGCAGACATTGCCGCGTATGTTTGCACAAAAAACGGAGCCTGGCCTCCCTGTCCTGATAAATAAACAATATGAAAGAGATGAATATTATCCGAAAACTGCTCCCCGTCATGGTGGCCTTCTTTGTGATGGGATTTGTAGACCTCGTGGGCATTGCCGCCAATTATGCAAAGGTAGACTTTGAACTGTCGGACACGCTGGCCAATCTGTTCCCGTCGATGGTTTTCTTCTGGTTCCTGATTGTCTCGGTTCCTGCCGGCATGCTGATGAACAGGACAGGACGGCGCAAAACGGTGTTGCTCAGCCTGGCGGTAACCGCCGGCTCCCTGCTTCTTCCCCTGATCTGCTATTCGTTTGTATCGGCGCTTGTTTCATTCTCCCTGCTGGGTATCGGGAATACGTTGATGCAGGTATCCCTCAATCCGTTACTTTCCAGCATCGTGCGTAGCGAACGGCTGGCCAGTTCCATGACGTTCGGCCAGTTCGTAAAGGCCATCGCTTCCTTTATCGCTCCGGTTATTGCCGCCTGGGCAGCCTCGTCGCTGGGAGACTGGAAATACCTCTTCCCCGTTTTCATGTCGGTAGCGGTACTGGGGATTATCTGCCTGGGCTTTTCGCAGATAGAAGAAAAAGGCGAAAAAAAAGGCGAAGAGAAAGACGAAGAGAGGGAAGCCCCCTCTACCTTCGCCCAATGCTTTGCCCTGCTGGGAAACAAACTGATTTTCCTTTCTTTCCTGTGCATTATATGCCACGTAGGGATAGACGTGGGCGTCAATGTAACAGCCCCCAAGCTATTGATCGAACGCCTGCATATGCCGCTGGCCGCCGCCGGATATGCCACCAGCGTTTACTTCCTGTTCCGTACGGCCGGCTGCCTGCTGGGAGCGTTCGTGCTGGCGAAGTATCCCTCAAAGCTCTTCTTCCTTGTCAGCGTACTATGTATGATAGCCGGCTTCGGGGGATTATTCTTCTCAGACAGCCTGCTCCTTATTTATGCCTGCATCGGCCTGACAGGTTTCGGAAACGCTAACATCTTCCCTGTCATCGTATCGCAGGCGCTCCTCCGCATGCCCGGCAAGAAGAACGAAGTATCCGCCCTGATGGTAATGGGCCTGTTTGGCGGAACAATCTTCCCCCTGCTGATGGGAGCCTTTTCAGACATGACAGGAAACCAAAGCGGAGCCTTGGCCGTCATGACCGCCGGCGTACTCTATCTCTTGACCTTCTACCCGAGGCTGAAGAGGTAATTATGTTGCCGGGAATCGTCGGCGGACCGAAAAAAATCAACACGATGTCTTTAGTAAACCATCACGATGCTTTACTGATGTCTTCGCAATGGTTTGTCAAAGACATCGTGATGGTTTACTGACGACTTCGTGATGATTTTTTTTTCAAGAAACGACAACCCTCTACAAAAACTTTATTTTTTTTCTTCTTTTCAGTCACATTCCGCATAAAACACTTACGTTCAAATAAATAAGCGTGACTGGAGGTGTGACGGAAGGTGACGGGAGGTGACTGAACGGTGACGGGACAATTGAGTCGGAATCATTGCTCCCTATCTACTTTCCTTCAACAGAAAACCCGTCGGATTTTTATCCGGTATAAAAAAATCCGTCCTCCGGCGGACGGAAGACGGATTTTTCCCGAATAATCGCTTCGCTTCAATGGGAGACGACGATGCGTTGCGTGAGCGGCGGATTTTCCGTGCCGTCGTACACATGCAGCACGCTCAACACATCCTTCTTCATGGTTGTATACGTTTAAAAAGTAAATATTCCGTTTTGTTGTTGTAAAAAAGTTTTAGTTCTTTGGAGGTTGCGGTAAATGAATCAAGGGATGCCATGGCTACCCTGAAACGGTCTCCATCTATGCGTAAAGATGGATCTCCGGCCCAACTGCCTTCCGAGATTTTACGTATATCTCCGTACTTGCGCAAATCCAGCAGGTCTAACTTTATTTCTAACAACACACTGCGTCCCGAAGCTTCATGATCCGAATTAAATGCAAGCGTGAAGCACTCGGCGCAGGCTTTCGGCTCAAACTCGTTCAGTTTGCCGGTCTCTACGTTTACTGCGCCCGCCAGTTTCCAGTTTGTCCCTTCCAACGATGATATTGGAACATCGGCTGGATTGTTGTTCCGGCAGGACAGCCCGGCAAGGAGCATGCAAAATAAAATATATTTTAAAATTTTCATGTGTTCAGTTTTTAATAAAAAAATAGATATATCCCGGAAGTCATGTTTATTCCGCCGCTCCCTCTTTCCGATTCGGGAGCCGTTGCGAAACGCCGTTGCGCACCATCGGCTGCGGAATGGATTTCCAAAAGAAGATATGTAGTTTGGTATTTTCCATGATTGTTATGGCATTTGCTTCAAATATAGGGATTATTTTTTTAACACCCAAATTATTCTTTCACACGACACCTTCAATCGCGCTCTTATCTATTATAAGAAAACCAGTCTCCCGGCCGCCGGAAGACAGGGTTTTTTTCCCGAATAATCGCTCCGCCTCAATGGGAGACGACGATGCGTTGCGTGAGCGGCGGATTTTCCGTGCCGTCGTATACATGCAGCACATAAATGCCATCAGGCAGGCTGCCGACGTTGAGCTGAACCGTCCCTGCCTCTTTGCCGGAAGTCTGAAGCACCGGCGCACCACCCATAAGGCTGTACAGGCGCATCGTATAAACAGGCTTCGCCCGGCCAACAACCCCGGATACCGAAGAAGTTGTCGTTTCAGTCAGAGCCGCCAATGCCGTCTCATCTTCCTCAATCAGCACGTTCAACACATCCGAAACGGGGTTCGGGTAGGCCGACACGCTATACGACGAGGATGATAGCGTCCCTACCTGTTGCGTGTCACTCCAGCCGCAACTGTTTCGTGCCCGTAGCCATACGGGTGTTGTGGTGTATTGGGCGGAACTGGTGCGCGTGATCCGCACGTTGCCCATGGGAATACTGCTCGAAAAGTTGGGATGCGAAACAACCTGCCAGCCGGGATATACAGTCCATTCGAATTCGCTTACGCTGTACGAACTATTGGCGCTTCCGGTAAATAAACCGGTACTGCCCGTTTCGGGGCCGCCACAGCTTCCGGAAAAGTTTGCCGTTTGCAATATACCGGCATATACCGTGTTACGTGCTACTTCCGT
>JAITRG010000175.1 GCA_031288515.1 Tannerellaceae bacterium
GGTGCGTTTCAAGGCTATGGCACGATAGAACAATTCTTTCATCCTGACACTCCAGGCGTCATGCAAACTCTTCTCAAAATTCAGCAGTTCACGTAATAAATGAGCCGTACACAATGGATGGGCTTTAGCTTTTAATTGGGACGCCCGGCAGTCGCTCACATAAAAGGACTGTAAAAATCCACCCGGAAAATATTCCTCAATCACCCTGTGACCTCTGCTCGCGAATGATATGATAAAGGTCAAAACGCTGTTTTGCCATACATGAATCCAGCTCTTTTTGCCGTTTAGGAATGCAAAATAAATGCCCTCCTGTTTTCCGCACTTCATTTGCAACACCAATTTAAATGTTTAATAATCAAGAGACTATAAGTTTATTTTTGTATTTTTGGGTGTTGCAAAGCGTTTCCTATGTTTATTTTAAAGTGTCTGGTCATTTTGTTATCATTTATAACTACCCTTGATTATCATTTAATTTTGCACGTCTACGCGAGGCTCAAAACAAAAATTCTGCTCTCCGCGAAATTTTCGCGAGGCCGCGATATACCTGGCTCTCATTGCTTTGGCGCTCTGTCGCGCTTATTCGTGGAAAAATTCATATGGTTTTTCGGATTTTTTGTTACATTTGCATCAATTATTACCGTTACAAGAATGAAAACAGGGAATTTTTCCATCATAAAGTTGAAAGAAAGCGTAGAAAAATTGTATTTTTTCACACATCACAGTTTCTGTCAGGAAAACCCAACTCCGGGATAAGTCCCTGATGCAGGAACTTTCCTGTTTCTGCTAAAAAATCAAAGAAGCGTTTTAAGCGCTGTCCGTATAGAGCGGATGGAGCTTTACAGTTCCTGCGTTTCTTCAATCAACTAATTGCCTGTCGGGGAATTGCGGGCGTTTTATACTTTATTCATATGAAAAAAATGTTATTGGTAGCTGCCGTTCTTTTGGCAGCGGGGGCAAACGTTTTTGCCCAGGGAGTTCGGATCGGAGTCAAAGCCGGCGGAAATCTGTCAAGCGTAAACTACAGCGAAAAGGTGGAGGGCCTGAAGTCCAAACCGGGTTTCCAGCTCGGCGTCACGGCGGATTACCAGCTGGCGGGAAACCTGCTTTTACTGTCCGGCCTTGAAATCGTTCAGAAAGGATGGAAACTGGAAGTCAACAGTGAATATTCCCGCGTAAAGACCACCGCCAGCCCCCTGTATCTGCAACTGCCCGTCCATATAGGGTATAAAATCGACCTGGGAGCAGTCCAGCTCGTTCCCCAGGCAGGGCCTTACATCGCTTACGGGCTGGGCGGAAAAGCGTCTTACGATGATGAAGACCAGTCCGACAAGAGCGATTATTTCGGTAAAGAAAACAATGTCAAACGGCTGGACTTCGGTATCGGCGCGGGCATAGGCGTCGAGTTTGGAAAGATAGGCGTTAACCTGGGCTACGACCTCGGGCTGGCAAATATCATAGATAAAAAAGAAGGCACCGAATCGATCAAAAACGCCAGCCTCTTCCTCAACCTGGGCTATAAGTTTTAAACGTTTTCTATTGTAAGGCATAAGGTTCGCCTCCCGGAAAATCTTTCTGTTGAAGACGCCGGAGGGCGAACCTTTGATCGTTTTATGAAGCGGCCAGGCGTTTTTTTTGAGCAGGCCGGGCGTCTTTCTGGAGCGGCCGGGGGCGCCGAAGTAAAATATACCGGGCGCAAAATTGTTTTATTCAGGGAAAACCGTATCTTTGGCATTACTCTTTAATCACAAAATAATATGAAGAAAAGTTATTTATTACTCGCAGTCTGGGGCCTTCTGATGATGGCCTCCTGTACAAAAAACGCAACGTATACGTACGAAAGCGTACCGAACGATCCCCTGCAAACCCGTATTTATACGCTTGGCAACGGACTGAAGATTTACCTGTCGGTCAATAAAGACAAACCCCGCGTGCAAACGTACATAGGCGTGCGCGTAGGCGGGAAGAATGATCCGACCGAAACGACAGGGCTGGCACACTACTTTGAACACCTGATGTTTAAAGGCACGCAACGCTTCGGCACATCCGACTATGAGGCCGAAAAAATACTGCTCGACCAGATAGAAGCCCTCTTTGAAACCTACCGTAACACCAAAGGGGAAGCCGAACGGAAAGCCCTGTACGCAAGGATAGACAGCATCTCGCAGGAAGCCTCCAAAATAGCCATCCCGAACGAGTACGACAAGCTGATGTCTGCCATCGGCGCCCAGGGGACAAACGCCTTTACCTCGTATGACGTAACGGCTTATATCGAAGATATACCCTCCAACGAGATAGAAAACTGGGCCATCATACAGGCAGACAGGTTTACAAACCCGGTAATCCGCCTGTTTCATACCGAACTCGAAACCGTATACGAAGAGTATAATATGTACCTGGCTTACGACGACGCCCGGGTGAGCGACACCATCATGAACGCCCTCTTCCCCCATCACCCCTACGGCGCCCAGACAATCATCGGCAGCCCGGAGCATCTGAAAAACCCCTCTATCACTAATATCAAAAAATACTTCGATACCTATTACGTACCCAATAATATGGCCATATGTATGGCAGGCGATATGAACCCGGACGAAACGGTAGCCATTATTGACAAATACTTCGGGTCGATGCAGCCCAAAGAAATACCCCCGCTCAAGACGCAGCCCGAACAACCCATCAACGCCCCCATCGTAAAAGAAATAACGGGGATTGAAGCGGCCAACGTGGCGATAGCCTACCGCATGCCCGCCGCCAACACACAAGACGCCGCCACGCTGGAACTCGTAGACTACCTGCTCACCAACGGGAATGCCGGGCTGATAGACCTCAACCTCGTTCAGAAACAAAAAGTATTGCGCGCAGGCAGCTACTCCGGCACGCTGGCAGACTATGGCCTTTTCCAACTGTACGGCACGCCCAAAGAAGGACAAACGCTGGAAGAAGTAAAAGATTTGCTCCTCGGCCAGCTCGACCTGCTGAAGAAAGGCTGCTTTGACGACAGCCTGCTGGAAGCGGTAATCAATAACTTCAAACGCAACCAGTATTACCAGCGGCAGGAAATACAGTATGCCGCCGGCCTCATGCTGGACGCCTTTATCAACGGCATCGACTGGAAAGACCAGGTAAACAGGATAGACTTCCAGTCGGGACTGACGAAGCAGGACGTAGTGGATTTCTGCAATAAATACTTCCGGGACAACTACGCAGTGGTATACAAGCGGGAAGGAATACCCGACAATCCCAAGATAGACAAACCACAGATAACGCCTGTCTCAACCAACCGCGACAGCGAAAGCGCCTTTCTGGCCGCCATAAAAAACCGCGACGTAAAGCCCATAGAACCGGTATTCCTGGACTATTCAAAAGACCTGTCCAAATCAACCGTCAAAAGCGACATCCCTCTGCTCTACAAACAAAATACGCTCAACCCCTTATTCTCGCTCTACTACGTGTACGAAATGGGGAACAACCATGACAAGGCGCTGGGCACAGCCTTCACTTACCTGAGCTACCTGGGAACCTCTGCCAGAACGGCGGAAGAAATCAAAAGCGAACTCTACCGCCTGGCCTGCTCTTTCAACGTAGTGGCCACAAACGACCGCGTATACGTATACGTAAGCGGCCTGAGCGACAACTTCGACAAAGCGCTGGCCCTGCTGGAAGAACGCCTGGCCGACGCAAAAGCCGACGCCGAAACCTACGCCAACCTGACGTCGGACATACTGAAACAGCGCTCGGACGCTAAGCTCGACCAGTATACCAATTTCAACCGCTTAAATTCATACGCCCTCTGGGGGCCTCATTCGCCCGCCACACACCTGCTTTCGGCCGAAGAACTGAAAAATATAAACCCCGAAGAACTGGTAAACCGTACGAAGAACCTGAAAACCTTCGAACATACCATCCTCTATTACGGCCCGCTGTCCGAAACACAGATAACCGAAGCCATCAACAAACGGCATGCCGCCGCAGAATCCCTGCAGCCCGTACCTGCCCCCGCGAAGTTTACTGAACAGGAAACGACGGCAAACAGCGTATTGCTGGCCCATTACGACGCCAAACAAATCTATATGTCCATGCGCCATAAAGGAGGAGGTTTCGACAAAAGTATCGAACCCATACGTACATTATATAATATGTACTTCGGCGGAGGCATGAACAGCATCGTATTCCAGGAAATGCGCGAAGCCCGCGGACTGGCCTATTCTGCCCGCGCAGGATACGAACGCCCCGGCAAACCGGAATATTCCTACTCGCTCAGTACCTTCATCGCTACACAGAACGACAAGATGACAGATGCCATCAACGCCTTCTGCAGTATCCTGAACAACATGCCCGAATCGGAAAACGCATTCAACATAGCCAAAGAAAGCCTGCTGACAAATATCCGTACGGAACGCATCCTGCGCGACGACGTCCTGTGGGACTACATCAATGCAAAAGAATTTGGCTACGATACCGACGCCCGGCAGGAACTGTTCCTGAAGATACCCGGCATGACGCTGAACGACGTAAAGGATTTCCAGCGGCAATACGTCAAAGACAAGCCTCTAACATACTGTATCCTCGGCGATACGAAAGACCTGGACCTGAAAGCGCTGGAAAAACTCGGCGCCGTAACAAAACTGACTCAGGAAGAGTTATTCGGTTATTAACAGATTTATTCACCAACTAAAAAAAAAAGAACAGCACATGAAAAAGTATGTATGCACCGTATGCGAGTACGTTTACGACCCGGTAGAGGGAGACCCGGACGGCGGCATAGCCCCCGGAACAGCCTTTGAAGACATACCCGGCGATTGGGTATGCCCGCTCTGCGGAGTAGGCAAAAGCGATTTCGAACCGGTTGAAGATTAATTCCCTGTCGAATGAAAAGAGAAGAGGGTGTGTCAAAAGTCCGTCATTCGTCTGACACACCCTCTTTTTGTAAAAAGAAAAACTGCATGACAAAAAAAGGAACCATCCTGGTAGTCGACGACAACAAAGCCATCCTCACGGCCGTACGCATGTTGTCGGAAGCCTGTTTCCGGAAAGTAATAACGCTTGCTTCCCCCAACCAGATCGCCGCCGTCCTGCACGACGACGATATAGACGCAGTTTTACTGGATATGAATTTCTCGGCGGGAATAAATACCGGCAACGAAGGCCTGTTCTGGCTGTCGGAAATAAAAAAGGAAGCCCCGCTGACGCCCGTAGTCCTCTTTACGGCTTATGCCGATATAGGCCTGGCCGTACGCGGCATCAAAGAGGGAGCCGTCGATTTTATCGTAAAGCCCTGGGACAATGCCCATCTGATCGAGACGCTCCAGAACGCTTACGAAATCAGTATCGCCCGCAAAAAGGGAATCGCGTTGCCGCCGCAAAAACAAATCGTATCCAAAGAAAGCGGCATGTTCTGGGGCGAAAGCGCTTCCATGCAGCAACTGCGCTCCTTAATAGAAAAGGTAGCCGGCACAGACGCCAATATCCTGATAACCGGCGAGAACGGCACGGGCAAAGAAATGCTGGCAAGGGAAATCCACCTGCTGTCAAAGCGAAAGAAAGAAGCCATGATACCGGTTGATATGGGCGCCATAACGGAAACCCTGTTCGAAAGCGAACTGTTCGGCCACGTAAAAGGAGCCTTTACAGACGCCCGCGCCGACCGCGCCGGTAAGTTTGAAGCGGCAAACAACGGCACGCTCTTCCTGGACGAAATAGGCAACCTGCCCTATCACTTGCAGGCCAAACTGCTTACCGCCCTTCAAAGCCGCAGCATCGTACGGGTAGGGAGCAACCGCCCGGTACCGGTGAATATCCGCCTTATCTCGGCAACAAACAGAGACTTGCAGGAAATGGTAAACAGGCGGCAGTTTCGCGAAGACCTGTTATACCGCATAAACACCATCCATGTGGAAATACCTCCCCTGCGCGAACGCCCGGAAGACATTGTTCCCCTGGCCGGAATATTCCTGGCCAGCTATGCCGCCGTCTACGGCAAACCGGCGCTGGGCCTCGCCGGCGAAGCAAAAGAAAAACTGAAAGCGCAGCCCTGGTACGGAAATATCCGCGAGCTTCAACACACGGTAGAAAAAGCCGTTATCATTAGCGACCATGACTTGCTGGACGACGGCCATTTTGATTTCCCCCGGAAAAAAGAACCGGACGCCAAAGAAGCCGCCACCCTGGAAGAGATGGAATACCGGATGATAAAGAGCGCCCTGGATAAACATAACGGCAACCTGTCGCTCGTGGCCGGCCAACTGGGCATATCGCGGCAAACGCTGTACAACAAAATCAAACGATACGGCTTGTAATGATAAGCTGTACAACAGAATCAAAGGATACGGTTTGTAATGGTCAAAGGATACGGCTTGTAATACGGAATGATAAAAGGATGCGTTTTGTAATGATAAAAGGATTTTCGGACAGTCTCGCCTTTCGCCTTTCGCTGCTGCTGATACTAACGGTAGCGGCTACCTTTTCCGCTCTGCGGGAAGAATGGGTAGCGTTCGGGATTTCGGCCGCTTTATGGTTTCCCGCTTTACAAATGATGCGGCAGCTATACCGACGGAATGCGCAAAAAGTGGCTTTTATGTTCGACGCCATCGACAATGCGGATTACGCCTTCAAATACGCTACTGGCCGGCGTTTCGCAAACGATAAATTAGTAAATCAATCCCTGAACCGTATCACCCAGATATTATCCCGGGCAAAAGCGGACGCCGCCCGGAAAGAAAAGTATTACGAATTGATACTGAACAGCATTACGACCGGTATCATCGTCATAGACGACAACGGCTATATTTACCAGACCAACAATGAGGCGCTGCGCCTGTTGGGCCTTACCGTCTTCACGCATGCCAAACAGCTCCGGCGTATCGACGAAGAACTCGAAGGGCTTATCATGAATATCCAGCCCGGAAACAAACACCAGACCACTTTCACCAACGAACGCGGTATCGTACATCTTTCTATCCGCGTCTCGGAAATGACCTTGCAGGACAAACACGTACGCATCATTGCCATCAACGATATCAACAGCGAGCTCGACGAAAAGGAAATTGATTCATGGATTCGCCTCACGCGGGTTCTTACGCATGAAATAATGAATTCGATTACCCCCATTACCTCGCTAAGCGACACCTTGCTGTCTATCCACGGAGACGCAAACAAAGAGATACGCAACGGCCTGGAGGTAATCAGCGCAACGGGCAAGAGCCTGATTTCTTTCGTGGAATCCTACCGGAAATTTACCCATATACCCGAACCTCGCCCGTCGCTGTTTTACGTAAAGAAGTTTGCCGAACGCATGGTTCAACTAACCACGATTTATTACAATAATTACCCCAATATTACAGTCGCGATAGACGTACAGCCGGACAATCTAATCGTATACGCCGACGAAAACCTGATTGGCCAGGTAGTACTCAACCTGTTAAAGAACGCCATGCAGGCAATCGGCGAAGAACAGCCCGGCGGCCGGATTGAAGTAAAAGCCTATTGCAACGAAAAAGAAGCCGTCTTTATCGAAGTCAGCAATAACGGCCCCACAATCTCCCCCGAAGAAGCAGAACATATCTTTATCCCCTTCTTCACCACCAAAGAAGGCGGCAGCGGCATAGGCCTGTCCATCTCAAGACAAATCATGCGCCTCTCCGGCGGCAGCATCACCCTGAACAGCATCCCCGCCACAAAGCAAACCACCTTTACGCTGATGTTTTCATGAAATGCGCCGCGTATGACAGAGATGCTAAAACAGTCATTTTAGTATGCGATTGGCCTGGTTTGTTATCGTCCATTTCCAGGATTTCACGATAATCATAAGCAACAGTATTACTTCAATGCTTGCTATGATTATATAATGCGGGGTTAGCATACCGCCGCCAACTACATAGATTATGGTGAAAATTCCGGCGATAATATTCAGTATCCTGTTTAGTTTATAGGGTAATGTCCTCGAAAAGTAAATCATTAAAACAGGGATATTGGTGACAATAGCGGCGATTGCCATTGTCATTTTTACATCGCCGGGCCGTTCGCCTAATGTGTTTTTATGCACAAGTTCTACCATAATGGTAAAAATATCGGCGAAAATCATATTTATCATTACCACAATCCACAAGGTTGAGAGTTTTGCTTTCATCATAATTACATTTCTTATTGATTAGATTAAGATACAAAAGTAGAAATATTTATAGATAAATACGTTACTGCCTCTTTGTCCATCGATAGATTTTATAAGGGTAATTGCGCTAATATCCTGTCGGTTGCGCCGGCATTATCCCGGACGAAGTTGCCGGCGGCCCGGCCGGCTGATTCCAATAAATGACGACAGGTTAACAGTTCGTCCATTTTTTCCTGAAAGGACGTTCCGTTTGATACCGGGAAGCCTCCGCCGACGGCTATGACGTCTTTGGCTTCTTTGAACTTATGGTATTTCGGGCCGAACAGGACGGGGATACCGTATACGGCGGCTTCCAGAATATTATGGATGCCTTTCCCGAAGCCTCCGCCGATGTAAGCGACATCGCCATACCGGTAAATGGACGACAGCAGTCCGAAACTGTCAATAATCAGACAGTCCTTCCCGGCGATATGTTGTTCGCCGGTATCCGAAAGGCGTACCGAAGGGCGTTTTAATTTGGAATGGATATCCAGCAGGCGGGGGCCGTCTATCTCGTGAGGGGCGATAATCAGCTTCATTTCCGGATGTTCATTGAAGTATTGGATGATGAACTCTTCGTCTTGCGGCCAGGAACTTCCGGCAATCAGCGTAAATTGTTTTTCACCTTCCCGGTTCTTTATGAATTGTTCAACGAGAGGAATCGGTTTTGCTTGTTTTTGCACATCAAGCACCCTGTCGAAGCGAGTATCTCCTTCTATCGTTACATTATTTATCCCATAGCCGGCCAGCAACGCAGAAGAGGCTTTGTCTTGTACAAACAGATGATTGAAGCAATGAAGCATTTTCCGGAAAGGCTTTCCGTACCATCGGAAGAATAACTGGTTCGGACGGAAAATAGCCGAAATAATATAGGTGGGGATATTCCGTTTCTTTAATTCCGTCAGGTAATTGGCCCAAAACTCATACTTTATAAAGATTGCCATCGATGGATTTGCCAGGCGGAGGAACTTCTTCACTTTAAAGGGCGTATCAAAAGGAAGGTAACAGATAACGTCTGCGCCCGAATAATTCTTGCGGACTTCGTATCCTGACGGAGAAAAGAAGGTGAGCAGTATCTTATACTGCGGATAGCCTGCCTTTATTTTTTCCATCATAGGCCGTCCCTGCTCAAACTCTCCTAACGAAGAGGCATGAAACCATATATAACTGGCGTCAGGGTTTATCTTCTCGCGAAGTATGCCGTTGGTTTTCCATTGTCCGAACCGTATCATCCTTGCTTTCCTGTGGAAAAGCGATAATAATTCTACAATAAGTGCATAAAGGTGAATCGCTAATGTGTACATTACTTATCTGTGAACGATCAACTAAGTTTTGTTATTGCCTGTTGAATCCTTTTTATGGTTTCTTCTTTTCCTATGGTTTCTGTTATGTCGAATATATGCGGGCCTTTGCTCTCGCCTACCAGGGCTAAGCGGGCGGCATTCATTATGTTTCCCAAATGATACCCTTTGCTTTCTATCCAGGCTTTGACGGTTTCTTCCGTACTGTGCGCATCGAAAGGAACCTGTGCGCGAAGTACTTCGGCGAGTTCCGTCAGTTGGGCGGCGGAGTCTCCTTTCCAGCGTTTCTTTACTGCTTTTTCATCGTATCCGGTTGGGGCTATAAAGAAGAAGGAGGATTGTTCCCAGAGTTCTTTTACAAAAGTTACCCGTTCTTTTACCAAGCCAACTACTTTTTCTACATAATCCAAAGCGGCTTCGGTTTGATGCTCTTCCAGTACCGGCAGAAAAAGTAAGGCTAATTCCTTATTGTCTTTCTTTACCAGGTATTGGTGGTTGAACCATTTCCCTTTTTCGTAATCGAACCTGGCGCCGCTTTTGCTGCAATGTTCGAGGTTGAACAATTGAATCATCTCGCCTGTGCTCATCATTTCGCGGCCGTCGCCCGGATTCCAGCCTGATAAGGCTAAGAAGTTGACGACGGCTTCCGGCAAATAGCCGCTCTCACGGTAGCCGGAAGACTGTTCCCCTGTATTGGGGTCTTTCCATTCCAGCGGGAAAACGGGGAAACCTAAGCGGTCGCCGTCCCGCTTGCTCAGTTTGCCGCTTCCTTCGGGTTTTAATAATAAAGGCAGGTGGGCAAACTGCGGCATGGCGTCTGTCCAGCCGAAATAGCGGTACAGCAACACATGCAAGGGAGCGCTCGGCAACCATTCTTCTCCTCTGATAACATGGGTTATTTCCATCAAATGGTCGTCTACGATATTGGCTAAATGGTAAGTAGGCAATTGGTCGGCAGCCTTGAACAATACTTTATCGTCCAGAACAGATGAGTTTATCACCACCTCTCCGCGAATCAAATCCTGTACATGAATCGCTTCGCCGGGCTCTATTTTGATACGGACAACGTATTTTTCGCCGTTTGCTGTCAGCCGTTTCGTTTCTTCCGCCGGCAGCGTCAATGAATTACGCATTTGCATACGGGTAGAAGCATCGTACTGGAAGTTGGCCGTTTCCTTTCGTTTATCTTCCAGTTCTTCCGGCGTATCAAATGCGTAGTAAGCCAGCCCGGCGTTTAATAACCGGTCTACGTACTCCCTGTAAATACATTTCCGTTCACTCTGGCGGTAAGGGCCATAATCGCCGCCAACGCCAACGCCTTCGTCAAAGGCGATTCCCAGCCATCGGAACGACTCTGTAATATACTCTTCGGCTCCGGGAACGAAACGTTGCGAGTCGGTATCTTCAATACGAAGAAGGAAATCTCCCCCCCTTTGTTTAGCAAATAAATAATTATATAAAGCCGTGCGTACGCCTCCGATATGTAACGCCCCGGTAGGACTTGGAGCAAAACGAACTCTTACTTTTCTTTGGGCCATAAACGTTCTATTATTGTATAACGCAGCAAAAGTAGGCCTTTTTTAAAAGATTGCATAATATTTACGCTAAAGATTACGCAATAGGCTAAAACGTATTACGTTTGCGTTGTCAAAATTGTTGAAATCCGTAATAGCAGACTATGATTTTTTGGGTTCCTGAACTTTTTTACGTACATTTCGCCTCTATATATACAAAAGGCGTATGAAGTTAAAATATTATACAATCCCAACGGCGGTCTTCTTTGTTATCACGGCGGCGCTTATTGCTTACTTCTTTCCGCGCGAAGGGAAGTTCCGTTACCAGTTCTATGAAGGCAAGCCCTGGCGTTACGGATTACTTACGGCTCCGGGCGATTTCCCTATCTATAAAACAGATGAACAGATAAAAGCGGAAAGAGATAGCGTACTGAATAGTTTCGAACCGTATTTCCGCTTGAATAAAGAGATTGGAATCGCGGAAGTAGATAAATTACGGGAAGCGTACGCAACGTTAGACCATCAGCATATCACTCCTCCTTATATGCAATATATTGACAGGAGTTTGGTACAGCTCTATAAATCGGGGATTGTGTCTTATCAGGAACTGGAGGATTTGAAAAAAGAAAACAGGGAACGTATCAACGTATTAGAAAACAATGTGGCAAAAACCCATTATGTAAGCGACTTGTTTACCGTCCGGACAGCTTACGAGTTTATACTGAACAATGCCCCTCCCCACCTCGACAAGGATTTGCTGCGAACCTGTAATGTGAACAACTTTCTGACGGAAAACATCTCATACGACAAAGATATGTCGGACAAGGTGGCAGAAAACCTGTTGAATAGCGTTCCGATTGCCAACGGTATGGTGCAGGCCGGCGAACGGATTGTAGACCGGGGAGAGATTGTAGACAACCGTACATATAATATTCTCCGCTCGTTAAAAATTGTGCATGAGGCTAAAACCGGCGGCAATCAACGACAGGGACTGATGATTGGCGGGCAATTTGTACTGGTATTCGGTATTATCTTCTGCTTTTGGCTGTATTTATGGTCGTTTCGTTCCCGCATATTATACAGCAGGAAGAATACGTCGTTCATGCTGCTTTGTATTTCGGTCAGCTGCTTGCTTACGGAAGTATGTATCCGGTACAACTTATTCAATGTCTATATATTACCGTATGCCATTATCCCGATTGTTGTCCGTACTTTCTTCGATTCGCGAACGGCTCTGTTTGCACATCTGATAATCGTTTTGATTTGTTCGCTGATGGTCCCCTACCCGCACGAATTTCTGATCTTACAGATTATAGCGGGTATGGTGGTTACGTTCAGTTTAAAAGACCTGTCGGAACGTTCGCAGTTAATTCGTTGCGCCTTTTTCCTGTATCTGTCCTACACATTAAGCTACACCGGTATGGCTATCTATATGGAAGCCGATATAAGTAAAATAAATTGGCTGATGCTGCTTTACTTCGGTATCAACTTCATTCTTCTGATGTTTGCCTACATTCTTGTATATATGCTGGAAAAGGTGTTTGGATACGTCTCAAGTATCACGCTGGTAGAATTGTCAAACATCAATAATCCGCTGCTGAAAAGCCTGTCGGAAGTTGCTCCGGGAACATTCCAGCATTCATTACAGGTCTCTACCCTGGCGTCAGACGCCGCCGTCAAGATCGGAGCCAACGCACAATTAGTACGTACAGGCGCCATGTATCATGATATAGGCAAAATGGCAAACCCGGCATTCTTCACAGAAAACCAGACAAGCGTTAATCCCCACGACCAACTGCCTTATGAACAAAGCGCCCGGATTATCATCGGCCACGTAACCGAAGGAGTAAAAACGGCGGAGAAGGCTTCGCTTCCCCAAGCTATTATTGATTTTATCCGTACGCACCACGGACGGGGAAAAGCAAAATACTTCTATACAATGTACAGGAACAAGTATCCCGGCAAAGAAATAGATGAAACCCTGTTCACCTATCCGGGCCCGAATCCATTCTCTAAGGAAACAGGCGTTTTGATGATGGCTGATTCCGTAGAAGCGGCGTCCCGCAGCCTGAAAGAGCACACGGAAGAGAAAATAACCGAATTGGTAAACCGAATCATAGACGGCCAGCAGGCAGACGGATTGCTGAAGAACACGCCGCTTACTTTCCGTGATGTGGAATTGGTGAAAAATACGTTTATAGAAAAACTAAAAATTATGTACCACACCCGTATCAGTTATCCCGAGATGAAAAAATAGCGTTCATCAGCCCCCGGCAGGCGTCTTCGATGATATCAAGCGCCAGCGTAAAACCTTCCGCTCCTCCGCAATACGGGTCGGGCACATGGTCGTACGATAATTCCTGCGAGTATTCCGTCATTTGGCGAATCCTGGCAAGCAACCCGGGTTCGGGCGCCCTTTTCTTCAAATCACGAATATTCGTATTATCCATTCCGACGATTAAGTCGAAATTATAAAAATCGCCTGTTTCTACCGGCCTGGAAAGCGATGTAAGTTTATAGCCACGAAGGGAAGCGCATAGTTTCATTCTCGGATCTGCCGGTTCTCCTTCATGGTAATTCAATATTCCGGCCGAGTCGATAAAGAAACGTTCTGCATACCCGGCATCCTGCACAATTTTCTTCATAATAGCCTCTGCCGCCGGCGAGCGACAGATATTCCCCATACACACAAATAATATCTTTATCTTCTCTTGCTTCTTAGCAGCCATTGTCTTATCATTTTAATTCATTAATGAAACGAAGAGCAAAGATACAGTTAATTTTATTTCGTTTTCCGACTTGACCGGTCTTTTCCATCTTTTCGGTGTGGGTCGTATTCTGCGTTTCCTTAACTAACGAAACGGCGTTAACCGAAAATCTGCAACTATGTTTTAGCAAAAAAAATCATTATGATGTCTTCAGTAAACCATTATAATGTCTTTAACAAACCATTATGATGTTTTTACTAAACCATCATAATGGTTTACTGAAAGCATCGTATTGATTTTTTTTCGTCTTCGCCGATTTATCATGGGATTGAATATTTGGTTATTTCTACCTTAACAGATTAAAATTCAATGCCGTTCAGTTAAGCCATGAGAGGGGGGAGGGCGTGCCCCTCCCTCCGGTCGGGTCGGGCCATCCGCTGCAAGTCCTCGCTCGCCTCCGGCTCCCTGCGGGCTTTCCGCTTCTGTCCCTCACGCAAATAGCCGGATTTCGGGCCCTGTAGCCGCTACAAGACCCCCAACGTCCCGATTTTAAGGCCTTGTAGTCACTGCGTAACCTCCACCGTCCCGAAAATCCGATCACGCAGTCACTCCGGAACCTCCGCCGTCCCGATTTTCCGATCCTGTTGTCACTGCAAGGTTCCCAAACCGCCGTATTTATCGTACGTCCGCCAAAAGAATAGCGCTAACCAGCCCGGTAAGAAATGCCGCTTGCCCGTTAGGGCATACATATCAATAGAAAACAATCTCCAATAACAAAACCTCGTCAGAGGTTCCATGAACACAAGATAATGAATGTCCCGGAGGACAATCAGAAATGAAACATACCCGTTTTCTAT
>JAITRG010000224.1 GCA_031288515.1 Tannerellaceae bacterium
CGACATGCTTTCGATTTCGACCGGATTCAAACGGTTAAAACCGCCATTACGGTCGGCTACTCCATCGATTACAATCAATGGGTCTTTGCTGCCCAAAGAGTTTGTGCCACGAATACGGATGGTGGTCGATCCGCCCCCCGGTTCGTCATTTCGCTGAAATCCGATAACGCCCGGCATACGCCCCAACATGGCATTAGAAATGTTTGTTGTAGGAGAGGCGCTGAGTATCTCTCCTGTTATACTGGCTACAGCCCCCGTTACAGTCACTTTTTTCTGGGTGCCATACCCTACTACTACCACTTCGTCAAGCTTTTGCGTGTCGTCGGCAAGTTTAACGTCTATCACTGTTTTGCTGCCCACCGGAATTTCCTGCGTAAGATATCCGATATAAGAAAATACCAGGATTGAATTAGCGCCGGGCGCCTGAACCGTGTATTTTCCATCCATATCGGTAATAGTCCCAATGGTGGTTCCTTTAATAGAAACATTCACTCCGATAAGCGTTTCGCCGCCGGCGTCTGTAACCGTTCCTCTAACCGTTACGTTTTGAGCAAATGTTGTGGTCGCACATAGTAATAAGATTAACAAGTGTTTAATGCGATTCAGCATCCCACTCTCTTTTACTTTTTTGTTTAAAGAAAATTTTCTCATACTTTCTTCATTTAATTAGTTTAAATAAGGTTATACATTTTGGATATTTCTATCCGTCTCTCTCATTGATTAAAAAGGCATACATACTTACATCATAGGCATAATTGATTTAGTTAAACATTATAATTATTTGATTATATGCGGAATAAACTCCGGTTTTCAGATATTTGCGTCTTATTGATATAAGACGTAAACAGGAAGTTATAATGACAGCGCACTGCAATTCAATTAGTTCAAGTTGTTCCATAATGCGTTAAAACAAAGTATATTAAGTTAAGAATTAATGCTTACAACCACTCTCCCGTATAACAAGACAAGAATACGTGTCTATAATACAACAACAGCAACAACGATGCAAAGATATATGATTTTATGACATGAACAACTTTTAATGCAAATTTTGTTATAAAAAATATTTATTGTTAAGAAATAATTGCAATTTAACAAATTGCCCTGTTTTCATTATCATTTTTGGCAAATGTGTGATTTAGTTGTAAATTCAACAATCCCGATGCAAGCCGGAGGCACAACTCGTAGAGGTAATCTGTCCGTCTGCCTGTTTTTTTACCTCTTCTTTCAGCATTCAGGCTGTTTGTAAATGCCTGTATGTAAATGGATATAGCTGAAAGAAGAACCTTTCAGCTCTCTTTCAGCTAAAAATCCGGGGTTGGCAAAAGGCGGAGGCGGAAGGTATGTGTCTCTTCCGGCTGAAAGCGGGCTGAAACATCTCTTTTCAGGATTTTATTCTGTAAAACAGGTGTTTATAAACAAACTGAATGCTGAAAGAAGGGGCAAAAGAAGTACTTATACAGGTAGATTATCATACGAAAACAACGTTTCCTTTACTGACAAAACGGCATTGAACAAAAATCCAGACGTTGTGTAAAGTTATTTTAGTAATTAAACCCAAAACTGTAAATCTATTCCAGGAAAGGTCACGTATGTTTTAGCAAAAAAAATCATCATAATGTATTGAGTAAACCATTATGATGTCTTCAATAAACCATTATGACGTCTTTAGTAAGTTATTATAATAATTTGGTAAAGACGTCATAATGGTTTTTTGGCATTGCTGATTAAATATAGTTTTTGATATTCTAACTGTTCTTACAGGTTCTTTATAACTGTTTAAAGAAGTCGTTGCCTTTATTATCTACCAGGATAAAGGCGGGGAAATCTTCTACTTCAATCTTCCAGATAGCTTCCATACCCAATTCCGGGTATTCAAGGCATTCTACTTTCTTAATACTGTCCTGCGCCAGGATAGCTGCCGGGCCTCCTATGCTTCCCAGGTAGAATCCGCCGTGTTTATTACAGGCGTCGGTTACTTGCCGGCTCCGGTTGCCTTTGGCTATCATCACCATACTGCCGCCGTTTTCCTGGAATAAGTCTACATAAGAATCCATACGTCCGGCCGTTGTGGGGCCGAAAGAACCGGAAGCCATACCTTCCGGCGTCTTTGCCGGGCCGGCATAATAAATGGGATGGTCTTTGATGTATTGGGGCAATCCCTGTCCGCTACCCAGCCGTTCTTTTAACTTGGCATGGGCTATATCGCGGCCCACTACAATTGTTCCCGTTAAAGAAAGCCGGGTAGATACCGGGTATTTATCCAACTCGCGAAGGATACCGGCCATCGGTTGGTTCAGGTTGATCTTTACGGCTTCGCCTTCTCCGGCTTTGCGGTATTCTTCAGGGATAAACCGTCCCGGATTGGTTTCCAGCTTTTCAATCCAGATACCTTCCCTGTTTATTTTTGCTTTGATATTGCGGTCGGCAGAACAGGATACGCCCATCCCTACCGGGCAGGAAGCGCCATGGCGAGGCAAACGGATAATGCGGACGTCATGCGCAAAGTATTTTCCGCCGAACTGCGCTCCCAAACCAATTCCATACGCTTCTTCCAGGACTTTCTGCTCTAATTCAATATCACGGAAAGCCCGTCCGCCTTCATTTCCCGAAGCAGGGAGATTGTCATAATAATGGGCGGAGGCTAACTTAACTGTTTTCAGGTTGGCTTCGGCAGAAGTACCGCCAATGGCAAACGCAATGTGATAAGGAGGACAAGCGGCCGTACCTAAAGTTTTCATCTTTTCCACCAGGAACGAAACTAATTTACCTGGCGTCAGTAATGCCTTTGTTTCCTGATACAGATAGGTTTTGTTGGCCGAACCGCCTCCTTTTGCAATACAAAGGAATTTATATTCGCTCCCTTGCGTAGCATATATGTCAATCTGAGCCGGCAGGTTACAGCCTGTGTTGATTTCCTTATACATATCCAGCGGCGCATTCTGCGAATAACGCAGATTCTCTTCGGTATACGTTTTATAAACGCCTTTCGACAGCGCTTCTTCATCATTGCCGCCTGTCCATACCTGTTGCCCTTTTTTACCTGTGATAATAGCCGTACCCGTATCCTGGCAGAAAGGAAGTTTACCTTTTGCCGATACTTCCGCATTACGCAGGAAGGTCAACGCTACGAATTTGTCATTGTCGCTGGCTTCGGGATCCGAGAGAATCTTCGCTACCTGCGCCTGATGTTCCGGGCGCAGATAAAAAGCCACATCACGGAAAGCGGCGTTAGCCAATCCGGTTAAGCCTTCTTCTTCTACTTTCAGAATTTCTTTTCCTTCAAACCCGGTAACCGAAACATGTTCTTTCGTCAACAAATAATACTCGGCCGTATCCTTTCCCATAGGAAACGGTTCCTGATACTTAAACGGAGGTATTGCCATATCGCTATAATTTATGAATGATTATTATAACGGCAAAGATAGGGAATTTTCAGGAATTGCAGTAGAATACAAAACTTACTCTACACCTTTCAGTTTAGCGTACAGGATATAGTTATTATCGTTTACCGTCATATTCGCTTGCAGTTCGGTGAGTTTCTGCCGCATTTTATCGGAGAGGCGGTCGGATGCAAGCGCCTTTTCGATGCGTTCTTCCAAGTCTCCGGGATCCACACAAGTCAAATAATATCCGTTTTTGAAAACGAAGATAGGATCGTTGAGCCGTTCTTCCCCGAAAAAGTCATTAACAAGCCCGAAATAGGCGCCTTTCAGCGTTTTTTTATCTACGATATAATATGCAGGCTTATCTCCTTCCTGCCGCCTCTGCATGTTTCCGCTCTCGTCCGTCATGGAAACCGTAACAATCGTACTTGTATTCCCCAGGAAATAGTCCGGCCATTCCGTATACATATGCGGTTTAAGAGCTTCCCCCTTAAAGTTGGCTGTAAAACGGGGGATCAGTTTCTTCTTTACCGGATCGATATGGTAGAGCGAATCCGTACGGGGCTTCCAGGTCCAATGGCTGAAATCGATCGCCTCCCCATTCCGGTAAGAGAATACATCCGTACTGTAATCAAAGGGGAAATCAAGAGAAGAAGATATATCGTAAAGCTTATCGCCTTTCATATCCTGTACCCAGATAAAGGAGGGGAGTTCCGGATGAGGCTCGCCCATTACCAACAGTTCATTGCCGCGGACTAAGAAAAGGGATTTATTCGCTTTGTGAGCCAAAGGGACAGGGGGTAATACATTTCCTTCCAAATCGTACGCCAGGAGTGATTCCGTGGTATACGGCATCAGGTAAATGCGCCCGGCGGACTCGTCTATCTGCCCTGCGTAAAGGAAACGGTATTCTCCGGGGCCTTGGCCGAAGGAGCCAATATCAGCGAGGTATTTGCCTTGTTTGTCGAATAGCTTACAGGGCGTAGTTCCCGATGCATGCGTTAGAAAATAATTCTCCGATGCATATACCCGGTAAGGGCTGACAAGCGCTTCGTCCCGGTCGTCGAGTTTGATGAATTGCAGTTCTTCCGTAAAATAACTTAACGGGAAGATTACCGTGTCTTTCAGCAGGGAAGGGTCCAGTTCAATGAACTCTTCCCCATCCGGTACCGTGCGGGTGGCAACTACGGGAGCATCCTCCAGGTAATTCGCCTGCGGGGCTTCGCTGCAAGCAAACAGAACAACTATAGCTGCCGGTAACAGAAAAGATTTTAAATGAGTCGTCATAATAAGATGGTTTAATAGGTATAGTATCTGCGATAAGTCTGCAAGATATAATATTTAAACCAATTACGATGCATTCGTAACCATTTTTAACCATCATGAAACCGCCGGCAGATTCGTATCCTCTCATTATCTCACCGGATGGGAGCGTAAAAGGCGTCTTCAATATGTTCTATTTCATATCCGGCGTCGCTTTTTATCAATGTAATGATATCAAACCGTACAGGCAGGTTCTTCCTGAAATAACGGGCATACATATCCGCTGCCGATACGATTCGTTTTATCTTGCCTCTGTCTACCGCTTCTTCGGGAGCAATCAGGTAGCCTCCCGAACGGGTTTTCACTTCGATGACAACTAATTCATCCCCGTTCACGGCTACGATATCGAGTTCATAATGGTGGAAACGCCAATTGGTATGGAGAATTATATAACCTTTTTGAATAAGGTAATCACGGGCTTCTTCCTCGCCTTCTTTTCCGATAAGATTCCGGTCTGTCATTTGTTTATAATTTGCACAAATATAAGGTTTTTCTTTTTTATTTAAGGTTTCGCGTTTATATTTGCAGCATGAAGAAAAAGAAGAAACAAAAAAAGACGGACCAGCCTAAATCGCCTCGTGTACACCGGATAACGTTTATGCTCAATAACGATGAACATAAAGCGCTTCTAAATCACTTTTCCAAATACAAAATTGAAAACAAGTCGCGCTGGTTCCGTGAAATTATCTTCACCCATGTACTTCGCACCCTGGAAGAAGATTATCCTACCCTGTTTAACGAAAGTGAAATGCGCGGATGAATCCCTTGAGCGACAATTATTTTATGAAGCAGGCGCTGGCCGAAGCAAAGCAGGCGGCAGCCGAAGGGGAAGTGCCGGTGGGCGCCGTGATTGTTTGCGACGGACGTATTATCGCCCGCGCCCATAACCAAACCGAATGCCTGAACGACCCGACAGCCCATGCCGAAATGATTGCCATTACTGCCGCCGCAAACGTATTAGGCGCTAAATACCTTACGGGTTGTACGCTGTATGTAACGGTAGAACCTTGCGTAATGTGCGCCGGCGCTATCGGCTGGTCGCAGATAAGCACATTAGTATACGGCGCCCCGGATGATAAAAAAGGTTTTCAGCAATTTGCCCCTTACTCACTGCACCCCAAAGCGGTTATAAAAAAGGGACTCCTGGCAGACGAATGTGCAAATGAAATAATTGCATTTTTCCGTAACCGCAGATGATGATTACTCCTTTATTTCCTCATAATCCACATATTCGCCCTCATCTTTACTAAACGCTTTCTTTTTAGACGATGCAGCCTCTTGCCGGTTAGCGTTTTTCTGTTTAGACGCATGCTGGGCTGCCCGGTATTGCCGGCGGGCTTTCTTTTCGCTTTCACTCTCGCCAAACAAAACGCGTTTAAGCGTACGAAGAAAAGACAACCCCAACATTAAAGTCATCAGGATAATGAAGAAAAATATGACGAACAAGAATTTAAACATAACGTAACGTGTGTTCTATTATAATGTAACCCCGTACAAAGATACGATTTTCTATTAAAAAAGAAAATGAATCCTGCCAAAGATACGATGAATCGTGAAGCGTAAGAAATAGCGCTTTGTCATTTTGACATTCCGTTAATTTACCCCTCTCCCGGTTTGTTTATTCAGGCCCGGTTCGAAGGCTGCTTCCAAAAACGCGCTGCATTTTACAGTTGAGTTCTGACGAAATCTAGCAAATCGGAGCAAAACAAGTAACATAAGTAACATAAGTAACGCATGCTATTATGGCGCACGGAATATGCGGAACCGAATACCTGCCTTAGCCAATACGCCAATAAGCGGGCGCAATCTTGCGGGAAGCCCTGTTTTCGAACGCTTAATAAATTTTCGTGTCGAATTAAGCGCTTTATTAAGCGTTTTATTAGGTGTTTCTTTAATTGATATGCTGTATCTTTAGGCAAATTTTTGTTATAATTGTAATCTTTAAATCAGTATGAAAACAAATATTGTGACAGCTTCCCTGCTTTTCATGTTTTTCGGTGGATTTATGGGCTTTGCACAGTCTTTCACGGGAGAGAAAACGCAATGGCACGGTTTTGACCGCTATGACTTTGTAATTAATGAAACGAGTCTGCAAATAAAGCCGCTTACGGCAAGTCCGCAGGAAGGAAGCGGCGTAAAAGCGCCTGAAAAGGGAACGAGACGCTGTATTGTGGTCGTTCCGCGGCAGGCGGCAGAAGGAAATCCGTGGAGCTGGCGCGGCTGTTACTGGGATCACGCTCCACAGGCGGAAATCGAACTGCTGAAAAGGGGGTTCCATATCGCGTTTATCACAACCGACCCCGATGAGACCTGGGATGTGTGGTACAAGTTTCTTACGGAAGAACACGGGCTGTCGCCGAAACCTGCCTTTATCGGCATGAGCCGCGGCGGTTCGAATGCCTATACCTGGGGAACGGCGCATCCCGACAAGGTATCGGCTATCTGTGCGGATAATCCGGGACTTTCGCACGCAAGCCTGATGAAAATGGATTTACTTGCCGAAAACGATGTACCCATACTGAATATCTGCGGAAGCATTGACCCGATTCTGCACAATACGTATGCAATTCAGGGCGTTTACCATGCAAACGGAGGGCGTTTCTCCGTGCTTGTCAAAGACGGGACGGCACACCATCCCCACAGTCTGAGCAACCCGGACGTCATTGCCGACTTTATCGAACAGAGTTTTAAGGAAAAGCCACAGCAGCAACCCGCATTTTTACCCCGACAGTCGAAGAAATCGAACTTCTACAATACGAAAGCCAGGTACGAGTATGCTCCGTCCGAGAAATGCTGGATCAGCGCGTGGGGGCCTTACTTTACGGGAAATTACAACAAATATTCATTCCCGCTGGAAGGCGTGGAAGGTTCCGTCACCGTGTATGCTCCCGCACAGGCGGCAGCAGGCAATCCCTGGGTTTTCCGTTGCGATCAGTTAGACGGTAGTTCGGCTGTAGATTTGGAACTGCTTGCGAAAGGTTTTCACATTGTCGTAGGCCCGGTCCCTTATAATGCCGACGGCCCGATACTCAAGCATTGGGACATGACGTATGATTACCTGACCGGCAAAGGATTTTCGCGGAAACCCGTGCTGGCGGGACGAGGCGCCGCAACGGGAGAAGTCTATGCGTGGGGAATTGAAAATCCCGACAAGGTAGCTTGTATCTACGGGGAAAATCCAATCCTGCGTTCCTCGCTTGCAAAAGTGCAGCCGGTGGACAACCTGAAACCTTTGGCTGCGGCAAAAGTACCTGTTATACATGTATGCGGAAGCCTGGATCCGAATCTGAAAACCCAGACAAACGAGGTGAAAAAACGTTATGCAGGGAAAATGACGGTAATCCTCGACCAAGGCAGAGGGCATTACCCTCTCGAACCGAATGAACCGGCTAAGGTTGCCGCCCTGATTATCCAAACGATTAAATAATTGAAAGCCATGAAACGGATAAGCGGGCCGTAATATATCTTTACCGGACAGCCGTATTTTTTAAAATTAGTATACTGTTGGCCTGTCCCGCAGATGCAGAGAGACCTCAACATCAACGCCGATTTCCCGCAGAATCCGGGCTATTGACGCCTTGCATCTCATCTATATCAAAGGGCGCGTACATCGAAAGGAAAATGTACGCGCCCTTTCCTTTTTTTCCAGGGAAAAATGCATCGCACGGAATACGCATCGCACGAAAAAATGCATCGCACGGAATACGTATCGCTCGAAAAAACGCATCGCACGGAATACGCGCTTTGTTTATCAACGTTTATTAAGGGCAGAGAGGAGGACGTACAGGAATATCGCGCCGGCTATTCCCAGGAAGCCGAACAGGAAAACAAACGCTATCGTACAACCGGCTAATATGTATCTTCTTTCATTGCCTTTCCATGCCGGCGACTTGACTTTCAGGGAGAACATCGGGATTTCAGATACCAGCAACAAAGAGGTAAGCGTGGCCGACAGGATAACGGCTACAACAAACAGGGCTTCGTTCCAGTGGATAACCGGCTGCAACGAACAGGCTAATGATGACCAGAACAAGGCATGCGCCGGAACCGGAAGGCCGATAAACGAGGTGGTTTGCCGTTCGTCTATATTAAACCTGGCCAAACGCAGCCCGGAGAAAACAGGTATCACAAAGGCAAGACAGGGAATATAATCATTCAGGTTGCCTGAAGGCAAAGACGAACAGGCTTCCCGCAGTAAATGAAAAACAACCAGCCCCGGCGCCACGCCGAAACTGACCATGTCGGCCAATGAATCCAGCTCCTTGCCCATAGGGGAATAAGCTTTCAGCAGGCGGGCGGCAAAACCGTCGGCGAAATCAAAAACAGCGGCAATTATAATCCAGACGGCTGCCCCTGATAAATGGCCATCCAGCGCCATCACGCCGGCGCCACAGCCCGAGGCCAGGCTCAGGCAGGTGATTGCATTGGGTATATGTTTGCGGATATTCATTCGACGGTAAAACTTACGAATCGGTTCTGTTCAGGCGGGCGATAGGCGTTTGGTTCCCCGTAACCTTCTGATCCATTTCCACCAGTACTTCGCTGTCCAGCGGAATATATACATCCACGCGCGAACCGAACTTGATAAAACCCATCTGGTCGTCTACATGGCAGGGCTCGCCCGGTTTTGCGTAGGTTACGATCCGGCGGGCGACGGCTCCCGCTATCTGCCGGGCCAGGATATCCTTTCCGCACCGGGTTGTTATCACCACGGCGGAGCGTTCGTTTTCCGTACTGCTTTTGGGAAGGTAAGCGGCCATAAAACGTCCTTCGTTATGCGATACATGTTTTACCACGCCATTTACCGGGAACCAGTTGGCATGCACATTGAATACCGACATAAAAACGGAGACCAGAAGGCATTTGCAATGGAGCGCTTCATTTTCCGTAACTTCTTCTATCGCCACTATCGTACCGTCGGCCGGCGCTATTACCAGTCCTTCCGAATCGTATGGAAAGCGACGGAAGGGGCTGCGGAAAAAATTAAGGACTAAAAGGAACAGCACAGCCGACAGGGTAAACACCGTATAGAATACCGCGCCTTTTCCTGTCGTATGGTATAAAGCAAGATTTATAAGGAATAATACCGTAAAGAGGGAGAGCAGCAAACCTGTTCCTTCCTTATGCACCTTGTGAACTTTTATTCTTCTCAGTTTTCTTTTATCCATTCTGCTGCAAAAATATCTATTTTTGGCGAATATCAGCCATTCACCGCCTCTATTTTATCTAATTCCACATACCAAAGGAAACCTTCTACGTTTTCGTAGCCCATCCGGCGGACCAGATTCATATAGTTCTTCACCTGGTAATGATGGCGTTTATCCTGTTTGTCGCCAAATTTATAATCTACTATTACCGCGTGGCTGCCCGTCAGCATCACTCTGTCGGGGCGTTTGGTTTTTCCGTCTCCGGAGAGTATTTCTACTTCGTTCAATACGCGGCTGGAGCCATCGTACCAGGATGATACGCCGGGCGACGCCAGTAAATTGTCCAGACGCCCGGCCAGGGCTGAGGCCTCTTCGCGGTTGACGACGCCGGCCTGCAGATAGCGGTCTACTGCCGGAGCGACGTCTTTCCCTGTATGGATAGAACTCAGTACTTCGTGCATCAGGGCGCCATGCTTCCGCCGCGGATTGTCAAAGAAGAGGCTTTTCCCGTGCAGGCGCAGTTGCAGCCGTCCGTCGGGAGAGACTGAGAAAAGGGTTCCCATACTTATTTCTTCCGTCTGTTTCTCTTTTTCTTTTCCGGCCGGCAGGCAAGGGCTTCCCAGCTCAAACAGGCCAGCCTCCGTATCAAAGGAGAAATGGCCGCTTTCGCGCAATCCTTCCCAAGTCTGTCCGCTTTCGCGCAATCCTTCCCAAAGCAGGCTTGCCATCGAACCGGCTTTTTCGGTCTTCCCTGTCTGCGGGCGGATTTGCCGGGGGCGGGGGGCAAAGACGATCAGTTCTTCTTTGGCGCGGGTAAAAGCCACGTACAAGGTATTCAGATTATCGATACAGGCATGTAGCCGTTCTTCAAAATAATCGCCGGCAAAGATTGTTTTGGCGAGCTTTTGTCCGTAGCGCACCGGCGTCAGGCGTAATTTATTGAAGGGCGCCTGGCGGGGCTTGCACCATATGACGACCTGTTTGGTTGGCTTATGATCGATTTCCCAGTCGCCGAAGGGTATGATAACGGCCCTGAAGCCTAATCCTTTCGATTTATGAACGGTAAGGATACGCGCCGCGTTCTGCCCGTCGGGAGTAGCAATCGCTCTGCGGCAACCCGTTTCGTCCCACCAGGCAAGGAAACGGTTTAAATCGGCGCTTTCTTTCTGCGCATACTCCAGCGCCATATCAAAGAATGCCTGGATAAACGCCTGTTCATTAGCCGGAAAGTAAGCGGCGAACAAGCGGAACAAACCTTCCGTCTGCTCGTACAGGGACTGGTGCGAAAGGGCGTACAGCTCTTTTTTAACAGAGGGCGGAAAATCCGTTACGGAGGCTGCTTCATGTATCCTGCCGGCCAGAACCAGCCAGGAGAAAATCGCGATCCGCTTGCCGGACGGCTCGTCGGGATTCTTTAAATGCCGTAAAAGAACCGCCAGGAAACGGACGGCCTGCGAACTGTTCACAAACAGCGCTTCGTCTGAGATAATGTCGTACCGGTAGCGCCCGGAGGGATGTTCTTCCTTATACGTCAGCAGCGTATCCGCAGCCATGGCCGCTTCCAGGTTTGTGCGCGTAAGTATGGCTATATCTTTCAGCGCATATCCGTTGTCCTGCAGCTGTTCCAGCGCCGCGGGCAAACGAAGCAGGGCTTCTTCTTTCCAGCCGGTATCTTCGCCGTCCGGCAGAAATTCTATTTTCACATGGCCGTCTTTATCCCGGAATGCAGGGGGAATCAGCTGGCTGCTGCCGCCATAGGCCGATATGATTTTCCGCCGGAACCGGCCCTGCTCTTCTTCCGGGAGGGAAGACGTTTGCAGCGCTTCGTTATAAGTCGACTGCAAAATGCCGGGCAGCGTATCAAACAGCGCATTGTTAAATTCCACGATATGCCGGAAGCTGCGCCAGTTTTCCGCTAATGTTTCCTCCCGTACCTGTTCGCGGGTAAAGTCTTCCGACACCTGTTCATCCAGCAGTTTCCAGTCGGAGTTGCGGAAGCGGTAGATGCTTTGCTTCACATCGCCTACAATCAGGTTCCTGTTGTTGTGGGCGAGGCTTTCCCGTATAAGCGGGCGGAAATTGTTCCACTGCATCTGGCTCGTGTCTTGAAATTCATCTATCATGTAATGGTCTGTGTGCGTACCTGTTTTTTCATAGATAAAGGGGGCGTCGCTGCCGTCGATCACTTTGTTGAGCAGTTCGGCCGTATCGGCGATGAGCAGGATGTTTTTTTCTTCCCGGTAATCCGCTATTTTGGCGGAGACGTCATTCAGGATGCCCAGCACGTAATAGAACCGTACGATTTCTTTCGCCGTATGGTAGGCCGTAAGCCCGTTGAAGAAAGAAACGGCCTTTTTGATACATTCGTTCAGGCCGTCTTCAAAGGCGCAGGCAATGATCTGCGCTTTGCCGGGCGGCGTTGTTTTCGTATAACAGGCTTCTACCTGATCGGCCAGGTTGATGAAGGTGGCGGAAGGTTCCTTCATCTCGCCGGCGGCATATTTTTCAAAATGTTTTAAGGGCGAATTGCTTCCTCCTTTAAAGTCGGCAGGTTGCAGGGCGTATTGCTTCAGTATATCCATTCCTTTTGCTCCGATCCGTTTGATTTCGTTTTCTGTCGAACGGATAATGGCGTACAACTCATTTTTATAGTTTTCGAGCGCCTGTTTATCTGCAATATCTTTGTTTACCTCATCGCCATACGCTCTGTAGCTTTCCTTAAATACCTCGCGGCTAAGCCCCATTATATCGCGGCGCAGGTTCCATTCGCCTCCCGACTCTATTTTATCTTCGGCAAAGCGGAGCAGCCAGCCCAGCAGGTCTTTACTTTCCGGTTTATCCAGATCGCCCAGCAGGTTGTCGATAGCCTCGGTCAATACCAGCTCCTGGTCCATTTCAATGCCATACCCGCCCTGCAAGCCGATTTCGCGGGTAAAGGCGCGCATGGTTTGCTGAAAGAAGCGGTCGATCGTGCTCACATTGAATGAAGCGTAATCGTGCAGTACCGTTATCAGTATCTTCTTTGCCTGTTTCCGGATAAAGGCCTCGTCCCACCCATACGTATCCTGCAACAGCTGCACGTAAGTGGATTTCCTCCCCGACGCCAGATGATGAAGTTCCTCTACGATACGCCCTTTCATCTCGTCGGTAGCTTTATTGGTAAAGGTGACGGCCAGAATCCGGCGGTAAGCCATCTCTCCGGCAAAAAGCAATTTCAGGTATTCGCCCGTCAGCTTATAGGTTTTCCCCGCTCCGGCGGAAGCTCTGTATACAGTCAGCATAGGTCAGACAATCCGGCTTTTCGTATATCCTTCTTCCCGCAGGATTTCCAGCGCCTTCGTACGCAAATCTCCCTGCACAATGATTTCGCCTTCTTTGGCCGACCCTCCTGCCCCGCATTTTATTCTCAGGTATTTCCCCAAAGCCGCCAGGTCGCCGGCCGTACCCCGAAACCCGGCGATCAGAGTAACGGCCTTCCCCCCGCGGTTACGCCTGTCCAGCGAAATACGCAGGAGCTGCTTCTCTTTCGGAAGCGTATCCTCTTCCGTTCCCCCCTCCGTACTGTATTGAAATTCGGGATTAGTAGAATACATAACCCCCAGCCTGTCTTTCCAGTCGTTCTTTTTCATATCATTATCCTTTATCGCCCAAAACTACGAATTAATACGGATATTTCAGCAGCAAACAGCAGATTCCGCAGACTCTCCGGACATTTTCACGCCTTCCCCGCAATCCACAACCAGCCGCCGCAAACCGCAATTCACGGTTTGGGGGAAAAAACGGTCGGCGGCAAACTGTGATTCACGATTAGGGAGAAAAGAACTGTTGGCAGCAAACCGTGATTTGCGGTTTGGGAAAAAGAACTGTCGGGGGCAAACCGTGATTCACGGTTAGGGGAAAAGAACTGTTGGGGGCAAACCGTGATTTGCGGTTTGGGAAAAAGAACTGTTGGCGGCAAATTGTGATTTGCGATT
>JAITRG010000245.1 GCA_031288515.1 Tannerellaceae bacterium
AGAAATACTTCGACATCCCTTATCAAGGTGGCGACAGCAACAACAACTTCCCGGTGATCCGTTATGCCGACGTACTTTTAATGTACGCAGAAGCATTGAATCAGAATGAAAAAACAACGCAGGCATGCGATTATCTCAACCAAGTGCGCCGTCGGGGATTCGGTTATCAGACAACCGAAACTTCTCCCGTAGATATTAATACTTCGGATAAAAATGAATTCTTTCTGGCGGTTGAACACGAACGCCGTACGGAACTCGCATTCGAAGGGCATAGGTGGTTCGATTTAATCCGCACCGGTCGCGCGGTTGAAGTTATGACGAATAAAGGGTTTAAACTCAATGCAACAAACCTTACTACTCCTGTTCCGCAGAAACAGGTTGATGTAAATCCGGAACTGAAACAGAACGATTATCAGATTACGCCTAAATAAATTGAAAATCATTGAGGGTGTGTCAAAAGTCTACTTCTTTTTTACCAAAGAGAACTTTTGATATACCCTTAAATACCGCAACAAATTAAATGAAACTTAAGAACATCTTTTTACCAGTCATTTTATTTTTCTTTTTTGTTAATAATATGTTAGCCAACGGACGCATGACTGGCAAGGAATTCATCTTTGAAAATACAGCGATGCGGCAGGTATTATCTTTTAAAAATAATACGATCTTTATCCAATCCGTGTTCGATAAGAAAACCCGGAAAGAACTGATAGCTGAAAACGCGCTTTCTTACTTCGAATTTCAGATTAACAAAAAAACAGTAACCTCATCTATGCCGGTGTGGAAATTTATTCAATACAAAGAGAGAAGTTTGGTTAATCAAGGAGTGGAGTATATTTTTTATTTCGAGGGTAAGGGTTCTTACAAGGGCTTGAAAATAGAATTATACCGGCAATATTTTCAGAACTCAACACTTACCAGGGAGAAGATACAACTGAAATCGGCCAAGGGTCATAATTTTCAGTTGAATAAAAAAGATGGAAAACTGCATCTTATTTATCCAAGGCTATCTCTCAATAATAATACGGAAGAATCTATACAGGAAATACAAATAGCCAATTATCAGCATTGGAATCATACGTTTTGTCCTTCTGTCAGAAATCATACACTGACGGATAATAATGAGCTTTTCCTGAAAGGCCCTTTCTCTGTTACCTGTACAGGAAGCCACAAAGTAATGTCAACGTACGAACACGCCTCGCAAGATGAAGCAAAAGGTTTCCGGTTATCGCCAGTTACCTCTATGAAAAAGGGGGATATTGATGCCAGCCAGGGAGTAGAGGGCGACGAAACAGAAATAAAAGATGAAAATTTCCGGTTTATAGCTCACCATTATAATCAAAGTGGAAATACCCGGACAATAGCTACGGAGCTAATAAAAGGCGGTTATTTCGATAATGAAAAAATACCATATGATTCGTATTACGAAACCGTTTGGAATAGTTTCAGTTTTATCGGAAAAGATGAAAAGATTGAACCGTTGATACACAATTATCTTTTCAGTCAGATAACAGAGCATCCAAAATCCCGGGAATCTCATTTTTACTATAATACCTGGGCAATGCAAAGGGAGCAAAATAAGAAAGGGCAGGATTTAAGAGGCGTACTTACTGAAGAACGGATACTCCGGGAAATTGATTACGCTGCCGAAATGAATATCGAGCTTTTTGTACTTGATGACGGATGGGAGGAAGCGCTTGGCATGTGGACTCCAAATCAAAAACGTTTACCTAATAAATTGGCTCCGTTTGTTAACCGGATGAAAGATCATAATATGGTACCGGGCATCTGGCTATCTCCAATGGCAATAGACAGCCTCTCTGAAAGATACCGGCAATATCCCGAATGGATTATCCGCCGATCGGACGGAGTTCCTGTTGCGGCGCAATGGGGAAGACCGGTATTTGATATTGTAGGACCTTTTTCAGCATTATTTCTCGAAGATTGTAAAAGCCTGATAGATCAAGGTATTCGTTTTTTTAAGTGGGATGCCATGAACACTTTCAACAGTTCTTTGTCCGGTCTCAATCATGGAGATAATAGCCATACAGAAAAAGAAAGGATAGAAAGATACAATTACCTTTTCCCTTTTTATGTAACCCGTATTATGAAAGAGTTGCGGGAATACAATAACGATGCAGTAATAGAAATAGACCTCACAGAACCGGAACGATGCATGATTGGATTGATGCCTTTGCAGGAGGGAATATTCTTTTTCATCAATAACGGCGCATCCGCTTATGGCGACTATTCTACTTACCGAACTAAATCTATGCGTACGGTTATTAATGATTATGGACATCTTTTCCCTAAAGAGTTATTTACGTATGCTGTTTATCCGAATGATGTGGCGCCATACCGTGCGCAACATTATAATATAAATAACACGTTAATTGCCGGGCATGGCTTTTGGGGAGACCTGAACCAACTTACTTCTGAAGAAAGGGCCGATATCGGTAAAACATTAGCTAAAGCCAAACGGGTAAGACCCTATATTCACGGCATATTGATTGATTACAATGCTAAAGCAGGAGCATCCCCGGAGATATATACCCAAGTAGATTCTATTCGCGCTTTCGGACAGATTATCGGATTCAGTGGATCAAAGGCAAACCTCCCTTATAAATTACATTTAAATCGTTCGCAATTACTCGGTATTTTAAATCATCCTTATACAAGCGCCCACGAAAGTATCAGCATGGACTTTCATTTCAATAAACCCGATGATACGGTAAGCGCTTTCCTGATTGGTAATAAAGGAGAAAAAATATCTGTCGTTTCATCCACAGGGCAGTTGGACGATATACAACTGGAAAATAACCTGTTGGTTATTAATGTTGCGTCGACTTCAACCGTTTGTGTAAAATTTGAAGATAAAAAGCTGATAAAAGTTGTTGGAGGAAGTGTGTTATCTCAAAACGCAGATGAAATCACTTTACACTCGGAAGCAGGGAGCATATCTGTTACATTTGAAAATATTTCTTAAAAAGATTATTATGATACCCGGAAAAATGAAAAAAAACTGGCTTATACCCATAGGCATTTTTGCAACTGCAATGCTGTCAGCACAGGAAAATAAGGAACAGGAACGACCGAACATTCTCGTTTTCATAGCTGACGACGCCGGAATGGACTTCGGTTGCTACGGAAATCCATCTGTAAAAACGCCACACATCGACTGCCTGGCCGCGCAGGGAGTAAAGTTTAATAAAGCTTTCCTGACCTCTCCGCAATCCAGCCCTTCGCGAACCAGTATGATGACAGGTATGTTTGCTCATACTATCGGAACGGAAGACTTACATACACCTCTTGGAACTGGAATCAGAATGATGCCTTCTTATTTTCGCAAAGCAGGTTATAATACAGGATCGATGTTAAAAACCCATTGGGGGGCAGAAGGAAATAAACAATTCAACCGGATGATCCCAGGCGGATACCTGCCGAATCAGGGCGATCTTACGGAAGATACGTACACAAATTATGCCCGGTTTATCGACGAAAGTAAAGAACAGCCTTTTTTCCTTTGGATAGGATTTGCAAATCCGCATCGTCCGTATAACCGAGATATCTGCCCGCAAAGGAACAGCCCGGAAGAAGTATCGGTTCCTCCATATCTGATCGACGGGCCGGATACCCGGCGTGATCTGGCTGATTATTATGATGAAATCACCCGTATGGATCAGAATATAGGAAAAATGCTTTCGATTCTGGAGCAAAAAGGAAAACTTAACAATACAATCATTGTTTTCCTGAGCGATAATGGGATGCCTTTCCCGAGAAGTAAAGGTTCTTTATATGATTCCGGAATACAAACCCCTTTAATTTTCGTATGGAATAAAGTTATTAAGTCGGGAAAAGTGCACGAAAATGGACTTGTCAGCAGTATCGACCTTATGTCGACACTGTTAAGCCTTGCCGGCATTACTCCGCCGGAAGAAATTTATGGCGAGAGTTTCCATGAGTTGGTTCTGAACCCTGCTAAAAGGGGACGTGACTATATTTATGCGGAACGCAATTGGCATAATACCGATGAATATATACGTTGTATTCGATCTGAAAAATATAAACTGATATATAATGCCTATTATGAGTTACCCCATGGTACGGCGGCGGATTTGAGTTCCAGTCCGAGCTGGTATGAACTGAAAAAATGGCAAAGGGAAGGAAAATTGAACGATAGCCAGAAACAAATATTTATAGCGCCCCGTTCAATGATCGAGTTGTATGATCTGGAAAATGACCCGTTCGAACTGAATAATATTGCAGATATACCGCAGCATATTCCAGAGGGAAGAAAACTGGCTAAACTTCTTGTCCAATGGCAAAAAGATACAGCCGATCATCCTTCCTGGAAAAGAAAACGGGCGGATGCAAACGATCGTATATCCGGATTCAGGCTGTTCGATGAGATACCGGAACTTAGAGATGAGTAATTTATTCTATTCGCTATCATGAAAAATACGATTCGATTAGTCGGGCTGAGTCTTTTCTGCTCCACGATGTACGGACAACAGCCCCCCCCCAACATCCTGTTCTGTATCGCCGACGACGTATCCTATCCCCACATGCGGGCATATGGAACGACTTGGCTCAATACGCCCGGTTTTGATCGGGTATCACAGGAAGGCCTGCTGTTTCATCGCATGTACGCCTGTAATGCCAAATCAGCGCCTTCCCGTGCCTGTATTATTACAGGCCGCAATTCCTGGCAATTGGAAGAAGCCTGTAATCATTGGTCTGATTTCCCTGCGAAGTTCAAGTCTTATCCCGAGGTATTGGCTGAGAATGGCTATAAGGCAGGAGCAACGGGAAAAGGCTGGGGACCCGGGTTTGCCAACGACTCGCTGGGAAATCCACGGAATATGGTCGGGAAAATGTGGAATCAGATCAAGTTGACGCCCCCGACAAAGGGAATATCCAATATTGATTATGCGGCTAATTTTAAAGAATTCCTCAAGAATAAGCCTAAGGGCCAACCTTTCTGTTTCTGGTATGGCGCTTTAGAACCGCATAGAGGATACGATTTCGGATATTCTTTAAAAGCTGGAAAAAATATCAATCAGATTGATTCCGTTCCTTCTTTCTGGCCGGATAACGAGGTGGTACGCACGGACATGCTGGATTATGCGTTGGAAATAGAACATTTTGACAAACATCTGGTTGCTATCCTTCAGGCATTGGAAGAGACAGGGGAACTGGAAAATACAATCGTCATCGTTACTGCCGACCATGGAATGCCGTTTCCCCGCGCTAAAGGACAGGAATACGAATATTCCAATCATGTCCCGTTCGCCATGATGTGGAAAAAAGGGATAACGAAAGCCGGGCGGGAGATAAAAGATCTTTTGAGTTTTATAGACCTGACGCCGACATTTCTTGCTGTAGCCGGGATACCGGAAGAAAAATCGGGGATGCAACCGATAGAAGGAAAAAGTTTTCTCGATCTATTGACAAAAGAGAACAGTAGGCCGCAAAGGGATTATGTGTTGATCGGGAAAGAAAGGCATGATGTTGGACGACCGGATGACCAGGGATATCCGATCAGGGGCATTATAAAGAACGACTTTCTTTATCTGGTAAATTTTGAAACCAGTCGCTGGCCAGCAGGAAATCCGGAAACAGGGTATATGAATGTAGACGGCAGTCCGACAAAAACAGAAGTATTAAAAGCACGGCGGAATCCCGAAACAGAGATATACTGGCAACTTTCTTTCGACAAACGACAGGAAGAAGAACTGTATAATATTTCAGAAGACCGGGAATGTATGGCCAATCTGGCAGAAGACGCCAGTTACGATACATTGAAAAAACAATTGCGAAGCGAGCTTCTGCAAAAACTGACAGAACAACAGGATCCAAGGATGTTTGGCCGGGGCTCTATATTTGATACATATCCTTATATGGGTCCTTCGCGAGATGCATGGAACCGCATGAAAAAAGGCGAGGATGACCCGACAAAATCAATAAACAAATCGGATTTTGAGCCGGGAGCATCCGGATTGAAAGTTATGGAATAATCATTTGGGAAACAGGAAAAGTATCTAATTTACATGAACGCTATACGGGTTTAATTCCTTTTTCGGCTAACAGTTCCAGGCTAAGCTCTCTTAATTTGAATTTTTGGATTTTACCACTGCCGGTCAGGGGGAAATTATCCACAAAGAAAATGTATTTGGGAATCTTATGGCGCGCTATCTGCCCGCGGCAATACTCTTTCACATCCTCTTCCGTTATGGGCGTATTATTCTGACGAATAATGAAAGCGCCCACTTCTTCCCCGTATTTGGGCGAGTTAACGCCTACCACCTGTATATCCTTTATACCATCCATTTTATAAAGGAAATCTTCTATTTCTTTGGGGTAAATATTTTCTCCTCCACGGATGATCATATCTTTTATACGGCCGGTGATACGGTAATTCCCGTTTTCGTCTTTAACGCCTAAATCTCCGCTATGCAGCCACCCGCCCTGATCGATCGCCTGAGCGGTAGCTTCCGGTTTTTTATAGTAACCTTTCATCAGCAGATAACCCCGGCAACAAATTTCGCCCTGTTCGCCTGCGGGGCGCTCTTCCCCCGTTTCCGGATTAAATACGTTTACTTCGGTAAACGGAAATTCTTTGCCTACCGTTGTGGTCCGTTCTTCAAACGATTGCTCTACCCGGCTCTGCGTCATTCCGGGAGAACTTTCCGTAAGGCCATATACGCTGGTAATATAAGGAATGTGCATTTTCTCCACAACAGCTCGCATCACTTCAGGCGGACATAAAGAACCGGCCATAATACCCGTGCGGAGTGAAGACAGGTCGAACATACTAAACATCGGATGGTTGAGCTCGGCAATAAACATCGTCGGCACGCCGTATAAGGCGGTGCACCTTTCCCTGTGTACAGAGGCCAGTACGACTAACGGGTCGAACCGTTCAACCATTACCTGCGTGCAGCCATGCGTCAGCACATTCATGGAAGCAAGCGTAATACCAAAGCAGTGGAAGAGGGGGACGCAACAGCAGAGTTTGTCTTCGGTCGTAAATTTCATATTCTCTCCGGTAAAAAATCCATTGTTGGTTATATTATAATGCGTAAGCATCACGCCCTTCGGAAAGCCTGTTGTCCCGGACGTATATTGCATATTTACCACATCATGGCATGTTACCTGTTTTTTTGCTTCGCATAAAGCACGGTCGTCGATGTTTTCGCCCAGCAACAACAGTTCCGGAGTGTTATACATGCCCCGGAATTTTTCCTGTCCGATAAAAACGACATTCTTCATTTCCGGGAAACGCCTGCTCCGCATATATCCGCGCTGGCTGTCCTTCAGTTCGGGAAGCATCGCGTACACCATATCGATATAGCTGCCGTCAAATACTCCCTCTGTGATGCAAAGCGTGTGTAAATCGGAATCTTCTACCAGATATTCCAGTTCGCTCTGTTTATAATTTGTATTTACGGTCACTAATACGGCGCCGATTTTTGCGCCTGCAAACAGGAACGTAAGCCAGTCGGGCACATTCGTCGCCCAGATTCCCACATGCGTGTCCTTTTTCACGCCGATGGACAGCAGGCCTTTTGCCATCCTGTCTACCCGTTCGTTAAATACCGCCCAGGTGAAACGTAAATCGCGGTCGGAATAAACGATATATTCCTTATCAGGCGTTTTCTCCGCCCAGTATTCTACCCATTGTCCGAGGGTTCTTTCCTGTAATTCCATAAGATTCCCTGATTTTTAATAAGGCGTATACACAACGCCCAGTATTTTCGCGGCGCTTCCACTGGCGGCATGAACATGGTGGGCCACGATCGAATCATAATAAATACTGTCCCCTTCATCCAGCAGGTAGACGTTTTTCCCATAATTAATCTCCACGATACCTTCCAGCACATAGATAAATTCTTCTCCTTCATGCGTAGAAAGGGTGAAATCCGCATTTTCGGAAGGAACTATATCGATAAGGAAAGGCTCCATATGCCTGCCGGACTTATCTCGCGATAAAGAATGATATTCCATATGTTTATGAGAGACGGCTGCATTGTTTGAAAAGCTGATGCTGTTGTCTTCATTACTGTCTTTTTTTCTGCAGACAACCGGGCCTAACTCGGACTGGTCGTCTAAAAATGTTCCTAAACGTACGCCCAGTACGCGGGCTATTTTTATCAGAGGCGCCAGGGAAGGAAAATCCACATTGTTTTCAATACGCTCCACCTGCTCTGTCCCCAGGCCGGAACGTTCGGCCATATCAGCAAGAGACAGCTGTTTCGATTCCCGGATACTTTTTATCTTAGCTCCAATCACGTTATTGTTTCCCATATGTTTGATTTGTTTAGTAAAATCCGATTTTCTTTTACGATTTGTAATCAAATGGCGCAAATTTACATTAATATTTCAGTATAGATCTCAATATGCCATCAAAAAATACGTATGTAACAATGGTTTTTATAACGACAGACGGGTATCCGGCCTGAGATGGCAAGATTCGGGCAAGGGTTTGCAAATTTTCCGAAAAGAAGAACCGTTTACGTCCGAACGTTTCATCCGGCAGGCAACCGTAATGAAGACAAGCTGTAATTCCATGTTTTTGTATACGGTCATTTCGTAGCCGTCTTATCCGTTTCCGCCGATCACAGAGGCGATCGGCGGAAAGCAGGGTAAGCAAAACAGTAAATCATCCTGTATAAAGCATTAAAACGATGCGTTTACCTGTTTATATGCCAGTGGGCGGGAAACCATACTGCCGTTTGAAAGCGGTCGAAAAATGCGAAAGGCTTTTAAAACCCACTTCAAGATACACATCCGACACTTTTTTATTCTCTTTGCTAATCTTGTCATGCGCCACTTTCAGCCTTTTTTCTATCAGCCATTTTTCGGGCGACAGCGGGCTGATTTTCCTGAAATCGCGTTTGAACGAAGCGAGGCTGCGACCGGTGTACGACGCCAGGGCTTCCACCGAAAGGTCGTACATGAAGTTTTCGTTCATGAAGTCGAGAATATCAATCTTCCACGGCTCGGCAAAGTCGAACAGCGAGGCATAAACGTTTTTATCCGTGTTCAGGAGGACAAGAACGCCTTCCGTCATTTTCAGTTTCAGCAATTCGGAGGTGGGCGGTATGGGCGAATCGAAATAGGGCGTCATGGATTCAAACAGGCTGCGAATGTCGGGACGGTCGGCGGGGAGTTTGTACACGCTGACTTTCTGCCGTTCCGCATCCTTCGGGAGTTGCGTCTTGTCCAGTGTCCGGTAAAATTCGCGGAGAAATTTACGGGGGAAACTCAGAAAAACAGATTTAAACTGCTCGCCGTTTTTCGGCTGTTTGATCATGTTGACGCGGTTGTCTCTGCGGATAAATACACATTCGCCTTTATGTACCTGCGTAATCCTGCCGCTTTCGTTGATTTCCATTTCGCCCGAACAGACGTAGCCAAGGTAATGTTCCTTCGCCATGCGGCTGCGTTTTTGCGCATCGTCCGAAAAGCACGACAGGAAAATGTCCGAATAGTTTATTATGTTTATTCCGTTCATCATTGTTTTTTTGCAAAGTTACGTCCGAACAGCAGGGTGAGAATGACAGGTACGGCTATCGCCGCCGCATTTGCCGCCAAAACGGCGGGAATGAACTGTATTTTTGCCAGCCAGCCAAACCACTGGCGCAATGTTCCCGTAAAATCTAAAAACAGGAGCGTTGTCAGCGTGAAACAGACGGCGGCTACTGTAATTCTTATTTTTCCAAGCATACAAAAGTGTTGTTTTAATGATTAATCTGTTTTCTGTCTTTTGAAAAACGCATCAAAGCATTTTTACAATTTCATCCCAGTCTGACGCCCGTTTGCAATTCGGAACAATAAGCCGGATATTGTGCGGCTGAGTGAAAATAATCTTTTCACCCGGAAAGAAGTTCAGATTTTTAGGATGGTCGTCTATCATTATATCGCCGGATACCACATCTTTACGTCCGCAGAAAACCATCTGTGTCCAATCGATGAAAGGATAGTATTCGTTCAGCCACAGTTCTTTTTCGGAAAGGCTTTGCGGAAATTCCGTCGCGGAGGACAGTATGATAATTTCGTATTTGCCGTTCAGGTATTCAAGCCCCTCGACACTGCCTTTCATTACAGGAACAGTTCTGAAAAAGCCTTTTGAACGCACATGTTTCTCATAAAACGGGAATGCCTCGGATTCTAATTTACCGTTTGTTTCGTCCCTGTTTCGCAAGACGCCTGTTTCATCTGCTTCAAGTTTCAGAAATTGACTGTAAACGTCGGCTAAAACGCCATCCATATCTACTAAAATTCTTTTCATGTCGCTATACCTTTTAATTATTGCGTAAAGTTACCGGTTGTGAGCCTTTAAATTCAGGATCGGGATATTAAATTCAGGATCGAGAGCCTGAAATTTGGGGTCGGGAGCCTGAAATTCAGGATCGGGAGCCTGAAATTCAGGATCGGGAGCCTGAAAATCAGGGTCGGGAGCCTGAAAATCAGGGTCGGGAGCCTGAAATTTTGGGGCGGAAACCTTAAATTTTGGGGCGGAAACCTGAAATTTTGGGTCGGGAATCTGAAATTTTGGAGCGGGAGCCTGAAATTTTGGGGCGGGAGCCTGAAAATCAGGATTGAGAGCCTGAAAATCAGGATTGAGAGCCTGAAATTTGTGGGCGGG
>JAITRG010000272.1 GCA_031288515.1 Tannerellaceae bacterium
TAGAAAGGGGCGTTTTTTGGTAAAATGAAAATAACGATAACCCTCTGTTGGTTTGATTAGCGAAGTCCAAAGCCTCGACTGGCGAAATCTGTTGGTTCGATTAGCGAAGTCCAAAGCCTCGACTGGCGAAATCTGTTGGTTTGATTAGCGAAGTCCAAAGCCTCGACTGGCGAAATCTGTTGGTTCGATTAGCGAAGTCCAAAGCCCCGACTGGCGAAATCTGTTGGTTTGATTAGCGAAGTCCAAAGCCTCGACTGGCGAAGTCTGATGATGAGGGGGAATGGCAGGAAAGTTGGGTTGAAAATTGACTTGTAATCAGTTTTTAACCCGACTTTCCGGCGCTTAATGGCTTCTTTAGAATGAATAAGCCAGTCCTATGGATGGGGTGAATGCGCGAATTTTGTAATGTCCGTCAAAGACTCTTGGTTGCTTGGTTACGGGGCTTGCGTCGGTATAGGAGCCGTCGCGGCCGAAACCTGTGACATAGGATAAGGCAATGTCGACAGATAATTTTTCCAATGGGCGGAAGCTGAGTCCGGCAGTTGTACCCAGCTTGTTCATGCTGGGCGTTTCCGGGTTTAAGAACTCATCTTTAACAGGCGATTCGTCAAAGTAGAATCCTAAACGGAGGTCTAAACGGTTTGTTGCGGCATATTCGCCGCCAATACGGTAAATGCGGCTGTTCTTATACTCCTTTTTTGCCGAAAGGCTGTATCCTTTCAAACCTTCCTGCCAGAACTGAACATTCAGTTCCTTATAGGCGCTCCAGCCTGCAAACTGGACTTCGCCGGAAAGCATAAGCCTGTCTGCGGGCTTGTAGCTGATACCCACGTTCAGGTTGGAAGGTAAAGGCAGTTCGGCTTCAAACGTGCCCTGGTCTAACGGAGGGATCATGGCGCCTAATATCGGTTTCAGTTCCGACTCATTGGCATAGGATAGTTCGGCCGTTCCTTCGGGCACTTTCATCTTTACTTTTGAACGGTAGGACACGCCTGCGGTAAGCCGCTCTGTTATATCATACATAATTCCTGCGTTGAATCCTGTCTTTACGCCGGCATTGCCTGATAAGGAGGCTCCTGCGGGAGTAATATCTTTATATTTATCGGCAAGAGGCTGCAATGCCGGGTTCATCGTTGCTGCTGCCGCTAAATCGCCGGATGTGATAAGGGCGCGGCTTAATGAAAAATTGCCGGATATTATCATCATACCGGCGCCTAAGCTGAGGTGGTCTCCAATCTTAAAAGCCAGCGTAGGCTGGATAGAAAATGATTTTAAAGAAATATCCTGGATAAGATGGGAGCCTGTCCAGTTTTTTCCCCAGTTCATTGCGCTGCCATAAGGATTGGTGACGCTTATTCCGGCCGACATAAAATCGTATATTTTAAACCCGGCATAGAAATAAAGGGGGGTACTCGGGGCGTTATCCGGTTTGTGTCTGTAGTTTCCTTTTGTGTATTCTCCACTGGAAAAAATGCCGGATATGCCGGCCGACAGGTCTATTGTTTTATCTAAAAAACCAAGCCCTGCAGGATTGAAATGCATACTTTCGGCGCCCAATTTCATAGCTGCGCCTACATGACCCATACCGGCCTGCCGGGTGCTTTGCGAATTTACCTGATAGCCCTCGGCTGCGGCATACGACAAAGGGAGCATGGCGGCGCATGCTAAAGCGATAATCTTTTTCATACTTTCATTATTAGTTAGTAAAACGTTTATGACCTTTTAGCCATAACAAAACGGCAGCAAATATAATTATTATTATTAAATGCTGCACATTTTTAAACATTTCGCGCAAACCGGACGTGTGATTCGTTACGGATTACTCAGCATGCTCTGTAGTTCGGCTAACGAATCTTTGGCGTCGCCGAGCATCATGGTTACTTTATCCGTCATCCGGTAAAGAGGATTCGGAACGCCGGCATAGCCTGGTTTTGCGTCGAAATTGCAGATGATTATATGCCTGGCCTGGTCTGCGTTTAATACGGGCATACCATAAATGGGAGTGTCTTCGGCGTCTCTTGCGGCAGGGTTCAGCACATCATTGGCGCCGATGACGACAACTATATCGGTCTCTTTAAAGTCGTCGTTGATACTGTCCATTTCGTACAACTGTTCATAAGCCACATCGGCTTCGGCAAGCAATACGTTCATATGTCCCGGCATGCGCCCGGCTACCGGATGGATGGCATACTTAACGTCTGTATGCCGGGCTTCCAGCAAATCGGCAAGCCGGCGAACCTGGTGTTGCGCCTGTGCAAGCGCCATGCCGTAACCGGGGACAATGATAACGCGTTTGGCTGATTTCAGCAGATTGCCGAGCGCCGTTTTATTCGATTCATGTTCCGGCGCGGCGTTTTCTTCTTTTTCTTCCGGCAACTCCTTTGTGCGGGCTGTAGCCGGCGCTACGGATGTTTTTCCCGTTAAAATAACCGTCAGGTTACGATTCATCGCACGGCACATAATCTGTGTCAGCAGCAAACCGGACGAACCGACGATTCCCCCGATGGAAACCACCAGCAAATCGCCGATAGCCATTCCGGCAATAGCGGCGGCTACCCCGGCAAGAGAAGTAAGTAACGATATGGCGATTGGCATATCCGCCCCGCCGACACGGATAGCAAAGGCCAGTCCGAAAAGCGACCCGAAGATAACAGCCAAAGCTAATATGAAGTAGCTGCCGGACAGAATACCCGCATCTTTTCCTGTAAAGAAAGCAAAAACGACAGGCGCTGCGGAGCCGGCCAGGAACAGGACTGTAAGTAGCGGGTGATTTTTCCAGACAACAGGTTGCTGAGGAAGCAAACGATGCAGCTTCCCGGCAGCCACCATACTCCCTGCAAAAGTAACCATCCCCACAACAACCGCCAGGGTAGCCGTTACGTTTACGAACAATGGATAAGCCGACGGCTTTACGCCGATATGGATAAGCGTAAGCGCCCCTGTGACGCCTCCGGCCAATCCGCCCAGTCCGTTCAGCATGGCCACTGTCTGAGGCATCTCCATCATCTGTGCTTTATAAGCAAGGACAGCTCCTGTAATACATCCGGCCAGTATAAACGCATAGACAGTCCCCACCCCGGCAATCCGGTAATATAATAAGGTGACCACGCATCCTGCCAGAAGGCAAAATGAAAGCGTCAGGTTGCCGCGAACGGCAGTAGAGACTTTGCTCATCAGGGATAGCCCCAGCAAAGAGAGAAAAGCGAGGATTGCGCAAATGATGTAATAGGCTGTTTCCGTTATCATTTCTCAGTTTTTTTTTCTTTGGGGTTAAACATTTTAAGCATGCGGTGCGTTACGCCAAATCCTGCTACCACATTTACGGTAGCCAGAACGACTGCCAGCCCGCCGAATACCTGTCCGGGAATAAGCCCCGCGCCTCCTGCCTGCCAGGCATATCCGACAGAGATCACGGCTCCCAAAAGGCATACGCCGGATAAAGCATTCATCCCCGTCATCAGAGGGGTATGCAGCAGGCTCGGTACATTTTTGATGATAAAATAGCCTGCAACGGAGGATAGCAGGAATATCGATACTAAATAAATCGGATTCATGGGCGTTTCAGCGTTTATTCATGGCTTCCAAAGCCCCTGTGTGTACTACTTTGCCATGGATGGATACTAAAATTGATTTTACAATCTCATCAGACATATCCAGCGCTATTTTGCCATCCTTAGTCAGATACTTGACGAGATTATAGACGTTATTGGAAAACATCCAGGTAGCGCTGCCCGGCAACATGCCCGGTATATTTTTAATACCTATCAGTGTTACGCCATGTTTTATTTCTGTTTTTCCCGGAGGCGTTATTTCGCAGTTACCGCCCTGGTCTATGGAGATGTCTACAATAACGGAGCCGTTCGACGCCTCTTTTACCATTTCTTCCGTAATTAATACGGGCGCTATTTTCCCCGGGACCAAAGCGCTGCAGAATACGACGTCCATACCTTTCATCATTTCGCGCAGTTTTTCACGTTCTTTTAGCAGCCATTCTCCGGATAATTCGTTGGCATAACCGCCTTCTGCGATGGCCATTTCTGCCGGCACGCCTGTCTCTATTACTTTGGCGCCCAAACTCTGAGCCTGTTCTAATGCCGCCGGGCGAATATCCGTAGCATACGTGACGGCCCCCAGTCGCTTCGCCGTAGCCAGCGCCTGCAAGCCTCCTACTCCAACGCCGATAACCAGTACTTTGGCCGGCTGTACGGAACCAACGGCCGTAAACATGGGCGGCATGAATTTAGGCATGGCGTTAGCCGCTAAAAGTATCCCTTTGTATCCGGCGCATGTACTCATGGAGGTCAGCGCGTCCATGCTCTGAGCGCGCGATATACGCGGCACGCCGTCGAGGGTCATGCTTATAACGCCTTTTGCGGCCAGCCTGTTTACCATTTCATGATTGACGGGTGAGGCCGGGTGTATAAATGTTATCAGGTATTGCCCTTCATGCATCAGGTCTACCTCGTGTTTATTACAACCGGTATTGAAAAGCGGTTCTTTTACTTTGAGGATTAAATCTGCTTTTTCAAACAGTTCTTCTACCGAAGCCACGATCTGCGCGCCTGCAGCCTTGTAATCGTCATCAAAATAATAAGAACCTTCTCCGGCTTTATGTTCAACTAAAACTGTCGCTCCATCGGCGATGAATTTCTTTACAGTTTCCGGGCCGGCAGCCACACGGGCTTCTCCGGGCATAATCTCTTTTGGAATTCCAATAATCATAATGTCAGCATTTTTTAATGATCTATGTATTGTTTAAGCTAATTCTGCGTAATAAAAGTATACCATATACAGGATATGAGTTGCAAAATGCTCCAAATGTAGTAATAAATACATATACCTTATTCTTTTCCGACAAGAAATTTCCGACATTTTCCCACACATGTTCAAATGTTGTATTAAGGGAAAACGGAAACGCGGGCGGCCTTGTTATGCAAAATAATCGCTATCTTTAGGGACTTAAAAGTAAAAGTAAACGTTATGAGAAGTTTTGCCAGTGATAACAATTCGGGGGTGCATCCTTTGATAATGGACGCCCTGATGAAAGCGAACGAAGGCCATGCGGTGGGATATGGCGATGATAACTGGACGGCAGCCGCTGTCGGTATGTTGAAGGAAGCGTTTGGGGAAGAGGCTTCTCCTTTCTTTGTGTTTAACGGTACGGGGGCTAATTCGGTGGTATTGCAGGCGGCTACCCGTTCGTTTCACAGTATTATCTGCGCCCGGACGGCCCATATTTATGTAGACGAATGCGGGGCGGCGGCCCGGATGACGGGTTGTACGGTGATTGCCATACCTGCGGAAGACGGCAAGCTGTCGCCGGAACAGATCAGACCGCATCTGCATGGCTTCGGCGTTTGCCATCATGCCCAGCCGAAAGCGGCGTATATATCGCAGGTTTCGGAGCTGGGGACGGTTTATACGATTGACGAGGTAAGAGCGATAGCCGATCTGTTGCATGCTCACGGTATGTATCTTCATATGGATGGCGCCCGCCTGGCCAATGCGTGCGCTTACCTTAACTGCACAATGAAGGATCTGACGGCAGACGCCGGCGTAGACGTCCTGAGTTTTGGGGGGACGAAGAATGGGATGATGATGGGCGAAGCGGTTATATCCTTCCGCCCGGAGATAACGGAAAATATCTGCTATTTCAGGAAGCAGTCGGCCCAGTTGGCTTCCAAGATGCGTTATCTGTCGGCGCAGTTTGTCCCTTATTTAGAGAATGATTTATGGCTGGATAACGCCGCGAAGGCAAACCGGCAAGCCGCCCGCCTGGCCGCGATACTGCGGCAGTATCCGCAGATTCGGTTCACGCAAAAGGCCGAATCGAACCAGCTTTTCTTCACCATGCCCGCAGAAGCGGCGAAGAAGCTGTCGGAGAAATACTTCTTCTACTACTGGAACGAAGAGGCAAGCGAAGTGCGCCTGGTTACCTCCTGGGATACGACTGATGAAGATATCCTCCTTCTGGAGCAGGCTTTGAAAGAAATACTGTGATACGCGTTACCCCCCCGTTAAACCTGTACTGGCATGAAGAAAATAGTAATCGCTTCCGACTCGTTTAAAGGCTCCGTTACTTCTCTGGAAGTGGCGGAAAGCGCAGAGAAAGCCATCCTGAGCGTCTTTCCGGATTGCGAAGTAGTGAAAATACCTGTTGCCGACGGCGGCGAGGGCACAGCAGAGGCGCTGGTGCATGCGATGGATGGGAAAATGGTGGCCTGCCGGGTGCATGGCCCGCTGATGAACTCTGTCCATGCCGGATATGGCATATTGGGGGATGGCACGACGGCGGTGATTGAAATGGCTTCCGCCAGCGGATTGCCTTTAGTGTCCGAAGAGAAGCGGAATCCCATGCTTACTACGACCTGCGGCACGGGCGAGCTGATAAAAGACGCGCTGGAACGCGGCTGCCGGCGCTTCCTGATAGGCATAGGAGGCAGCGCTACGAACGACGCCGGTACGGGGATGCTCCAGGCGCTCGGCTTCCGTTTTCTGGATAAGGACGGAAAGGAGCTGGGGCAGGGCGGAAGGATTCTTCAGGACGTCTGTTCGACAGACCGCTCGCAGGCGTTGCCTCTGCTCAGAGAGGCAACCTTTACGGTGGCCTGCGACGTAAACAATCCGTTTTCGGGCGAGAACGGGGCGGCCTTTGTGTATGCCCGACAGAAAGGCGCCGACGACGAGATGATACGGCTGCTGGATAACGGACTGAAGAGCTTTGCCTCCGTAATCAGGCGGCAAGAAGGGATAGACGTGGAGGCTATCCCCGGAGCGGGGGCGGCCGGAGGACTGGGCGGCGGCTTTCTCGCCTTTCTCCCCGCGACGCTCAAGCCGGGCATACAAATGGTACTCGACGCCTTGTCGTTCGAAGAAAAGATAAAAGGAGCCGATTTGATTATTACCGGCGAAGGCAAATTAGACAGACAAACCGGCATGGGGAAAACGCCAGGCGGCATACTCCATGCTGCCCGGAAGCAACATATCCCCACCATAGCCATCGGCGGATCGATAGAAGAAACGGCGGCTTTGAACGGACAGGGCTTTTTAGCGCTTTTCTCCATACAGCCCGGCGCCGTCAGCCTCCGGCAGGCCATGGACAAGGCATTTGCCATGCAAAACATAGAGCGCACGGTAACGCAGTTTCTGCGTATTATCCGGCATTACCGCAGCGTAGAGGAACAGCGCGTCAGAGGGTAAACCAGTAGTTCAGTTTAATCATAAAAGTATTCGTTGCCGGCAGGGCAGACATGCGGTCCAGGTTGGGGCGCCATCCCCGGATGTACTGATTGCTGCGGCCGGACAGGTGACGCTCCCATACGAAGTAGAGGGTAGAGCCGGGCAGGTATTCCCAGCGGGCTACCAGGTTGGAACGAAACTCGTTGAAGCTGAAGTCCGGGTTGGCAAACGATACCTTGCCCCCCGGCCCCTCTGCCGTGTATACGCCCTCGCTGTACGACAGGGAGGCGGGGGCGAACATGCGGAAGCGTTCTTCGTACACCTCCGACCGGGCGTCGGCCGCTTCTTTAAAACGGCTGAATGTGGCGGCAGAGGTAAAGGGCGAGCCGTAGAACTGCAGCGATACGTCGGGCGTGACGTTTGCCTGCAGTTTCAGGGTGAGGCCCCAGGTTTCCTGCTTCATATGGCCCATGACGCGCGGGGCTACGTATTGCAGGTTGTCGGTATTCCACGAATAAGTAAACTGGCCCGACAGGTAGACGTGGTTTCCCATGCGGAAAGAAAGGCTGGGCGAAAGCGTGTTTGCCCGGTTGTAGCCATCGGTGTTGTGGTCGCCCGTATAGGAAAGCATAAACATCATGCGGCGGGCTTTATCGGTATTGAACGTTGCGGCAGACAGGAAGTAAGGGTTGTAGCGCATGTCGGGCCCGCCCCTCAGGAGGCGCGTATCAAGCCGGTTCCAGCCGTAAGCCTCGGACAGGCTGAGCTCAAAGCGGTTGATAAACATCGTTTTCCAGTTGAAACCCGCCGCATTATTGACGGCGCTTCCGCCATAATCCCATTTGTTTTCCTGCGAGAAGGCGAAGGTGTTCGAGCGAAACATCCTCCATACCTCCGTTTGTTTAAACTCGACGGTTGTGATGGCCGACCGGGCGTCTGCCTGCTTCAGGTAACCGACGTCGTTCAGGTCGAAGCCCGGCGACGTCCAGTTAAACTCTTCCGAGAACGACCATCTGGCGTTCCCCTTCCTGCCCGCCTTTACATATCCCCCCGTGCCGTTCAGAGATGTGCGGCTTTCGTCTACCCCCAGATAGCCTGCGGCTGAAGCCCGCTGATAATAGTGCACCGGATTGTTCTGCATCAGGGCGATGGCCTGCCTGCTGCCGTTCAGCGAGCTAAACATCCCCTTGGCGTCTACGTAATACAGACGGTTGCTGAAGTAATGCGTATAGTCGACAGCGGCTGTGAAGGCATGGCGTATCATGGTTTCTTCGAGGGAAGGCTCGTTCGACGCCCGGTTTACGGAAGTAATCATGCCGCCCAGCAGAATGTTCCCTTTCCAGTTCTTCTGCACCCGGGCCACGGTGTAGTTCGTCAGAGGTTTCGCCGCCTGCTCCTCTGCCCCGCGGCGGGCCGTCACGCTTTGCACCACGCCTGCTGTCACCCCCTTGCGGTTTGTCCCCGTCAGTTTTAAGGCCCCGATGATTGGCACGTTTTCCTGCCCGATGCGGCGGGTGTAAAACATCCGGTCGCCGCCCGAAGAAAAATCGAGGATATGCTTCCCTTCCAGGAAGAAAGGGCGCATCTCGTCGTAAAACGTTTCAAAAGCCGTGAGGTTCATCACAGACGGGTCGAGCTCTACCTGCCCGAAGTCCGGGTTGACCGTCACGTCCAGCGTGAAGTCAGACAGCGCAAACTTGGCGTCTATGCCAGTACTCCCTCCCCAGCCGCTTCCTTTCTTACCCATCGCATAGGGCAGGAACTCTATGTTACGCGGCTTGGGCAAACGCTCCATCCCGCGCATCTCGCCAAACGAGAACACATGCCCGTTGTTTTTCAGTGGGATAAGGCTCCAGTTCTGCGTTTCGTTCTTATAGCGTATCACCCGCCGCACGTGCAGCCCCCAGACGCCTTCGTCAGACAGCCGGTTGTAGCGCAACTGGCTGAAAGGGATGCTCAGCTCGGCCGTCCAGCTCGAATCGGCCCTGTTTACTTGCGTCCTTCCTTCCCATACGGCGTTCCAGCTGCGGTTTACGGCCAACTGGTCGGTTACAATCAGGTCCGTCTTATTCCCCCCCGCATTGATATTGAACTCCGGGGCCGCCCGGTAGTCGTGATAGGTATCAAAAGCCACGCTTATCAAATCGCCCAGACTGTTATCGTCCCGGTTTCCCGTAAAGCGGATAATCTTTTCCGGCTCGCTCTCCCGGCAATAAACGCCTACATATATATACCTGTCGTCATACAACACTTTCATCCAGGTGGGCGAAGAGGTAGGAAACCGCTCGTTCGGCATAACCTGCACAAAAGCCTCCGACCACTCTCCCTGCGTTTGCCATAATTCATCATCCAGCCGCCCGTCGATCACCGGACGCATGGCGCCCGCCACCTTCGCCGTCCGGTAAACCCGCTTGTACGCCCTGTCAAAAGGAACAACCGAATCCTGCTGCGCAAAAGAAAGCACATAAGAAGAAACAAATAAGAAGAGAAGCGCCTGTTTTTTCATGGTCCGTAAAAATTGAAGTAACATATCCGCACAAACATACAAAAAACTTCCCTCTTAAAAAAACATCCGCC
>JAITRG010000001.1 GCA_031288515.1 Tannerellaceae bacterium
TTCAACACAACGGCAGCCGTTTATCTTCCCGATAAGGAAAACGGTACTGCAATAGAAAAAATCATAACGCCCGGGATTCATCATTTCACTGTAAAGTGAAAAGGCTGAATCATGGGGCAATTATCAAAAGGAAATAGAATGCGAATTAACGAGCCTGAAATTAAGCGCGAGGGATGGCAGCGGAAAGCCCGCAGGGAGGCGTAGCCGAGCGAGGACTTGTAGCGGACAGCCCGACCCGACCGGAGGGAGGGGCACGCCCTCCTCGTGGCTTAACGGAACGGCATGGATTGTTGATTGTTAATTTTATTGCCATTTCAGTGTTGTTGTCCTCGTCTTTGGCGTCGCCGTTCGTCCTGGCAACGGGCAGTTCAGGTTTGTCAGCTCTTTTGCATTAAAGGTATTGCGGCATTTGAGCGAGAGCGGCAGGCGGCGGTTGAGAATGGCGTATTCCGCGCTTTTGGGCAAACGCCCGTGCGGTCGGCCGGTATCGCCAACATCGCCATCGTCGCCATCGTCGCCAACATCGCCATCGTCGCCATCGCCAACATCGCCAACATCGCCATCGCCAACATCGTCGCCATCGCCAACATCGTTGCCAACATCGCCAACATCGTCGCCATCGTCATCGCTTCTGTCCGAAAACGGGTAAGGCCCTGACGGAGTTACTGAATTACGAATTGGCCGGAAACGCCGCGCCGATGTGCCTCGACGCTAAGATCAGGGAAATACTGTCGCTCTTCCTGTGCGCCGCCTGCCGGCCATGCTACTGTTGCACGCCCAAAGACAACGACCGGCTGCATCATGCGAAAGCCATCATTGAGCGGGAATACCTGAATCTGCCGTCTCTGTGCCGTTTAGCTCTGATGGCAGGCACGAACGAATGTAAACTGAAACATGGATTTAAAAGCCTGTTCGGCGCAACCGTGTTCGGCCACCTGTTTGACTGCCGCATGGAAATGGCGTGCCGCTACCTGCTCGACAGCGACAAAAGCATACAGGAAATAGCCTCGCTCGCCGGCTGCGAACATCATTCGCATTTCTCAATGGCTTTCAAACGCAAGTTCTGCGTCTCGCCACAGGCGTACCGGCAAAGGCAAAAAGGATGAAATACATCCTGTTTTTCCTACTTGCAGTGTTTTCCATGACAATAATACCGGCTACCTTTGTCTATATATTATAACGTAAACATTTTATATTATGAAGGCTAAAATCTGTATTTCACTAATCTGTACAACGTGTATGCTTGCATCGTCGTTGTCGTCGCTGTCAGCGCAGCCGGTCAGTAAATCCGAAGTGAAAGACAACCGGATTATTGTTACTGCCGGAACCGGAGAAAAGACAGACTATAAAATCTATGGCTTCTGTTATTCGGTAGACCGGAACGGACGCGAGTTCGAAGCGTATTTTGATAATCACCTGGCATTACTGGAAAGCGTTCACGCTAATTCAATCCGTACTTATCGCCCGCTTGCCGCTTACGACGGCAATGGAAGTATTAATTACGAAAAGACGCGCCGGATGTTCGATCGCCTTGCCGAAGCGGGTATGACTGTTCTGGTTGGCTTCGACCTTAACCAGGATTTACTTTCAGGGTTGTACAAAACATACCTTGGCGAACTGGGAGATCATCCTGCGCTGCTGGGCGTTTTACTTGGCAATGAATACAACTACCACTACATTGGGAGCGCGCCGGACGGGTCGGCCTGGTTTACCAAAGAATCGTGGCTCGGGAATCTTACCGAAGCGATAACGGAAGTCAAGCAAAGATGCAACCGGTTCGTTGGCGTAGTACATGGCGAAATACCCACCCCGCAGGAACTTTCCGAATACGAAACATGCGGCGCGGATATCGTGATGCTGAATATATACCGGGGCAACAGTTTCTACAACCTTTTCGACCAGTGGAAAGACCTTCCCGCTAACGGCATGCCATTGGTAGCTTCCGAATTTGGGAGGAGTTCCGTAGCGGCAAACGGGAATGACGCAAGCGCTCTGCAAGCCGGTTGGGTTGTACAGTTATGGAATGAAATAGACAGCCGTCTGTGCGAAGGCGTTGCGGGAGGTTACGTATTTGAACTGGTAGACGAATCGTGGAAGCAGGGCGCCGGCGAACTGACTGGTTCGGAAAAACATTTCGGCGTATTTACGGAAGAAGGCGCTCCCAAAGCGGCGGCCAGCCAGCTATCGCAGCTATGGCAAAGCAAGACCGGCTGCGGCCCCGTAGCAAGTACGGCTTCCATCCCTGCATCCGGCCTGAAAGTATACCCCAACCCGGTGGAAAAAGGAAAATCCATTTGGATAGAAACAGATACGCCTCGCCGCCAGGCAATCGAAATGTACAGCCTGAACGGTTCCCTGATAAAACGCCAATCCGTCAGAGGTAATCTCACAGAGCTTACGCTATCCGTACCCGAAGGCGCCTATATCTTAAAGACAGGGAGCGAATCCACGAAACTGATTGTGAAGTAATCTGCAAAAACAGTGAAAACGAAAAGACTTGTCATAGTAGACTGAACTTATCTCCGCTTTACATTGAAAGAGACAATTTCAGCTATTAACGAAAGGGGCGCTGGTTTATCGAGAGGGAGCTGTATGGCTCCCTTTGAGGTTTTGAAAGCGCTTAACTTTTCCTTAAACGCTTCAATAGCCTCCGGGCCGGGATATAAGCCGATATGTTTTTTATGCCCGGCAAAATGAATTAAATTACCTTTCTGGACAAAGGTAGCCATCCCCCAACTGATTTTCTCTTTGGCTTCGGGAGCCGCTTCATTGATTGTTGCGCGCAACTGTTTCATCAACTCTTGTACATTAGCGGGAAATCCGGCGATATACTCGTCGATGTTCTGTGGCGTAGACGCTGTTTCCATTTGATTAACAATTTTATTTATCCGTACAAAACTACAACGATTCTGCCACTATACCGCTTCTTATTTGCTCAGAAAAGCACAAAGTGTGCAGAATGTTCTTTGACATTTGGAATGTTTGATTACTTTTGCAGCGCAAAATTAATCAGATCTATAGTATGATTCTGAACTATTTATTCCTAATATCGTTAAAGTATGAGTTTAAAAATTATTGTATTAGCGAAACAGGTTCCGGATACGCGCAACGTGGGAAAAGACGCCATGAAAGCCGACGGTACAGTAAATCGCGCCGCTCTTCCCGCTATTTTTAACCCGGAAGACCTCAATGCATTAGAACAGGCGCTGCGCCTGAAAGATGCGTGCGCCGGAACAACGGTTACGCTGCTGACCATGGGGCCGGGGCGTGCGGCTGAAATCATCCGCGAAGGATTATACCGTGGCGCGGATGGCGGGTATTTGTTGACAGACCGCGCTTTCGCAGGCGCCGATACATTAGCTACTTCTTATGCCATTTCAATGGCTATCCGTAAAATAAAAGAGTACGACCTGATTATTTGCGGGCGCCAGGCCATCGACGGCGATACGGCGCAGGTAGGCCCCCAGGTGGCGGAAAAATTACGACTGAGCCAGATTACGTATGCCGAGGAAATTCAGAAAATCGAGGACGGAAAAGTTACCGTTAAGCGCCGTCTGGAAGGAGGCGTTGAAACGGTAGAAGCCAAACTTCCCATCGTTATCACCGTCAACGGAAGCGCTCCCGAATGCCGTCCGCGCAATGCAAAATATATACAGAAATACAAGCATGCAAAGACGATAACCGAAAAACAGGACGCCGCTACCGCCGGTTACGCCGCTTTGTTCGATAAGCGCCCGTATCTGAATCTTCAGGAATGGAGCGTGGCAGACGTTAATGCCGATGTTGCGCAATGTGGTTTGTCCGGTTCGCCAACGAAAGTAAAAAAGATAGAAAACGTCGTATTCCAGGCCAAAGAAAGCAAAACGCTGGAACCGACAGGCGATAACATAGACGAACTGATGAGAGAATTAATTTTAAATCATACCATCGGATAATCAAAAAAAGATATGAACAATTTATATGTATATTGCGAAATAGAAGACGGCGTCGTAGCAGATGTAAGCCTTGAATTGCTTACCAAAGGACGTTCGCTGGCCTCTACGCTTGGCTGTAAAGTAGAGGCCGTAGCAATCGGGCATAAATTAGAGGCCGTAGCCGGGCAGGTATTCCCTTACGGGGCAGATGTGCTTCATTTATTCGACGACGCCCGTTTAAAGCCGTACACCTCGCTCCCCCATACCTCCATACTGGTAAAGTTATTTGAAGAAGAGAAACCTCAGATTGCTTTAATGGGCGCTACAAGTATCGGCAGAGACCTCGGCCCCCGCGTATCATCGGCTTTGGGAAGCGGACTGACGGCCGACTGTACCTCCCTGGAAATCGGTAATCACGAAGAGAAAAGAGAAAACAAAACATACAAAAACCTCCTGTATCAAATCCGGCCGGCCTTCGGCGGCAATATCATAGCTACGATTATCAATCCGGAACGCCGCCCGCAGATGGCAACTGTCCGCGAAGGCGTAATGAAAAAGGAAATACTGAATGTGGCCCGCAAAGGGGAAGTTAAAGAGCACGACGTAACTAAGTATGTAAGCGATACAGACTTTGTTGTCAACGTAATCAGCCGCCAGATAGAAAAGAGCAAAATCAATATCAAAGGCGCTCCTGTCATTGTAGCCGGAGGATACGGGGTAGGTTCGAAAGAAAATTTCCAGTTGCTTCACGATTTGGCTGCCGTTATCGGTGGAGAAGTAGGCGGCTCGCGCGCGGCAGTAGACGCCGGTTTCACCGGACACGAGCGTCAAATCGGACAAACAGGCGTAACGGTTCGCCCCAAACTCTATATAGCCTGCGGTATCTCAGGCCAGATTCAACACATTGCAGGAATGCAGGAAAGCTCAATCATTATCTCCATAAATAATGACCCGGCCGCTCCCATCAACACAATTGCCGATTACGTAATCACCGGCACAGTAGAAGATGTAATTCCTGAAATGATTAAATATTATAAGAAAAATACGAAGTAATATGTCCAACTATTTTTTAGATACGCCAGGGTTAAAGCATCATTTGCATCATCCGCTGATGAGGCGTATTGTTGAATTGAAAGAACGTAATTATGCAGATAAGGATGCTTTTGATTATGCTCCTTACGATTATGAAGATGCAATGGACAGCTACGAAAAAGTACTGGAAATTGCAGGTGGAATATGCGATGACGTCATCGCGCCGAATGCAGAAGGAGTAGACCATGAAGGCCCAGCCGTAAACGGCGGACGGGTTACGTATGCGACAGGAACACAGCAAAACCTGGACGCCGTACGCAAAGCGGGCTTAATGGGTATTGCCATGCCACGCCGTTACGGCGGCTTGAATTTCCCGGTCACGCCGTATATCATGGCTGCCGATATGGTATCGCGCGCAGACGCCGGCTTTGAAAATCTGTGGGGATTGCAGGACTGCATAGAAACATTATATGAATTTGGTAATGAAGACCAGCGCCAGCGTTATATCCCGCGCGTATGCGCAGGCGAAACAATGTCGATGGACTTAACGGAACCCGACGCCGGTTCGGACCTGCAGTCTGTAATGCTGAAAGCTACTTATTGCGAAAAAGACGGCTGTTGGTATTTGAACGGCGTTAAGCGCTTTATTACGAATGGCGATTCGGATATCCACTTAGTACTTGCCCGCTCGGAAGAAGGCACAAAAGACGGTCGCGGCCTCTCCATGTTTATCTATGATAAGAAAAACGGAGGCGTAGATGTTCGCCGTATCGAAAATAAACTGGGCATCAAAGGTTCTCCTACTTGCGAACTGGTATTCAAAAATGCAAAAGCCGAACTGTGTGGCGAACGTAAATTAGGGCTTATCAAATATGTAATGGCGCTGATGAATGGCGCCCGTTTGGGTATTATGGCTCAGGCCGTTGGTCTATGCGAAGCTGCATACCGCGAAGGATACGCATATGCGCTGGAACGTAAACAATTCGGTAAAGCGATCATTGAATTTCCGGCTGTTTATGAAATGGCGGCCCTTATGCGTGCCAAAGCAGACGCTTCGCGCGCCATATTATACGAAACTTCCCGCTTCGTAGACATCTACAAAGCGCTCGATGATATCAGCCGGGAACGCAAACTGGAACCGGAAGAACGCCAGGAAATGAAGAAGTACAGTAAACTGGCGGACGCTTTTACTCCGCTGGGTAAGGGCATGACTACCGAATATGCGAATCAAAATGCGTATGATGCGATCCAGATACACGGCGGTTCCGGTTTTATGAAAGATTATACCTGCGAACGTTTGTATCGGGACGCCCGTATTACAAACATATATGAAGGAACTACCCAGTTGCAGGTAGTAGCGGCTATCCGCCATGTCACAACAGGTACCTACCTCGGCCGGATACGCGAATACGAAGCGTTGGAATATAAACCGGAAACAGAAGGCCTCCGGCAGAAACTAATTGAAATGACGTCAAGATACGGCGAAGCAGCCGCTCTGGTAATGGAACCGAAAGACAGCGAGTACCTCGATTTCCATGCCCGCCGGTTAGTAGAAGCTGCCGGTCATTGCATCATGGGCTATCTCCTGTTGCAGGACGCTAATAAAGACGGAGAAAACTTCCGCCGTTCAGCAGAAGTATATATCAGCTACGGACAAGCCGAGGTAAATAAGATTTATTCTTATATCACGAACTTCAACCGCGAAGACCTGGGTTACTTTAAAATATAATAAAAAAGGAGGAAAGGAACAGGATTTTGCATCCTTTTCTCTTTCCTTCCTCCCTGTCAAACATTCATAATTGCTTTCACAAAACGCTGATATTCCGGACAATTATTGAGAACCTTGTGCTTTGGAGGGCTTTTTTCAGGTGTGGGAAATTTGAATTATTAATCGAAATAACCATTTTAAGAGTGATTTTACAAATATATTTACGTATGAAAGTAATGTACATGGTAGCGCTTGCCATAGGATTGGTCTGTATGCAAAGTTGCGCCGAAGCGGAGGATGTTCCTCTCTGCAATACCTCCCTTATTCCCGCTCCTTTTTATTTTACGGGGAAAAGCGGTTCCCCATTCACGCTGAAAGAAACGACAGTCGTCACCTATTCGGACGCCTCGCTTCAAAAGGTGGCGGAATTACTCTCCGGGCATCTCCGGGCAGAAACGGGATGGGCCGTAGAAGTATCGGCCAACCCGTCCGGAAGTAAACCGGGATCGATTCACCTTCAGACCCAGCCCGATGTGAAAGGACTTGAAACGTTGCCGGCGTCCGTCGGCCTGAGCCCTAAAGACGGCAACCCTGCCGGCGAACGCTATAAACTGCTCATAGAAGGCAGGAAGATTGAAATAACCGCTACCTCTCCCGAAGGCGTTTACCGCGGAGTAAGTTCGCTTCGCCAACTGATAAACGGTAGCCCGAAAGAAGGGAATGCCTGTAAAATCGCCCCGCTGGTAATAAACGACGGTCCGAAGTTTGCCTGGAGAGGCATGTCGTTCGACGTATCGCGTTGCTTCTTTGAAATAGATGAAGTAAAACAAATGATCGATTTGCTGGCATTGTATAAAATGAATGTGCTGCACTGGCACCTGACCGATAATCAAGGCTGGCGCGTAGAAATCAAAAAGTATCCGGCGCTTACCGGGGTCGGCGCCGCCATGCCTGACAATGGCCGTAAAGGCGGTTATTATACGCAAGAGCAGTATAAGGAAATTGTCCGGTATGCAGCTGGCGGAAAGCCGCCAGTTCCGTCATCGAATATTTACCGGCCAGTGCCAGCACGGCATAGAGCATAGGCGACATATGTCCGGGGTCGAGGAAGAAGCCGTCCTTCCCATTGCGGGTTCAGGGGATCGTAGACAAGGAATTCGGAGAACAGCACATGAATAAAGTCGGCGCCACCCATAGCGCCGCCCGGGTGTCCGGGCTTGGCTTTTTCCACCATAGAGGCAGTCAGGATACGGATATTATCGGCTGCTCAGTTCATTACATTTGGATCATTCATTTTTCTTTTGTTTGAGTTTCCCGCAAACTTACATAAAAATAAGGATTTGTGAGTGTGTTCCTCGCGGGATATACCTGCTTTTTCCCCTACCGCCCTGCTTTTTCCTCTGTTTTATGAACGTTATCAGAAAAACTCAAGGATACAGGGATTGTCGTCTTGCCGGCAGTGGAAAGGATTTCCGTCTTTGCCCATAAGGGGAGACTCCCGGTCGGCAACGACGGATGCTTCGATATACAGGAGGGCGCTGTTGTCGCTTTCGCACATAGTGACGGTTGATATAAAGGCGCTCTCGTCTATTCCGAACAGATCGTTTGCGATCCGGGAATCCTTCGAAAAGACCGTTGACACCACTCCGTCCGGGGCGACTTTTACCAAGTAGTTCTTTGCATCATGCCGGATGTTCGCCCAGGTTATATCGCGGTATACGGACAGGTTGCTGATGTAGCTTCCCTTGTTTGCCTCGCCGATGAAATCCATGCCGTAACGGTCGAACTGATCCAGCAAGCGCTTGGCGGAAAGGTAGGAGGGATTAATCGAGAGCCTTCCCCGTGTGAATGTCTCCGATGCAGGATCAAACGATACGTACGAATCGGATATCCCCAGTTGGTACAGGAAGCCTCCGGCATGGGAAATGAACTGTACGGGACGGAACATGAGGAACGGGATCTCACGCTTGAGGTATTCCGACAGGATATTCCCGTTCTCGTCCGTCAGCGTGAGGGAATAATCGCTTTGCCCGGTGAGCAGCAGGATATGCGCGTTGTTCAGTCGCCTGAACTTATGGATCACAAAAGGGTAAGCTATCTTATGCTTGAATGTGCCGTTGGCGGCGTCGTATACTTTCAGGTTCCGGTTGTCGGACACCCAGATTTCGGTTTCATCTTCTATCTGATATACATCAAAGTCTTCGATGCGGTGATAATCTTCCGGCCCTGGCCCCTGTCGGTCGAGGGAAGCGAGGAATTTCCCTTCATTACTGAACCGGAGGATCGACCGGCCGTTCGACAGGATGTAATAATCGCCCCGGAACTTCTTTATCTTATCCATTCGGCCAACCAGACATTCCGCGGTAGTCTCCAGCGGCGTGATCGCATAGTTGGGCGTAAACAGCGACGACAGCGATGGGTGCATCTCCCGCGGCAAGGCGAGGTTCCCGAACAGGGTAAGGCCCCCGTCCTTTTCCGGCGTGCAGGAGAATGTTAGACATACGAAGGCGGTGCATACAATAAGCATTCTTTTCATCGGTTTATTCTTTTATTTTAATCACAAGCAGCACCGTATCCTCTCCATCGGTTTTCAACGAGGGTAGTAATTGCCGGATAGCCGGGTAGGTTGATGCGTTGGTTCGGAAATATTGCACCAGGTCGCTCTCTTTCACAACGGCGTACAGATGTTCGGCATCGCTCCCGGCGAACGGATTGTAGGTTTTGAGCGGATAGCGGTCGAACAGACAGTCAAAGAACAACAGCGAATGGTCGGCAAGGTGGATTGCACAAAGGTCGTTGCGCTTGCCTTCCGGTTTGAAGAACAGTCTCCCGGAGGCCAGGCAGAAACTGTACGTAGCATGAATATAGGTGCGCTTGCTTATAATCTCGCTCATCTCCCGGTCTGTGAAGCCCTGGGGCGGGAATTGATGCCGGGTCAGGAAGTCGCCGTGAAAATCGAGGTGGTAATGCGGCTTCATCGTTTTTGTTTCCGGGTTGTAATAATAGATCGTATCGTTGTACGGCAATTGGACAAAACAGCCTCCGGCAGCGTCCGGGGCGAACAGGCTCCGGGAGGTGTTTACTTGGGCAGCACCGGGTTTAGGAAGGAAATAGCCTTCCACCGACGTCAGGCTGCTCAGGGCTATCGAATGGCTCCACTCTTTGTTGATGTTCCCGTCGTAAACCAGGTATGCTCCATCGCCTGCCACCGCCATGGCGGCGCAGGGAAAGGGCAAGGTGTCACGACCCAGGAAGGCGCCGTCTGCTTCATACCTGTTCAACACGCGGAGAGAGCTGACAATCCACAACTCTTTCCGCTCCGGCTCAACAAGGCATGCGCTTAACGGGAAGATATCGTGAAAGACAATCTCCCGGACTAATCTCCCGCTTCGCTCGTAAACGAAAACGGCATGACCGTCTTCGTTATACACCATCAAGTAGAGGTAATCCCCGCAGGCCACCATACTCTTGCAGAAGCCTGCGGTGAACGTGCGTCCCGCTTCCAAGCGGATGCAGGATAGTTCCTCTACAAGGTGATCGAAGACGGCATACTCGCCCTTAGCCATATCTACCTCCGTAACCTCTTTATTCGTCAAACTGCTCCGGTGGCAGGCGCCGGGGAA